>NZ_JAAGMG010000891.1 GCF_010548525.1 Streptomyces sp. SID14478
ATCTGGGCGCGGGCCGAGCGGGCCGAGGCGTTCACGTCGACTTTCGCGGTCCAGCCGTCGCCGAGGTTCACGGTGCCCTTGGAGACCCAGTCGCCGGGCTTCGGGGGCTGGGTGTCCTTCTTGGCGGTGATGGTGCCGTCGCTGGTGAGCGTGAAGGTGTAGTCGCCGATCTTGGTGGACTTGGAGCCGTCGTACGCCTCCAGGCTGCCCTTGGCGGCGCCGTCCTGGGAGATCTGGGCGCGGGCCGAGCGGGCCGAGGCGTTCACGTCAACTTTCGCGGACCAGCCGTCGCCGAGGTCCACGGTGCCCTTGGACTCCCAGTCGCCGGGCTTCGGCGGGTCGGTCTGGTCGCCCTTCCCCTGGTCGCCCTGTCCCTGGTCGGTGCCCTGGTCGCCCTGGTCCGTGCCCTGGTTGCCCTGGTCGTCGGAGCCGTTGCCGTTCGGCGTCGTCTGGTCCTGGTCACCGGTGGTGGCGGACTGCTGGGGCGCGGGCGGGGTGTCCGCGAAGGCGGCCGCGGCCGGGGCGGCCAGGGCGGCGATGGCGCCGGTGGTGATCGCGGCGGTGCGGAAAGTACGTCGAGTGGCGCGCATGGTGCTTCCCTCGTGGCTCGGTCTGTTCATCCCTGTCTGCGCCCTTTTGTGGCGTCGACAGATATGAAGCTAGAACCGCTGTGTGTGCGTCGTCCGTACGTCGTGTAACAGCCGTGCCCACACCCGGCCGCACTCCTGTAAATGGCCCATAACCCCAGGTCAGACCGGGTCCCGGACGTTGGTCCCCAATGTGGAGGGGCCTACGGCCCGCCGGCGGGGACAGGCTTCAGGTCGAGGCCCAGGTGTCCAGGCGCGCGAGCCGCTCGCGGTAGGCGGGCGCCTGCCGCGCCGCCTCCCCGTAGGCGGCGCGCAGATCGGGCAGCACCGCGTCCAGCAGCGCCTCGGAACGGGCCGCGAGCAGCAGGCGTACGCCCACGGGGTCGCCCTGCAGCGGCCGGATCGCCATGTCGGTGCGGGCCCGGGACGTGGGCTGGCACAGGGCGACGACGTCGCCGGTCGCGACGAGGGACGCGGCGGTGAGGTAGTCGCCGTGCAGGACGCGGGGGTCGAGGCCGGCCGAACGCAGGGCGCGCAGCAGGCCGTCCCACTCGCCGTCCACCGTCGGGTCGACCATCCACCGGTCGCCGGCCAGGTCGCTGAGCCGTACGACGCTGCGGGCCGCCGCCGGATGGTCCGTGGCCAACGACACGAACTGCGGCTCGCGTTCGACGAGGATGCGGCACACCAGCCCCGGCGGGACGCGCAGCGGGCTGCCCTCGACCTCGTGCACGAACGCCACGTCGAGCCCGCCCTCGGCGACCATCCGCAGCAGGGCGTGCGCGGAGACGTCCACGCGCAGCGTCGGTTCGGCGTCCAGGCAGGCCGCGTTGGACCGCAGGCGGCGCAGCCAGCCCGGCAGGGCGCGGCTGGCGGTGGACCCGATGCGCAGCAGGC
>NZ_JAAGMG010000927.1 GCF_010548525.1 Streptomyces sp. SID14478
GGCGAGCCGCGCGCCGTCAGCGCGGGCGAGGACGGTCTCGTGTACCTCACGGCCCACCGCAGGCGGCCCGGCATGACCATCCGGCGGGCCCCCGGCGCGGTCACGGCGGACGGCGGCGAGGCGCCCTGCCTTCTGCCGCGGGTGTGCGCGGAGTGCGGTCGCGCCGCCGAGGACGGCGACGCACGCTACTGCAGCCGGTGTGGAGAGCGCTTGCCGGGAGGCACTTCCGGCCTTGCTTGAGCGCGGGGGATCAAGCCAGAAGGCGAAATCCGGACCACTGAGTCCCTTCTGGCGCAAGGGAGTTGACCGCTCACCTCCGTCACATCTCGCCACTGATTCAACACGCAAGGTTACTGAAAGCCGGGGGTGCGGGATGAGTTCGCGGCCCGCCCGAGGCAGACTCTGTCCCGGGCCGGTCGCCATCTGAGCCGCGGCTGACCCGGGGAGGGGAAGCACCGATGGGGGAGTCCGTGCGTGTGGGGCGCGCGGACTCCCCGCCCTTTGGTGACGCGGGGTCAGGACGCCGGGACCGTGTCCTCGAACGTGGTGCCCGCCGCACGATAGGCCGTCACCTTCGCCGCCACCTGGGCCGGGGTGAGCGCCTGGTCCTTGACGTGCAGTACGTAGTCGACCTGCTGGTCGTACGCGCGCGGGCTGGTGCTCGTCTGTCCGGCCAGGTCGATCAGCCACTGGTTGAAGTTGATCGACATCGGCCGCTCCGGCAGGTACGCGGCGTCGTGCGTGCCGAAGAGCTGCCCGTCGACGAAATAGCGGATGGTGCTGTCGTCGATGGTGAGCACGAGGTCGTGCCAGCCGTCGTAGCTCTGCCGGCCCTCCGTGTGCTGGTTCACCGCCTGCCACGGGTCGGGGTTGTAGGTCTCCCAGGACGTCGTGTACAGGATGTTGGACGCCTCGCCCCAGCCTCCGTTCGGCAGGTACTCGAAGTCGTACTCGGAGTAGTCGTCCGCCATCGGCGCCTTGAGGTCGTTGATGGTGAAGAACGTCTGGACCAGGTGGTCCCCGTCCGGGCCGCTCTTGGGGGCGTCGCTGAACTTCACGCGCGCCGCGTACGTCCCGTTCTTGAACTTCAGTGCCTTGGTGAGGACTTCGGTCTGTTCCGTGCTCGCGCCCGTGCCCGACGTCGACGTCTCCAGGTTCATCACGGAGTTGCCGCCCGAGGACGGGAACGTCACGTTCTCCGGTGCCCAGGTCGCGCCCGGCACGCCGGGGCCCCCGGAGTTGGAGCGCACGCTCCAGCCGTTCGCCGCGATCTTCGGGTCGTTGTACCCGGAGTAGTTGAAGTCGTCGAAGAGCGAGGCCCCGTCGGCCGGCGGGTCGGTCGGGTCGGTGGGGTCCGTGGGATCGGTCGGGTCGTTGCCCTCGGGGGCCGTGCCGAACACGACGGCGCCGTCGAGCTGCGCGGTGACCTTGGACCAGGTCCCGTACGCCGACTGCGTCGCCCCGAAGGAGTAGTCGTCCGTCTGGTTCAGCGGTTGCCAGTCCGCGCGGTAGAAGCGCAGTTGCAGATCACCGGTGTCGGAGCCCGCCGCGAGCGAACCCGCGCCGGACGTGAAGCCGACCTCCAGGTACCGGTCGGCGGTCGCGGTCGGATGGGCGAGCGTCCCGAACGTACCGGTGACGTTGCCGCACCCCTTCACGGCCCACGAGCACGCGAAGCGGTAACTGGCGTTCGCCGCATCGGACTTGAAGTAGTAGCGGACCTTGACCCCGCTGAGCGGCACGGCGGAGGAACCGGTGTTGCGCACCTTCAGCCATGGCTCGGCCTGGTCGCTGCCGGTGCTGCCCGTGTGGTACTGCACGCTGAGGTCGCCGGTGGCCGCGGCGGCGCCGGCGGGGAGCGCGAAGAGGCCCGCGCAGCCGAGCGCGGCCGCGACGGCGTACGTGGCGGTTCTTGTGAGGTGCGTCCTTCTCATGGCAGTTCCTTTCCGGAACGGTGGGGGACGGGGACGTACGGGTCGAGCGGTCCGTGGCGCACGCCGAGCACGGCGAGCCGGGCGGCATGCGCGGTGAGACGGCCGCGGAAGTCGGGCCAGGACGGCTCGCCGTGCCAGGCGCGGTCGGCGAGCGCGCACAGCCGGGGGAAGGCCAGGTAGTCGACGTGCTCGGCGGTCGGGACGAACTCCGTCCACAAGTGCGCCTGCATGCCGAGGAGCCGGCCGGACGTGTCACGGTCGTCCGGTGGTTCGTGGCCGTGCACCGTGCGCAGGTCGACGACGGCGCCCGGTTGCGCCGGCGGTTCGCACGCGGCGGACGTCTGCGCGTAGTCCAGGTAGCCGGAGCGGTGCTGCGCGCTGACCACCATGTGCCCGCGCTTCAGCGCGATGCGGGTGTGCTCGGCCTCGCGCCACGTCATGACGGTGATCCGGGTCGGCAGTCCCTCGCCGGTCTCCGCCCACGCCGTCGGGATCCGGCCGCGTGC
>NZ_JAAGMG010000967.1 GCF_010548525.1 Streptomyces sp. SID14478
GGGCACCGGCGGATCGGGATCGTGACGCACCTGCTGGCCCCCGGCCGCTTCACCGAGGCGCTGCGCACCGCCCCGGCCGAGCTGGTCACCGCGCCCCTCGCCGACCATCCGGCGGTGGCCGACCTCGTGGTGCGGCGCTACCGGCACGCGGCCCGTGACGCCTTGTGGGCAGCGGGCGCTGAGGGACCGGGTCCGGCACGGGTCGCGTGCCGCACTGCCCGCCCCGCTGCCTGATCTGCTGTCCTGGGCGCATGACGCCCGCACCCGACACCCCGAACACCCCCAACACCCCGAGCACCCCCGGGGCCCCGAACACTCCCAACACCTCGAACACCCCCGGGACCCCGAACACTCCCAACACCTCGAGCACCCCCGGGACCCCGAACACTCCCAGCACGTCAGAGAATCCCGGCACCCCCGAGACCGCGAACTCTCCCGAGACCCCGAACTCTCCCGACACCCCGAACTCTCCCGAGAGCCCGAGCTCCTCTACGGCTCCGAGTGCCCCTGGGACCTCGCGCACCCCGGAGACTCCAGGAGCCCCCGACGCCCCACGTGCTCCGGGCACTCCACACGCTCCACCGAGCGCGGGCTCCGATGACACCTCCACCGCGGGCCGGGCGGGCCGTTCCCCCGTGCGCCGCATGGTCGAGCGCGAGCGGGACGAGGAGCATCGCGTCGCGTCGCCGCTGGAGCTGTTCTTCGACCTGTGCTTCGTCGTGGCGGTGGCGCAGGGCGGGGCGGAGCTGGTGCACGCGATCGCCGAGGGGCACACGGGCAGCGGGGTGATCGACTACGCGCGGATCTTCTTCGCGATCTGGTGGGCGTGGATGAACTTCACCTGGTTCGCCTCCGCGTACGACAACGACGACGTGATCTACCGGGTCGTCACGCTCGTGCAGATCGCGGGGGTCCTGGTGCTCGCGGCCGGGGTCTCGCGCGCGTTCGCCGACGAGTTCACGGTGGTCTACCTCGGCTACCTGGTCATGCGGCTCGCGATGGCGGCGCACTGGCTGCGCGCCGCGAAGGCCACGCGCGGGGCGGAGCGGACCGTCGCGCTGCGGTACGCGGGTGGGGTGCTGCTGTGCCAAGTGGGCTGGCTGGGACTGATGTTCACGCCGTCGGGTGCACGGAACTGGGTGTTCCTGGCGATGGCGGTCCTGGAGATGTGCGTGCCGGTGTTCGCGGAGAGGAACCGGCAGACGTCCTGGCACCCGCATCACATCTCCGAGCGCTACGGCCTGTTCACCATCATCGTGCTCGGCGAGACGATCGCCGCGGCGACGGTCGCGGTGAAGTCCGGCATCGAGGAGCACGACGCGCTGGGCGAGTTGCTGCCGATCGCGGCCGGTGGGCTCCTCATCGTGTTCGCCGCGTGGTGGATCTACTTCGCGGTCCCGATCCACGACCGGCTGCGGAGCAACCGGCAGGCGTTCCTGTGGGGGTACGGCCACTACTTCATCTTCGCGTCGGCGGCGGCGATCGGCGCGGGCATCGAAGTGGCGGTCGAGCAGGCGGTCGGCGCGGCGCATCTGTCCAGGATCGCGGCGTCCGCGGCGGTGACGATCCCGTCAGCGGCGTTCCTGCTGATGGTGTGGGCGCTGCACGCGCGGTACTTCAAGGTGGGCGCCGCACAACAACTGGCGCTTCCGGTGAGCGCGCTGCTGGTGCTCGGCTGTACGTTCGCGGGCCACTGGGCGGTGTTCGCGGCGGGCGTCGTGGCGGCGCTGACGGTGGCGGTCGGCGTGATGCTGTCGGCGGCCGGGAACGCACGGGCGGACCTGGCGGCGACCTGACCGACGACGTCGCCCCCGAGACGACGCCGCCTTCGAGCCGCAGGAGAGGCCCACAGAGGCCCACGCGGGCATGCGGGGCCCTGATAGGCACATGGAAGGCCCACGGGAGGCAAACGGGAGGCCCCGAGAGGCCCTGCGGAAGGCCCGGAGAGGCCCCGCCGGAGGCCCAACTGCACTGGTATGCATGAGGCATGACGACGTACAACGACGCACTCACGGACGTGCCGGGCCTGCGCGTCGGGCACGCCACCCGCACCGATGACGGCTTCCTGACCGGGACCACGGTCGTGCTCGCGCCCGAGGGCGGCGCGGTCACCGCCGTCGACGTGCGCGGCGGCGGCCCGGGCACCCGGGAGACCGACGCCCTCGACCCGCGCAACCTGGTGCAGCACATCGAGGCGATCGTGCTGACCGGCGGCAGCGCGTACGGGCTCGACTCGGCGTCGGGGGTGATGGCCTGGCTGGAGGAGCAGGGTCGCGGCATCCCGGTGGGCGGGCCGGAGCGGGTCGTCCCCGTGGTGCCGGCGGCCTGCGTGTTCGACCTCGGCCGGGGAGGCGACTGGCGGGCCCGCCCCGACGCCTC
>NZ_JAAGMG010001006.1 GCF_010548525.1 Streptomyces sp. SID14478
CCGGGCTTCGCGACGGCGGCGAGGCGCGCCACGTCGGTGCCGGTGGCCTGGACGGAGCTGCCCCCGTCGGGAAGGGGTCCGCCGCGCGGCGAGCGCGTCGCGACGACCTTCCCGTGCCGGTCGAGCACGGCCTCCAGCCCGTCGCCCTGCGGGGTGCTGCTGCCGAACTCCGGTGTGAACGCGACGAGTTCGTCAGGGTCGGTGCAGGTCGTGTCGTGCAGCGGCAGGGCGGTGGGCACGTCGTCGGCGGTGCCGCCACAGTTCCTGATCAGTCCCGGTACGCGGTCGATGCCGTCCAGGGCCAGCGAGGTACCGGGGCCGACGAGGCGCCCCTGCCAGGTGAACCGGTCGATCCGGGTGCGTTCGGCGGAGTCGCGGATCACGAGGCCCGGACGGCCGTCGACCGTCTCGCTCAGCAGCCGTCCGTCGTAGACGCCGATTCCGGCGGGGTCGCCCGGCGCGCCGGCCTTCGGGTCGAGGACGAAGAAGCCGGCGTTGACGGCGGCGGTCGCGCCGTCGGCGGCGGCCAGGGCGCTGGTCGTCTCCCGGTTCTCCAGGTCCGGTCCGTACGACGCCTTCAGCCTGCCGTGGAAGCGGTGCGGATCGATGGTGAGCACGTCGATCCGCCAGGGGCCGCGGTCGGCGGGATCGCCGTCCCAACCGGTGTACGCGGCCGCTCCGGTGTACCCGGCCGTGCGCAGCCGGGTCTGCTCGGCCGTCGCGGCGCTCTGCGAGTCGTACGTGCCGACGCGGACCCGCCACCCGAGCGATCCCCCGGCGTGATCGGTGGTCGCGGGCGTGACGACGTCCTCGGCGCGGGCGTCGAACCCGTCCGCCCGCAGTGCGGCGGCCAGTTCGTCGGCGCTGGCCCGGTCCTTCAGTGCCGTCGGAGGTGCGTCGGGGTCAGGGGACGTGGCGCCGCCGGGGATGGACACCTCGACGGTCCAGGGCAGGGCCGGTGCGTCGGCGCCGCGCACGATCCGGGTGAGGGTGACCCCGGGCTGGAGCGTGCGCGTGGTGCGGGTCTCGGTGAGGCCGGCGGCGCCGAGCGGCAG
>NZ_JAAGMG010001046.1 GCF_010548525.1 Streptomyces sp. SID14478
CTGCGGGCGCACCGGCAAGGGCAACGCGGCCGGGGTCGGCGCACCGCGGACGGCGCCGTCCGGGGTGAGGAACGCGGGGTCGCCGCCGGGGACCATGCCGAGTTCGCGGGCGCGGCGCTGGAGGGCGTCGGGCGCCGAGTAGGAGTCGACGTCGCGCTGGAGCTGCTGCTCGTCGTCGGTCAGCTCGGTGGTCTGCTTCTTGAGCCTGCTGAGTTTGAACGATCCTTCGTTGAGCGAGGAGTTCAACAGCAGCAGCGTGATGAGGCCGCCGCCGAGCAGCAGCACGACGAGGAGGACGAAGGGAGTTCTGGCGGCCTGGGCGCCGCCGGACGGGGAGAGCGGGAACAGCCGCGCCAACCGTGCGACCCTCCCCCGCAGTTCGCCTGTGGAGCCCCGGGGAGCCCGGGAGCCCTGGGAACCTTTCGAGCCGCTCTTGGCGGTCATGACCACCCCTCTACGCGCGCGTGCCTCACTCGACGGCCTGTTCCGACCCTTATTCGTTGACGTCCTCGCGGATGCGCTGCGCGCCCCGCAGCCGCGCCGGGGCGGCCCGGCGGTTCTCGGCGACCTCTTCCTCCGTGGGAAGTTCGGCACCGCGCGTGAGCAGCTTGAGCCGCGGCTGGTAGCGCTCGGGGACGACGGGCAGGCCGGGCGGCGCCGTGGTGGCGGCGCCGGCCGCGAACACCTGCTTGACCAGTCGGTCCTCGAGCGAGTGGTACGACAGGACGGCGATCCGGCCACCGACGGCGAGCGCCTTCACCGCGGCCGGAACGGCCCGCTCCAGGACGCTCAGCTCGCCGTTGACCTCGATGCGCAGCGCCTGGAAGGTGCGCTTGGCCGGGTTGCCGCCGGTGCGCTTGGCGGCCTGCGGCAGGGAGTCGCGGATCAGCTCGACGAGCCGGGCGCTGTTGCTGAACGGTTCCTTCTCGCGCTCGCGCACGACGGCCGAGACGATGCGCTTGGCCTGCTTCTCCTCGCCGTACTGGCGCAGGATGCGCACCAACTCGCCCGGCGGATACGTGTTGAGGACCTCGGCGGCGCTCATCCCGGCCGTCTGGTCCATGCGCATGTCGAGCGGCGCGTCCTGGGCGTACGCGAAGCCGCGGTCGGCCTCGTCGAGCTGCATGGAGGAGACGCCGAGGTCGAACAGGACGCCCTGGACGCGCGGGATCTCCAGGCGGTCGAGGACCTCGGGCAGTTCGTCGTACACGGCGTGCACGAGGGTGGCCCGGTCACCGAAGGGCGCGAGCCGCTCGCCCGACAGCCGCAGCGCCTCCTTGTCGCGGTCGAGCGCGACGAGGCGGCAGGAGGGGAACGTGGAGAGCAGCGCCTCGCTGTGTCCGCCGAGGCCGAGCGTGCAGTCGACGACGACCGCTCCCGGCTGGGCCAGCGCCGGAGCCAACATGTCCAGGCAGCGCCGGAGCATGACGGGGACGTGTCGCTGTCCCTCCCGTCGCCCACCACCGCCCTGTTGAGGAAGCGCTTCGTGCCCTGTCATTTCCTGGGCCCTCTCAGGTCCGGCGCGGCGGTACGCACTGCCGGGTCCCCGCCCGCTCGTGAAGGGGATGGTGGTCCGTCGGCGCCGGGGAAGTGACGCCGGCCGACCGGAGCGGGAGGAGGCCGAGCCGTACGTACGCGCCGCGCACGCGGGGAGCGTCCGGCAGCGCCGGGATCTCCGTGTTGCATGGTTCAAATGGGGTTCGGCGTCACTTTAGTCCACGGTGCTCCCCGGTCAATCAACTGGCCTGCGCGTCGCGGGCCGCGTCCCCGTGAAGCCGTATCTCCGGACAATTCACCCGATCGGTCGCGGTCCTCCCACCCCTGTGGGTTAGCTCACAACAAGGCTTGATGACGTTCTTTGTCCCGTCTCACAGCAGGCCCGGGCGCTCCGCGACCACTACCGTCATGACTATGACGACTTCCGCATCCCTCCCCTCCGAAGACGCCATAGCCGTCGACGGCACCGTCACCGACCGCCTCGTCGAGGCGAACGCGCGGTACGCCGCTGCCTTCACCGATCCCGGCATGGACGCGCGCCCCGTGTTGCAGGTCGCCGTCGTCGCGTGCATGGACGCCCGCCTCGACCTGCACGCGGCGCTCGGTCTGGAGCTCGGCGACTGTCACACCGTCCGCAACGCGGGCGGCGTCGTGACCGACGACGTGATCCGCTCGCTCACCATCAGCCAGCGCGCCCTCGGCACCCGCAGCGTGGTCCTCATCCACCACTCGGGCTGTGGCCTGGAGGGCCTGTCCGAGGACTTCCGGCACGACCTGGAGATGGAGGTCGGCCAGCGCCCCACATGGGCCGTCGAAGGATTCCGCGACGTCGACCAGGACGTGCGCCAGTCCATCCAGAAGGTGCGCACCTCTCCCTTCCTGCTGCACACCGACGACGTGCGCGGATTCGTGTTCGACGTGAAGAGCGGTCTGCTCCGCGAGATCGACCCGGCGTGACACGAGGCGGTCGGCCACCGGTCGGCCGTCCCCTCAAAAGGTCCTAAGCCTCGACATATCGCGGCCAGTTATCCACAGGCGAGTGACACGAACCGGTAACGCCAACAAGAATGCGTGTGTGGCACCCCGCGCGAGCGACGGAACTTTTCGCGCGTGGTGTCCGTGTTTCGGGGTGGGCCGGTCCGCGTCACAGAGCGTCGGCCCGGGAATGTACGGGCCGAGGAGGGCCGGGTGACGACCTATGACGATCGAGCGAGCCTCACTGATCTGACCACCACTGCGGAGCGGGTGCGCAGGTCGGTGGAGGGTGTGATCGAGGGCAAGCCGGAGGTCGTACGGCTTTCGCTGACCGTGCTCCTCGCCGAGGGGCACCTGCTCATCGAGGACGTGCCGGGCGTCGGCAAGACGATGCTCGCCAAGGCACTGGCGCGGTCCATCGACTGCTCGGTGCGCCGCATCCAGTTCACTCCCGACCTGCTGCCGTCGGACATCACCGGTGTGTCCATCTGGGACCAGCAGCGTCGGGACTTCGAGTTCAAGCCGGGGGCGATCTTCGCGCAGATCGTGATCGGCGACGAGATCAACCGTGCGTCCCCGAAGACGCAGTCCGCGCTCCTGGAGTCCATGGAGGAGCGCCAGGTCACCATCGACGGCCAGACCTACGAACTGCCCAGCCCCTTCATGGTGGTGGCGACCCAGAACCCGGTCGAGATGGAGGGCACGTACCCACTGCCCGAGGCCCAGCGCGACCGCTTCATGGCGCGCGTGTCCATCGGCTATCCGAACCCGGAGGCCGAGCTGCAGATGCTCGACGTCCACGGGGGCGCCTCACCCCTGGACGACCTGCAGCCGGTGGCGCACGCGCACGACATCGTGAAGCTGGTCGACGCCGTGCGCACGGTCCACGTCGCCGACGCCGTACGGCGCTACGCGGTCGACCTGGTCGCCGCGACGCGCAACCACCCGGACCTCAGACTCGGCGCGTCCCCGCGCGCGACGCTGCACCTGCTGCGGGCGGCCAAGGCCTCGGCGGCCCTCAGCGGCCGGGACTACGCGCTGCCGGACGACATCCAGGCGCTGGCCGTCGCGGTCCTGGCACACCGTCTGCTGCCCACCGCGCAGGCCCAGTTGAACCGGCGCACCGCGGAGCAGGTCGTCCTCGACATCCTGCAGCGCACCCCGCTCCCGGCCGCCGACACCCGCGCGCCCCAGGCCTTCGACAACACGACGCCCCCGATGTACGACCAGCAGCCGCCCGGCACCCGGAGGCTGTGATGACGGCCGGGGGGTACTACGGGGCGGACGCCGGGGGCGGCTTCACGGACGGCGACGACTCGACGAACGACAAGGGTGACAAGAGCGGCCTGCGCACCGCGCTCGCCGGTCTGACCACGCGCGGCCGTTCGTTCCTCGCGGCCGGCATCGCCGCCGCGATCTGCGCGTACGTCCTGGGCCAGAGCGACCTGCTCCGGGTCGGCCTGCTGCTCGCGGCGCTGCCGCTGGTCTGCGCGGGGGTCCTGTACCGCACCCGCTACCGGGTCGCGGGCAGCCGCCGCCTCTCCCCCGCGCGCGTGCCCGCCGGTTCGGAGGCGCGCGTGCACCTGCGGATGGACAACATCTCGCGGCTGCCCACGGGCCTGCTGATGCTCCAGGACCGGGTCCCGTACGTGCTCGGGCCCCGGCCCCGCTTCGTCCTCGACCGGGTCGAGGCGGGCGGGCGCCGCGAAGTGTCCTATCGGGTCCGCTCCGACCTGCGCGGCCGCTATCCGCTGGGCCCGCTGCAGCTGCGGCTCACCGACCCCTTCGGCATGTGCGAACTGACCCGGTCCTTCTCGACGTACGACACCCTGACGGTGATCCCGCGCGTGGAACCGCTGCCGCCGGTGCGCCTGTCCGGCGAGGCGAAGGGGTACGGCGACGGGCGGCAGCGCTCGCTGGCACTGGCCGGCGAGGACGACGTGATCCCGCGCGGGTACCGCTACGGCGACGATCTGCGCCGCGTCCACTGGCGCTCGACGGCGCGCTACGGCGAGCTGATGGTGCGCCGCGAGGAACAGCCGCAGCGGGCCCGCTGCACGGTCCTGATCGACACGCGGGGTCCCGCCTATCAGGGCGCGGGCCCCGAATCGGCCTTCGAGTGGGCGGTGTCCGGTACGGCCTCCGCCCTGGTGCACATGCTGGAACGGGGCTTCTCCGTGCGGCTGTTGACGGACACGGGAAGCGTGGTACCGGGCGAGGGCACGGACGGGTTCGCGGGGGCCAGCCAGGAATCGGCGGACGCGGCGGGCCTGATGATGGACACGCTCGCCGTCGTCGACCACTCCGACGCGTACACGCTCTCCGCCGCGTACGACGTACTGCGCAGCGGGAACGAAGGACTTCTGGTCGCCTTCTTCGGCGACCTCGACGAGGAACAGGCCGCCGTGGTCGCCAAGATGCGCCAGCGCAGCGGCGGCGCGGTCGCCTTCCTCCTGGACAGCGAGTCCTGGGTGCAGGGCCCCGGGACGCCGCCCTCGAAGCGGTGCACGGAGCGGCTGCGCATGTTGCAGGAAGCCGGCTGGACCGCCGTGGTGGTGCCGCCCGGCGCCGCCGTCGTGGACATGTGGCGGCAGGCGGACCGGCAGCGCACGGGGACGGTCGGCTCGGCCGGCACCACGGGAGGTTGGTCATGAGCGGTGGCGCCCGCCTGTCGATCTGCGCGACGCTGGCCACGTTCCTGGCCTCGTGCTCGCTGCTCCCCCTGGTCGACAGGTCCACGTGGATCTTCCAGGCCGCGATCCTGCTGGTGATCCAGGCCGCGGTGGGGGCGGCGGCCCGCCGGGTCCCGCTGGCCCGCCCGCTGACGGTCGCGGCGCAGGCCCTCGTCTCCCTGCTGCTGCTCACGCTCGTCTTCGCGCACGACCAGGCGCTCGGCGGGATCGTCCCCGGGCCCGACGCCTTCCGGCACTTCGGGCTGCTGCTGGAGACGGGCGGCGACGACGTCAGCAAGTACATGATCCCGGCCCCCCTGTCCGAGGGCATCCGGCTGATGCTGGTCGGCGGGGCGCTGGTCATCGGGCTCGCGGTGGACGTGCTCGCGGTGACGTTCCGCAGCGCCGCCCCGGCAGGACTTCCGCTGCTCGCGCTGTACTCGGTCGCCGCGGGACTCTCCGACGGCGGGACCGACTGGCTGTGGTTCCTCTTCGCGGCCGGCGGCTATCTGGTGCTTCTGCTCGCCGAGAGCCGCGACCGGCTCTCGCAGTGGGGGCGGGTGTTCGGCGGCACGGGGCGCGTACCCGCCGCCCCGGGGCAGGACGGTGCGGGCGGCGCGGTCGCCCCGGTCCGGACCGGCCGGCGCATCGGTGTGCTCGCCCTGGGCATCGCACTGGTGGTGCCGCTCGCCCTGCCCGCGCTCGACGGCGGCCTCCTCGGGCCCTCCGGCAGCGGTGTGGGCAACGGCACGGGTGGCGGCGGCACCATCTCCGCGGTCAACCCGCTGGTCTCGCTGCAGAACAGCCTGAACCAGCCGGAGGACCGGACCGTGATGTCGTACCGGACGAACTCCGAGCAGACCTCCGACATGTACATGAGGATCGTGGCGCTCGACGAGTTCGACGGCACGACGTGGCGTCCCTCGGTGCGCAGCATCACCGACGTGCCCCGCCCGTTGCCGAACCCGCGCGGGCTCGACGCCGATGTCGGCAGGACCGAGATCACGACGAGGATCGCGGCGGCCGACTGGTACTCGCAGGACTGGCTGCCGATGCCCTTCCCCGCGACACAGGTGTCGATCAACGGGCGCTGGCGCTTCGAGCAGGTCGGCCGCACCCTCGTCGGCGACCACGGGCAGACGACGCAGGGGCAGAAGTACACCGTCAAGAGCATGATCGTGCAGCCGACGGCCCAGCAGTTGGCCAATGCGGGCGCACCGCCGTCGGACATCGCGAAGGACTTCACGAAGGTGCCGCGCTCGCTGCCGGACGTGGTGCGCTCGACCGCGCTCAAGGTCACGCAGGGCGCGGCGAACAACTACGAACGCGCGGTCAAGCTGCAGGACTACTTCGCGGTCAACGGCGGCTTCACGTACGACGTCCAGGTGCAGGCGGGCAGCGGTTCCGCCGCCATAGCCCGCTTCCTGAAGGACAAGGAGGGCTTCTGCGTCCACTTCTCCTTCGCGATGGCGGCGATGGCCCGCACGCTGGGCATACCGGCCCGCGTCGCGGTCGGCTTCACGCCCGGCGCACCCGCGGGCGACGGCAGTTACACGGTGGGCCTGCGGGACGCGCACGCGTGGCCGGAGCTGTACTTCGAGGGCGTGGGCTGGACCCGCTTCGAGCCCACCCCGAGCCGCGGCACGGTCCCTTCGTACACGCAGGACAACAGCCCGTCGGACGACCCGAGCAACCCCGCGGCGCCGAGCGAGTCCGCCTCCTCGGCCCCCTCGGCCTCCCAGCCGTCGTCGTCGCAGAGTTGCACGGCGGCACAGCGCAGGGACGGCAGCTGCGGCAACACGGCCGCGGCGGTCGTGGGCGCAGGGACGGACGACGGCCCGCCGATCGGCACGATCCTGCTGGTGACCCTGGCGGCTCTGCTGGTCCTCCTCGTGCCCCTGCTGCCGATGCTGTGGCGAAAACGCCTCAGGGCGCTGCGGCTGGGCTCGCCCGGCCGCACGGAGGCCGATGTCGCCGCGCGCACGCTGGCGGCCTGGCGCGAGGTCACCGACACCGCGTGGGACCACGGCATCGGCCCCGACGACTCGCAGACGCCCCGGAAGACGGCGGCGCGCATCGCCCGGGTCGGACAGCTCGATCCGCCGGCCGCCGAGTCCGTCCACCGGGTGGCGGCGG
>NZ_JAAGMG010001085.1 GCF_010548525.1 Streptomyces sp. SID14478
CGCTGCGGCGCGAGCAGGTGCTGCGCGCCGCAGCGCCGGCCGCGACGATCGGCGACGACCAGAGCGTGCGGCGGCACGGCTGCCCGGGACGGGACCGCTCCGCGCCCCAGGGCCTCGACCGCTGTGCACAGGACGGCTATTACGTGTTCACCTCCGGGTCCACCGGCCGGCCGAAGGGCATCGCCATGCCCCGGGCCGCGCTCGACAACCTGGTGGACTGGCAGCTCCCCGAACTCGGCGGACGTCCGCACCGGGTCGCCTGGTTCGCCTCGGTCGCCTTCGACGTGTCACTGCAGGAGATCGCCTGCACGCTGGCCGCGGGCGGGACCCTCGTCGTGGTCCCCGAGGAGATCCGCGCCAGTCCCGGCGCGCTGCTCGCCTGGCTGGTCGAGAACCGCATCGAGGTGCTCCACCTGCCGTACGTCGCACTGCAGATGCTCGCGGTGCAGGCCGCCACCAGCCCCCTCACCCCGCAGCTGCGGCTCACCGAGGTGATCACGGCGGGGGAGGCCCTCAAGTGCACCCCGGACATCGTGCGCATGTTCCTGCGCCTGCCGGGCGCCCGGCTGACCAACCAGTACGGCCCCTCGGAGACCCACGTCGTCACGCGGTGCGCCCTGCCCGGCGACCCGGCCCTGTGGCCCGCGCTCCCGGCGCTGGGCACCGCCGTCCCCGGCGTGCGGGTGACGCTGCGCGACCCCGCCGGTGCCGAGGTCGCGCCCGGTGAGCAGGGCGAGTTGTGCGTCGGCGGGATCGTGCTGCGCGGATACGTCGGCGAGGGCGCCGCCGAGGCCAGTGCCCGCGCGCTGTCCGAGGGGTACTACCGCACCGGTGACTTCGCGCGCGAACGCGCGGGGCTGCTCTGGTTCGCGGGGCGCGAGGACCACCAGGTCAAGATCGACGGCCATCGGGTGGAGCCCGAGGGGGTCGAGAGCGTCCTGCTCGCACACCCCGGGGTGAAGGAGGCGGTGTGCCTCGTCACCGGCCGGGAGTCCCTGGAGCGGTCCCTGGCCGCGATCGTCGTGGGCGACGTGGAACAGGCGGCGCTGCGCTCGTTCCTGAGCGCCCGTCTGCACCCGTCGATGGTGCCGCGGCGCGTCGTCGTGGCGGACACCCTGCCGCTCACCGCCACCGGCAAGGCCGACCGGCTGGCCGCCGCGCGGCTACTCGGGGCCGGCCGGCACTAGCCGGCGCTCGCGCAGGGCCTCGTAGAACGGCAGGTGGTGGCGGAGGTAGGACGACAGCTCTGGGTCGGTCGCCGGGTCCGTCCCGTGGCCGCCCGGCGTCGCGCGAAAGCCCGCGGAAGAGCTGGCCTCGGCATGCCAGCGGGAGGTGCGCTGCCACTCGCTGCGCGCTCCGGGCCGCCAGTTCAGCGCGTCCGGCAGGAAGGGGATGCCGACGGCGGCGCAGTACGCGGCGACCAGGCCCGGGGCGTCCGCCACCAGGTCGTCCGAGTCGATGACGACCGGCGGCCGGGCCGACCTCGCGGCGACCGCCCGGAAGATCTCGAACTGGGCCTCCCCGCCGATCTGGTGGAGCCGCACCTCGGGGTTGAGCGCGTGGTAGGAGGCGATGGTCTGCGCGGGGTGGCGGATGAGGAACGTGTGGGTGGCGTCGCGGCCCAGGAAGGCCTCGTCGGCGAGGAGCGCGGGGTAGCGCTCGTCGGTCGTGTCCTTGAAGAAGACCGGCTTGGACTGCGCCAACTCCCGTATCACCGCCAGCAGTTCGCCCTCCTCGGCGACCGTCCGGTCGCCGACCTGCAGGCTGCCGAACTCGGCGAGGTTGGAGAAGGGCTCGTGCAGGACGTGGAAGTCGCCGCGCTCGGCCATCATCCGGAAGAACGCCGTGGAGCGGCTGCGCGGCATGCCCCACAGCGCGATGATGCGCGGTCCGTCGTCCGCCTCGTAGCTGGTCACCGTCGCCCTCACCCCTTCGCCGTCACGGCCGTTGCGCCCCGCAGTCTGGCACGGAACGACGCCCCGACCGAGGCGTTGTCGCCCTTCGCCGGTTAGGGGAACTCCCCGACTGCCACGCCCTCGTAGGCGCTGCGAACCTCGAACCAGCTCTGCAGCATCGTCCGATTCGACGGGAACAGTGTGGTGTCGCATGAACGCGCTACGGGTGTGGTCGAAGGCGGACGAGGTCCGGATGTGGCTGCTGTGCCTGCACCCCGGCGGCGGTGAAGCGCGCCTGTTCAAGGAGTGGGCCGGCCGGCTGCCCGAGGAGATCGGCGTGGCGGCGCTCGAACTGCCGGGCCGCGGCGGCCGCAAGGGCGAGCCGTGGGCCGCGGACGTCGAGGAGGCCGTCGGCGCGTTCGCCGACGCCGCGGCACCGCTGCTGGAGCGGCCGGTGATGCTCTACGGGCACAGCATGGGGGCGGTGCTCGCCCTCGACCTGGC
>NZ_JAAGMG010001123.1 GCF_010548525.1 Streptomyces sp. SID14478
ACGGTCATCGCCGGACTCCAGCTGACCCCGGCCGCCGCGGCCGGACACCAGGAGGCGAGACCCGGGGACCCGGTCCCCGGCGGCGAGAACACGACCCCGCAGGGCGGCACCAGCGCGCTGCACGGCGCCCCCGGCGCCCCGGCGCAGGCCGTGGACCTCGCGCAGCAGGGCGCCGTCCGCACCACGACGCGGGCCGCGATCATCAACCGTGCCAAGACGTGGGTCGCGGCGAAGGTCCCGTACGACATGGACAAGTACTGGAAGGACGGTTACCGCCAGGACTGCTCGGGGTTCGTCTCCATGGCCTGGGACCTGCCGGGCAACGAGTGGACGGGCAGCCTCGCGACGTACGGCACCCGGATCACCAAGGCGCAGCTCCAGCCCGGCGACATCCTGCTCTTCCACAACCCCGCCGACCCGGAGAAGGGCTCGCACGTCACGATCTTCGGCGGCTGGACCGACTACACGCGCAGCTACTACATCGCGTACGAGCAGACCCGCCCCGGCACGCGGAAGCAGGCCACGCCCTACGCGTACTGGAGCAACTCCAGCCGCTACGTCGCCTACCGCTACAAGGGCGTGAAGGCGGGGACCACCTCGGGCTCGGACGCGTCGACGACGAAGTACCCGGGCGCCGCGTCCTTCGGCCCCGGTGCGAACAACGGGTACGTCACCCAGCTCGGGCGGCTCCTCGTGGAGCGGGGCGGCAAGCGGTTCTACGCGCAGGGTCCGGGCCCGCGCTGGGGCGAAGCGGACCGCAAGGCGACGCAGGCGTTCCAGAAGGCGCAGGGCTGGAGCGGGAAGGACGCGGACGGTCTTCCCGGGCCCACGACCTGGTCGTACCTGATCAGCGGCAAGGGCAAGGACATCCCCGGCGGGTCCGGCGGGTCCGGCGGATCGTCGGCCGTGCCGGCGTCGGCGGCCAAGGTGCCGGCCTTCCCGGGCGCCGCGGCGTTCCGCCCCGGAGCGAACAGCGCCGCGGTGACCCAGCTCGGCAAGCAGCTCGTGAAGAAAGGTTTCGGCAAGTACTACACGCAGGGCCCGGGCCCGCGCTGGGGCGAGGCGGACCGGCGCAACGTCGAGGCGTTCCAGCGGGCCCAGGGCTGGCGGGGCTCGGCGGCCGACGGCTACCCGGGGCCGGAGACCTGGCGCCGGCTCTTCTCGTGACGCCACGCAGCCCCCGGCCGGCGGCGCGGAACGCACCACGCACCCCGCACCACAGCACGGAACGCACCACGGAACACAGCACCGAACTCAGTACGGATCGCAGTACGGAGGCGAGGATGACCACGACGGCGGAACAGCCGGAGCGGGCCCCGGCCCGCCCGGCACCC
>NZ_JAAGMG010001160.1 GCF_010548525.1 Streptomyces sp. SID14478
GCCTCCGCCTCTGCGGGGCTGGAGTACAGCTCCTCGTCCGGGACGAAAGCGTCCGTCGGCTCCGCCGCGGGGGCCTCGGGCAGCGCCGTGGGAGCGGCGGCCTCGGCCTCGACGGGCTCCGGGGAGGTCTGCGCGGACTCGTGCTCGTGCTCGTGCGTCTCGTGCTGGTGCTCGCCGTTGCCGCCGCGGCCGCGCTTCTTGCGCTTGCCGCCGCCACCGCTGGAGGTGGGCTGCTCCATGTGCACGATGATCCCGCGGCCGTTGCAGTGCACGCAGGTCTCGGAGAACGACTCCAGCAGGCCCTGCCCGACGCGCTTGCGGGTCATCTGGACCAGGCCCAGCGAGGTGACCTCGGCCACCTGGTGCTTGGTGCGGTCGCGGCCCAGGCATTCGAGCATGCGCCGCAGCACCAGGTCCCGGTTGGACTCCAGGACCATGTCGATGAAGTCGATGACGACGATGCCGCCCAGGTCGCGCAGCCGCAGCTGGCGCACGATCTCCTCGGCCGCTTCGAGGTTGTTCCTCGTCACGGTCTCTTCGAGGTTGCCGCCCTGGCCGGTGAACTTGCCGGTGTTGACGTCGATGACGACCATGGCCTCGGTCTTGTCGATCACCAGGGAGCCGCCGGAGGGCAGCCACACCTTGCGGTCGAGCGCCTTGGCGAGCTGCTCGTCGATCCGGTACGTCGCGAAGACGTCGACCTCGCTCGTCCACCGGGACAGGCGGTCGGACAGGTCGGGCGCCACGTGGTTGACGTAGCCGTGGATGGTGTCCCACGCCTCGTCACCGCTGACGATGACCTTGGAGAAGTCCTCGTTGAAGATGTCGCGCACGACGCGGACGGTCATGTCCGGCTCGCCGTACAGCAGGCTCGGCGACGACGTCGAGATCTGCTTGGACTTCTTCTGGATGTCCTCCCACTGGGCCTGCAGACGCTCGACGTCGCGGCGCAGCTCGTCCTCGCTCGCGCCCTCGGCGGCGGTGCGCACGATGACGCCCGCGTCCTCGGGGACGACCTTCTTGAGGATGGTCTTCAGCCGGGCGCGCTCGGTGTCGGGCAGCTTGCGGCTGATGCCGGTCATCGAGCCCTCGGGCACGTAGACCAGGTAGCGGCCGGGCAGCGAGACCTGGCTGGTCAGGCGGGCGCCCTTGTGGCCGATCGGGTCCTTGGTGACCTGGACGAGCACGGACTGGCCGGACTTGAGGGCGGACTCGATGCGGCGCGGCCCGTTGGCCATGCCGAGCGCCTCGAAGTTGACCTCACCGGCGTAGAGGACCGCGTTGCGGCCCTTGCCGATGTCGATGAAGGCGGCCTCCATCGACGGCAGCACGTTCTGGACCTTGCCCAGGTAGACGTTGCCGACGTACGAGGTCGACTGCTCCTTGTTGACGTAGTGCTCGACGAGGATGTCGTCCTCGAGCACGCCGATCTGGGTGCGCTCGCCGTTCTGGCGGACGACCATCACGCGCTCGACGGCCTCGCGGCGGGCCAGGAACTCGGCCTCGGTGATGATCGGGACGCGACGGCGGCCCTGCTCGCGGCCTTCGCGGCGGCGCTGCTTCTTGGCCTCCAGACGCGTGGAGCCCTTGATGGACTGCACCTCGTCGGGGCCGGTGCCGCGGTCGGCGTGGCTGTCCTTCTTGCGGGGCTCGCGGACCTTGACGACCGTGCGCTCCGGGTCGTCGGTCGACTGCGGCTCGGCGTCGGCGGCCGAGTCACCGGCGCGGCGGCGACGGCGACGGCGGCGACGGCTGCTGCTCGACCCGGACCCGCCGTTGTCGTCGCGGTCGTCGGCCTGCGCCTCGTGGTCGTCGGCGTCGGAGTCCTCGTCGGACTCGGCCTGGTCGTCGTCGGACGTGCCGTGCTCCGTCTCGCCGTCGTTCTCGGCGTCGGCGGAGTCACCGCGGCGACGG
>NZ_JAAGMG010000103.1 GCF_010548525.1 Streptomyces sp. SID14478
ATTCCCCGGGACGGGACATGCAGACGGCGTGGGGGAGCGTAAGTGGACGAGCGCGACGTGCGGTTGGTGCAGGACAGCTTGCAGCGGGCCGGGGCTCGCGGAGTGCATGTGGTCCGGTTCTTCTATGCGCACCTGTTCGGTGCCAGGCCGGACCTGCGGCGGCTCTTCCCCGCCGAACTCGGTGAACAGCACGAGCGGTTGTTGAACGCGCTGGTGCACGTCATCGATCATCTCGACGCCCCCGGCACACTGTCCTACCTGGAGCGGCTGGGGCGTGATCATCGCCGCTACGGCATTACCCGGAGCGATTACCTCAGTGTCGGCCGGAGCTTGATCGCATCCATCGCCGAGCACACGCCGCGCACGTGGAATGAGGACACCGAGCGGGCGTGGACCAACGTGTACACCCTCGCCATGAACACCATGCTGGCCGCGGTTCAGCGCGACAATGCCGCAGGTATTCCGGCGAGTTGGCGGGCCACGGTGGTCTCCCGCCGTCTTGACCGCACCGGACACACCGTGGTGCTCCAGGCGGTCCCTGACCAGTCCTACCCGTTCTGCGCCGGCCAGTACGCGGCCGTGCACCATCCGGAACTGCGCGGCATCTGGCGCCCCTACTCCCTCGTACGACCGGACGACGATGCCTCACGCGGCGAGGTGGAACTCCACGTCGCCCGCACCCCCGACGGGTCACTGAGTACCCTCCTGTGCGACCAGGCGTCTCCCGGACACACCCTCACCCTCTCCGCGCCCGCCGGCGACGGCTGGTGCGCGCAAGACGAGGCGCCCCTGACGGTCATCGCGGCAGGCACCGGCTGGGCTCCGGCCCGCGCCATCGTCGCCGAACAACTGCGCCGTTGCCCGTCCCGCACCATCGATGTGCACGTGGTGGCCCGCAGCCGCGACCACTTCTACGATCGACAGCGCCTGGCTGGCCTTGAGAGTCGGCACCGCCAGCTGACCTGCCATTGGTGGTATCCGCCGGACCCGCGTCGTGTCCGCGGCTTTCACGACCAATTCCAGCAGCGTCTCGCTGAGGGGCCGTGTCTGGCCGATCGGCATGTCTATGTGGCTGGACCGCCCGCCCTCGTCAGCACAACCATCCAGACCCTTGAACAGCGCAATGCGCCACGCAGTTTGACGCACGATCCGCTGCTCTCCACCAGACAGGACCAGCGATCGGCCACTCACGCCGAGCGTGTTCTCGACCCGCCTCAGCCACGCTGGATCAATCCGTCGCTGCACCGCATCGGCTGAGGCCATCCTGCCGCCGGTGGCCTGGGGGGTCGGTGGGCTCTACAAGGTGGTTCAGGGTCACTTTCGGTGCTCAGGCCACGGAGCGGCACCGAAGCAGCAACCGTGAAATGCATGCCCTGCGTGGGTCAGGAGGGCCCGCTTGCGGAGCAGATCGAAGTCGGCGCGGCCGAACATCTGCGCCTCAACATCTTGATCATGTTGTGGTGGCCTTCGACTGCACCGGAGCTGTAGCGGGGGCTGGGCCCAGCGACGGCAGCGGCGTGGTCCTGGCTGCGGCCGGTGACAAACGGCTCAGCAGTCACGCAACCGGCGTCACTCGGACTGTCGTGGCGAGAGGGCGGCGCGGGTGTGGTGGCGCAGGGTGCGGACCGGGGCGTGGTGACGGTAGGGCTGGGCTTCTTCGCGCAGCCTGGTGAGCAGGTGTTGAAGCCGCGGTGAGTAGACGACGTGCAGGGTCTCCAGGGCGCTCGTCCAACTGGCGCAGGCGGCCTCGATGTGGCCGACGCGCAGTTGCGTGGAGGCCAATGCGCAGGCGGTGATGCCACGGCTGCGGCGGTGTGCGGGCGGGCGGTGTTCCAGCGAGGCCGCGAACGCCTCGGCGGCCTGATGCTGATCTCCGAGCAGTGACAGGACCTCGCCTCGTTGATGCTCGTACGCAGCGCGGCTGTACCCGGTGTAGGGATCGGAGTCTGCAGCGTTCTCGTCGAGGAGGCGGTGTGCGGTGTCCAGGGCGGAGAGTGCCGGTTGTTCGCGGGTGTCGTCGGTGGCGAGGGCGGCTGCCTGCCCGGTGAGGAGGAAGGCGCGTGTTGCGGGCGTGAGGTGGCCGTCTCCGGCGCGCGAGGCCTCGGCCAGGTGCAGCGCGTCCGCGGTGTAGCCGACAATGCGTGCCTGGTTGGACATGGAGCGCAGGATGATGGCGCGCAGATCGCCGTCTTCTGCTTCGTCGGCCAGTGACAGGGCCACGCGGTGGTAGCGCTGTGCCAGCCCGAGCCGGTCGGCGTCGACGCTGGCGGTCGCGAGCAGGTGGACGAGCTGTGCGGTGGCCCGTTGCGCGGCACGTCGGGAGCGGGCCGGCGCTCGGGAGGCGAGGAAGGAGACGGCGTCGGCGGTGATGAACGCACGGAGCGCACTGAACACGCCTCCGCTGCCGTAGCGTTCGAAGAGCTGGGTGAACTGACCCCGGTACCAGTCGAGCAGGGCGAGGTCGTTGTCGTGCAGGGTGCGCGGGCCGCTCGGCAGACGGCCCGCGGGGACCGCGTCATGCGGTGCGGTGCTGAGCGTGCGCCAGGATACCCACGGTGCGCGCAAAAGAGCGGCGTGCCGGGCGGGGTCGCTCTCTGTCGTGCCCAGATCGAGCAGGACGAGGTCGGCCGAGCGCGGGGGCGGTGCCGTCGTGGCGCGTTGGGGGAGCAGCCCGGTCTGGGCCGGGGTGACGAGCCGGTTCAGCCGGGTGGAGAGAATCTGCGACACCAACTCGGGGACAGGGCCCTGCGGGCAGGACCCTGTCAACCAATGCGCCACGGACGTCCGGTCGTAGCGGAAGTTCTGTCCTTGGCGGGCTCCTATGGCGTTCACCGCGTGGGCCAGTTCGCCGCTGGACATCTGTGATTCGGTGAGTAAGGCGCCGAGAGCGGAATTTCTGGCTTTCGGCATGCTTGCTCCGCACGTGCGTGACTCGGTGCCGGAGCGGTCAACTGCCTACTCTGCCAGAGTCTTTGGCCATTGATTGTTGTGCTGTGTATCTCCGTTCTCTGTGCCCTCGCCGCGTGCCGTCACACGGCAGGTGCGGAAAGTTGACTCAATCAATGACGCACTGTGTCTTTTTCGAGCACCGTCCAGGTCGCCTCCGGGTCTAGGAAGCACGCGAAGTGTCCGCCGGGCAATTCGGTGGAGCGGAATGCGGATGTGGTGAACTTTTGCCATCCGTCGGCGTTTTCCTCGTTCATTTCGGGGTCGTCCGTGTTGTACAGGCAGGTGAGCGGGGTATCCACCGGCTGTCCTGATGGCTCGTAGTCTTGAAGGAGTCGCAGATCCTGGGCGAGGAGCTGCTCGAAGTGCTCCTTGACTTCCGGCTCTTGCGCCAGGGAGTCGGGCAGGTCCGGTGCGGCGTTGCCGGGGTCGTCGCGGCCGGGGGTGACGGCGTGGTCCGGGGGCGGGCTGGCGGACACGACGAGGTGCTCCGGCCCGGCGATCCCGAGACCGGCGAGTTTGAGGCACGTCTCGTAGGCCAGGAGTGCGCCCATGCTGTGGCCGAACAGTGTGTAGGGGCCGTTGAGCCATTGCAGGCTGAACGCGATGTGCTGGGCGAGGCTGGGCAGGTCCTCGGGCAGAGGCTCGTCATTGCGGTCCGCCCGGCCCGGGTACTGCACGCCCAGCACCCGCAGTCCGTCGGGCAGATGGCCGGCCCAGGTGCTGAACACCCCTACGCTGCCGCCCGCGTGCGGAAGGCAGACGACGGTGCCGGCGGGCGCCGTTGTGCCGTCGGCGATCGGGCGGAGCCATGCGCGTGCGGGCTCGGGAAGAAGCGAGGTCATGCGGTGGCTCCCTTTGCACCGACGGGTGTTTCCTCGACCAGACGGGCCAGGTCCGCAACGGTGGCGGCCTTCTGCACTCGGCGGAGCGTGAGCGGCTTGCCGAACTTCTTGGCGAGCCGCTGTGTCAGCCGCATGGACATCAGGCTGTTGCCGCCCATGTCGTAGAAGCTGATGTTGCGCCCCGTGACCTGCTGGCCCAGGATCTCGGACCAGAGTGCGGCCACGTCGCTCTCCAGACCGTCGTGCACCGGCTCCTCGTCGGCGGTTTGCTGTTGCGGTGCCGCCCAGCTGGCGAGCTTCTTGCGGTCGATCTTTCCGTTCTGGTTCAACGGCAGATCGGGCAGCAGCAAGTAGTCCTCGGGGAGCGCGTATTCGGGCAGCCAGTCCTGGGCGTCGCGGTGCAGCTGGGCGGTGTCGACGCCTTCGTCCTGCGGTTGCAGGTAGGCGATGATGCGCCGTGCGGCGTCCTCTCCCGTGACGAGGGCGACTGCGCGGGCGACATCGTCGTTACCGGTGAGCACGGACTCGATCTCGCCGAGCTCGATGCGGTAGCCGTTCACCTTCACCTGGTGGTCGATGCGGCCCAGGAACTCCAGCACCGCACCGGGCCGGTAGCGCCCCAGGTCACCGGTGCGGTACCAGCGTTGACCGTCGACGGTCACGAACCGTTCGGCGGTCCGTTCCTCGTCGTTGCGGTACCCGGTGGCGACGCCCGCGCCGCCGATCCACATCTCGCCGGGGACGTCGTCGGGGCAGTCGCGTCCCGCGGAATCCACCACCCGGTACTGCTGGTTCGCCAGGGGATAGCCGTAGGGAATGGACGTCCACGCGTCCTCGACGGTCGTGACCTCGAAGTAGTTGGAGTAGATGGAGCCCTCGGTCGCACCGCCGCAGGCGACGAAGTGGGCCTGCGGCAGCAGTGCGTGCAGCCGGTCCGGAAGATCCAGCGGAACCCAGTCCCCTCCGGTCATCACCACGCGCAGCGACCGCGGGCTCTCGTCCTCCTCGGCCTGTGTCAGCATGACGTCCAGCAGGACCGGCACCGAGTCCCACACGGTGACGTCGTAGGTGTTCATCAGGCGGATCCAGGCAGCGGGGTCCCGGCGTTCCTCCGCCGGCGCCACCACGACGGCGCCGCCGGCCACGAGCGGCCCGAAGATCTCGTACACCGACAGGTCGAAGTCGAGGGAGGAGATGGGCAGGCACCGATCCCGCTCGCCGATCTGCCAGCGGCGGTTGAGATCGAGAATGCTGTTGAGCGCCGACCGGTGTGCGATCTCTACACCCTTGGGCTGGCCGGTCGATCCGGAGGTGAAGATGATGTACGCAGGACATCGCGACGACACCGACACCGGCTGTTCCAACGGCTCGGTGTCCGCCGCGAGCGCGATCGGCAGATAGAACAGGGGCCGGTCCGCCGGGACATCAGGTGCGGGGGACTCCGCCTGCACATCCTGCGCGTAGTCCTCTCCTTCGCTCTCTTCGACGAGTTGCTCGTCGCACAGGACGAACCGTGCCCCGGCCCGCTGGAGGACGGACCGGCGCCGCTCGGCCGGCTGGTCCGGGCTGATGGGCACATAACAGCCTCCGGCAGCCAGCACTCCGAGAACGGCCTGCACCTGGTCCACGCCGTCTTCCAGGCATACGCCCACCGGGTCTCCCATCGTCAGCCCGCGCCGGGTCAGCAGCGAAGCGACCCGTAACGCGGCGTCGGCCAGCTGGCCGCGGCTCCAGGTCACGCGGTCGCTGAACAGAGCGGGAGCATCGCCGTCACGGCGCGCGTACGTGAAGAAGGCCTCGTGCATCAACTGGTCCGGCACGGCTGCCCGCGTCGCGTTGGCCTTCTCCCGGGCCTTGTGCTGCCCGGCGGGCAGCGGCAGCGCCGACGACCGGCCCCAGTCCTCATCCGCGAGCGCGAGCAGGGTGTCGGCGCAGTACGCCGTCATCGCGTCCACCACGGGCGCCGGCAGAGCGTCCTCGACGACATCCCAGGCCATCACCAGCGGCCCGCCGTCGCATGAGGGATAGACCAGGCAGTCCAGGTACACCTGGGGCGTCTGCGAGACCATCCACGTCATCGGCCCGAACACGTCCGTGAAGTCGGCAGGGGCCCACGCCGCCTCGACGGCCGTGTACACCGCGCCCAGGGGGCGCACGCTCTGGCCGCGATCACGCGCCCAGGCCAGCAGATCCTGCACGGTGGGGGAGTCCTGGTGCAGCGCTGCGGACGCCTGCTCCACCACCTCCCGCAGGTTCGCCGCCCTCGACACCGGGACCGTTACGGCGGTGAGGCGGCTGAAGTCGCCGACTGCGCCCCGGGCGTCCTGCGGGCGGTCGAACCGGGGCACGTCGAGCACGCAGTCGTCGCTCTCGCTCCACCGGTCCACTGTGTGCACGAACGCCGAGAACAGGAGGTCAGCGAGTGTGACGCCCTCGTGCTCGGCCCGTTGCGCCAGCCGCTGAGACACCGCCGGATCCAGCGCTACGTGATGTCGGGTGAAGCGGGCTCCGCTGATACTGTCCGCGTCCGCCGACCGGGGGAGCTTCGGCGGTTCCGGCAACTGCTCCGGCCCCTGCCCCGCGCCGGAGTCCGAGCCGTTCCCGCCGGCGAACTGCGAGAAGTCGAACGTGCTCGGCATCGCTGCGGACCGCCGGCCGTACGCGGCGACGAGGTCCGCCAGAACCGTACGAATACTGGGCGGGTCAGCGGCGATCAGTGCGATGGACACATGCAGACGCACGCCGCCGTCGGGCGGGGAACTGACCCGGACGTCGAGCCCGCCCTTGCCCTCTGCCACCGGATGGGAAACGGACATCGCGTCCCGCACCTGCTGTGAGGGCCGGTCCTCATGGCGGAGCTCGCTCAACGGGCGCGGCATGACGCGTGCTTCATCGGCGTCGTCGAACCGGGCCCGCAGCAGCGGATGGCGACACTGCACCTCCTCGACGGCGCCCGCCAACCGATGCTCGTCGAGGTCCTCGCTGTCGAACTCGAAGTACATATGGCAGGCCACTCCGCCCAGGGGGCCGTCCTCCTGGCCCAGCCGGTAGGCCTGCTGCACCGGCGTGAGCGCTAACGTCTGCTCCGCCTGCATCGGTTCCTGCGTCATGTCTCCTCCAGAGAGTGCTGTCTCGTGCCGAACCGGTCTTCCGTGTCAGCCCACGGCGGCGACGGACGCGACGAGGGCCTCGGTGCCTCGCCGCGCCTCCTCTTCGGTGAGCGTGAGAGGCGGCATCAGCCGCAAACAGTTGCCGTGCGTGCCGCCCAGCCCGACCAACAACCCGCGTGCGCGGCATTCCTCGTGGACCGACGCCGCGAACGGGGCATCGGGTCTCCCGGCCTCGTCGTGGCAGGTGACGCCCAGCAACAGGCCCTGCCCCTGCACCCGCACCCGGCCGCCGCGTCGCACACCGTGGGCGATGAGGCGGCCCAGCCGTCCCGCCCTCTTCACCAGCCCCCGGGACTCCACCGCACGCACCACGCACAGCGCCGCCGCCGCACTGAGCGGGCCGCCGCCGAAGGTCGAGATCGACGGCATAGGCAGGGCGTCAAGGATCGCCCGGCGCCCCACCACGCCGCCGATGGTCAGCCCGCCGCCGACCCCCTTCGCGAAGACGATCACGTCAGGGCGGACACCGTGCCACTGATAGCCCCACCACCGGCCGGTGCGCCCCCACCCCGTCTGTACCTCGTCGACGATCAGCGGCACATCCGCCGCGGAAAGCGCCTCCTGACATTCCCGGAGCCGACCGGGTGCCAGCGGAACCGCACCGGCCACCCCCTGCACGGGCTCCGCGATGAGCGCGGCGACATCGGGCCCCACGACCTCACGCGCGTCCTGCCCCTCACTCAGGAACGTGACCGGGAGCGGGGCATCCACCCTGCCGTGCCACCCACGCTGCCCGGTCACCGACAGTGCCCCCAGCGTCCGCCCGTGGTACGAGCCCTCCAGCGCCACCACGCGCTCCGCCTTGCGGTACTCCCGCACGGCCAACAGGGCGGCCTCCACCGCCTCCGAACCCGAACAGGTGAAGAACACGGCGGGGTCGTCGATCCCGGAGCGCGCGGCGATCAGCTCGGCCAGTTCCACCTGGCGCCGGTGCAGATAGAACGTCGAGCAATGCACCACACCGCTCGACAACTGCGCGCGCACTGCCTCTTCCAACTCGTGGTCCCCGTAGCCGAGCAGGTTCACGGCGACACCGCCGTAGAAATCCAAATACGTACGCCCGTCACCTGCGACCACCTCACGGCCCCGCCCGGAGACCACCTCCAGCGGTTCGCTGTAGAAGAGCGGAGACCATTCCGCCATCACCCGCCGATGACGGCCGTGCAAATCCAACTCAACGCTTTGTGCCATGCCCTCTCGGATGCACCGAAGTCCCCTCACTGACACCGGACATGACCCGCCGAGAGCGTGAACGCGTTGAACGCGGACGCGAATCGGCGAGGCCGTTCAACGCATTCACGCCCTCGCCCTCGGCACACAGCATCAAGACCGCGAGAAGCGGTGAGGCTAGAACTTCCCATCCCTCATGACGAAGGAGCGACATGACCCAGCAAACCGGAACCTGCGAGGACCGGCGGGCAATCTTCGAACTGCTCGGCGATTTGTCGACGGTCGACAAGTTCTTCGGCGAATACGTCTCCGACGACGTCCGCTGGACGATGGTCGGCCGTCACCCGCTGGCCGGCCATTACCCGAACAAGCGCCAATTCCTCGACGGAACCCTCGAGCAGGTCCGCGCCCGCTCCGGAGGCCTCAGCTTCGACCTCAAGGCCATGTACGGGACCGCCGAACAGACCATCGTCATCATGGAAGGGGTCGCGACCGCCAACGACGGCAACGCCTACGACCCCTTCTACGTGTGGGTCTGCCGCTTCGCCGACGACAAGATCGTCGAAGTGCAGGCGTACGTCGACTCCTACGTCGTCACGGACCTCATCCATCGAGTCCCTTCCACCCGCGAGGAACCCCAGACTCTGACCGCCTCGCAACAGGCCGAGAGCCGACGTACCCCCGTTCCCGGCCCGCTCGACTCCACGGCCGAGCACTGAGTTCCTCCACCTCGGCCCCGGGAATCCCGCCGACGCCGATACGGGGCGAGAGGCACCCACGTAGGAACACGTAGGAGACATCGACGCACCGTCGTGCAGAAGGTTCCAGGAGACGACACGTGTCGCCCGAACCCGGAACCTCCGCATCGCCGCCGGTCAGCGTTCTCAACGGATTGACCGGCGGCGGCGTCCCTCGGGACGGGAACGAACGTGCTGGCCGCGGCGCCGAGCTGCTGGGCGCCGCTTCGTCCACGCGGGGCGGACGCGGCCCATCAGCCACTCCCGTCACGGGCACGCTGGCCCCGCGCGCGTCGTCGCTGTCGCGCGAGCTCGCTAGCCCGGTCTGCTTGCGCCCACGAGCTCAACATCCTCACTGCCCGCACCGGCCACCGACTCACGCACAGTCGTGGAGCCGCCGCCTGCTCGCCCCGGCACGGATGACGCACGAGTTCCTTCACCTGAATGCCCCACGCGAAGCCGGCGCCGGCTAGGACTGTCGGCCCGCTCGGCGCTGATGAGGATTTCGGCTGTGAGAAAGGGGTCTTGCATCGGCGTCTCGCTTTCAGCACGGGGTCTGGGTGCTCTGATTGCGACTGTGGGCCCCCGGATCGGGGTTCGCCAACGAGAGCGGCCACATGGGGGGCGGTGCGGCAGTCACGCGGGGCGTGAAGCGCTGGGGGGATTCGCAACCTGGGGTGTGTGATTGCACCGGTGCTCGTTCCTTGGCCCGGCATCCAGCCGTGCACATAACGCAGATTCATCGCGTGAGCGGCTCATGAAGCGCGAAGCCGTCAGCGCCGCAGCCATCGCCCTTGCCACCCGCGACCTGTGCGCACAGGTCGGTCGGTCTTCCGTGGCCGGCTTCAGGACAGGTTCGGTTCTTGGGGGGGCTTCAGGCCTCGGCCTGCCCCGTCCCCGCGGTGGAACTACGTCACCAACGCGTCGGACCGGAACACTTACCGGGCGGCTTGCGGAAGGACCGGTCTTCAGGCGTGGTGAGACGACTGCGTCGTGTCCACGTGCTGCTTGCTCACCTCCGCCAACGAAATGCGGACCGGTCCACTGCGACACCGAGATGATCTCCGCGTACGAATGCCTGCCAGAGCCACCCACAGGAGCACGCCGAGGGCAGTCCAATTTCCTGCGCGCCGTCGTAAGATCCGGCTATTCCAGGCCGGGGAGACACATGAACTGGGGTTGGCTGCAACGTGGGCAGAGTTCACTCGGACTGCCACGGTCCGACACTTGCGGGCGGCGGCAGCACATCCTGCGCACCGATCGGCTGCCGCTCTACACCCCGCGGAACGTACTGGACATCACGGTCTGGTGCGCCGTCGCCTCGGGACACGGAGGCCCAGCGATGGCTCGGCTGGCAGCCCAAGCAGATCGTGTCGCTGACCAGGGTCCGTGAACAACTGGTCGAAATGCGCCCGGCCGCCCTCGACCTGCGGCACCTCACCCCGGCCGGCCGGCGAGGGCTGACTGACCCGTTCACATCAGACCCCCGCGACGCGGTTCTGTTGATCTGTGTGCGTCTGGACGATGGCAGATATGCGGGAAGCGCGGGTATCGACATCGGCACCGGCGAGATCGGCGGACAGCTGGCACCCCATGCACGAGGGCAGGGGTTGGGTGCGGAGCTGTTCGGGGCGACGGCGGTCCTTGGCCACCAGCATGTGGGCCTGCGCACTCTGCGGGCCGGGTACGAGCCGACGAGCATCGCATCCGCACGCGCGCTGACGCGCGCTGGATTCGTTCCGGACGACGGGCCGACCCGCTACACACTCCCCAACGGACGTGAGATTGAGGCGCGTTGGGTGAGCCACACTGCGACGGAGTCGGAATCCTGCTGTGCCGGGCATGATGCCTAGCCGGTGTTCTATGCGGTGCAGGTGTGGGGGGCCGACGTCGCTCTACGGCAGGCTGCCCGATGGGTGGACGACCGAGGCCCGGTAGGGGGCCACCCGCTGGCAGTTGGTGCGCCGGGCAGCGAGGTTGTACTCGAGGCAGCGCTGGCAGGCGGCAGGGTTACCCCAATCCGTCGGCAGGCAGAAGCGGATGCGGCACACACTCCATGCCGGGGCGCTGAGGACGGAACATCGCGGTGGCCGGCTGGGGGCGTTTTCCTGGGGGGCGCGTACACATCAGGCCGCCTCAACTTCTTCACGCTTCCCACCCCTTCCCCCCGGACGCGAAGGGCACAGCCGTGCGACTGTTGCGTCGGTTGCTCATGCATCCGTATTGGGGGACTTTCATGCGTACTCGTACCGTTGCGGCCTCCGCCGCTCTGATCCTGTGCACCATGTTGGGCTCGGCAGCATGCTCGTCATCCTCCGAGAACAAGCCGTCTACCGGCAGCTCATCCTCGCCCGAGCAATCCCAGGCGGAGAAAAACCTGCCCACTGGCGATCCGTCAGAGTGCGCGACCACCAGCGACAAGCTGCCGGAGGGCTGCGAGGTCGATCTCGACGTCTCCGATATCGAAATTGCCACCCCCGCGACGGAGCCGCCGGAGACGAACACGACGATGTCTCCGTCGACGAACTGATCACCCTCGGCGGGCAGCCGCAGCCGCAACTGTCGGCAGAGCGCCAAATATTCTGTTCGGGCACGTTGGTGACGCCGGGCTCGTCATCGGTGTCGTCGCGCATACACACTTTCGCATCAAGTGAAGACCGGGCCGTCGGCCTCTCCGTGGAGATCGACGCCAGCACCATCGACCACATGCACATCGGTCGGTGAATCGCTCGCCGCTGCCGAGAGCTCCATCGGTCCTTGGCAGCGCGCCTGCATGTCCGAGTGTCAACTACAGCGGGTTTCGCCCCGACCCTGGGTCAGCCCTGTTCATGGTGGCGAGGAAGGACGCGGCTGCAGCTCCAAAAGCCCAGGACAGGGCTACGGCAAACCAGCTCGTATTGGGCACCACCAGGAACAGTAGAGCCCAGATGATGAACGTGATCAGGTAGCGGCGGTAGCCGCGCAACGCGGCCAACCAGCCCATGGCCAGGGTCACAGCCGAGGCCACTGCCTCAGACACCACCACGACAACCGGCAGCGTCACGAGCCCTCCCTGAACGGCACCGGCTTCACACGCCGCAGCCAGACGATCAAACCCGCGGCAATCACTCCGCAGATCGCGATCACCTGCAACGCCCACAAGCTGTCTTCGGGAACAGCCCGGTTGAAGATCAGGACGGCCATGAAGAAGCCAAGCGGCCATTTCCTCCGCCGGACGGCTGCCATCCAGCCGACCACCAGGAACAACACGACACACATCAGGAGCACAGCGATTCTGCCGCCATCCAACTCCACGCTCACTGGTTCCTCTCAGAGTGCGCGTGCTTCCGGGCTGCGGGGGACATCGAGCAAGCGCAACCTGGCGGCGTCCAAGTCGGCGTATGGCCACGAGGTGCTCTGCCCCTAAGGACTACGTGCCTCCATCGGGCGGGAGGCGCGACCGTGCTGGGTAGGGGACTCAGAGGGTGGATTGTCCGCAGGCTGCGGGGGCGGGATCGGTGGTGATCTGCTGCTCGATCCAGCCGGTGAGAGCGGGCACGCGCGTGAAGACTGCGGGGAGGCCGGGCCGGGCGGAGCCACGGGCCCAGGAGTACAGGCCGGCCAGGGTGGCTTTGTTGTTGTCGTCGAGGACGACGAGGGGAGAGCCCTCATCGCGCTTGCCCGGGCCCTTGCCGCCCGAGGGCAGGCCGGCGCCGATCATCCGGTCGGTGACCGTCCTGTAGCCCTCGTACGCAGCTGCGGTCTCGTCGTCGGACATCAGGGGCAGGTCGGCAGCCTGGAGACGGTCTGCTGACGGGCCGCCCTCGCGGGTGGCACCCCAGCCGGACACGCGCGCTGCTCCCGTGAGCTTCTGCTCCGCCGCAGGCAGGCACACTGGCTGTACGTCGTCACCCTGGATCAGGCCGGTGGTGGTATGGATGACCGCGATGTCGTAGTCCTGGGAGTCGGCGTCGTAGGACTCATGGGGGATGACTTCGGAGGCCTCGACCACCTGGCCGCCGGATTCCCGGTCCAGGGTGTTGTAGCGGATGTTCAGGCCGGATGCGGTCCGGCCGTCCACACACTGGGCCGCGGTCAGCAGGGTGTGCCCGCTGATAATCGCCGCGCCGCACACCTGCTGGCCGTCGACCTCGATGGCGGCGGTCCAGGGGAACTCGCCTGAACTGGCGTCACGCCCTCCCACAACTGCGGATGTCGGGGTGGGCGACACCATCAGTGCCAGCGCGGCGGCGCCGGCGGCCAGCGCGATGCGCCGCAGCAGGGTGGCAGGGAGTACGCCGTGTGTTCGGTTCAGATTCGCCATGATCGTCACCTTAACTTCGCGAATGTGTCGATCAGTTGCATATCGGCCTCATCTGCGGGTTCCGGTGTCGAAGCCTGAGCAGCGCTGTGCGCGGATCGTGCGAGGACGCGACGGCATTGCCGCGACCACGGACAACGTCCAGGGGTAAGCCGGAAGTCGGCCATGTGAGAGGTGGTCATGCCGCCGAAGTAGGCGAGTTCTTCGCAGGTCTGAATGGGCTGACGGTGCCGCCGGCGACGTCGATCTTGACGGAGGGTATGGCGCTGCCGGTGAGCGGGTGCCGGGCGATGTCCGGCACCTCCGCGGGCGCGTGATCCACCCGCATCGGCAGCGCTGGGCCCTGCGGGTGGGCTGTGGAGCCGGGGCGCGGTTGACATCTGCGGGGCTCCGGCTACTCTCGACAACGCTAATAATATTGGTAATCAATGAACTGAGGGAAGATGAGCGTCGACCTGACCACCTCGCCGTACCGGTGGCGATGGCTGATCCTGGTGGTGATGACCGTCGCAGAGGTCATGGATCTCCTGGACGCGTCGATCGTCAACGTCGCAGGTCCCGCCCTGGAAAGGTCCCTCGGCGCCAGTTCCGTCGGTCTGCAGTGGGTGATCGGCGGCTACGCCCTCACACTGGGGGCCGGCCTGGTCCTGGGCGGCCGGCTCGGTGACCGCTACGGCCGGCGTCGGATGTTCCTGGTCGGCCTCGCGGGTTTCACGCTGAGCTCACTGCTGTGCGCGCTGGCGCCGAACATCGAGGCGCTGATCGTCTTCCGGCTGCTCCAGGGAACCGCGGGGGCGATGCTGCTCCCGCAGGGCCTGGGTCTGCTGCGTGAGAACTTCTCCGGGCCCGAACTCACCAAGGTTTTCGCGGTCTTCGGTCCCGTGCTGGGCTTGGGCGGCATCGTCGGCCCGGTCCTGGGCGGCTTCCTCATCGAGGGGGACATCCTCGGCCTCGGGTGGCGCTCGGTGTTCCTGGTCAACCTTCCCATCGGGCTCGTGGCCCTGGCCATCGCGGCGAAGTTCGTCCCGAAGAAGCCGGGCGACCGCACCGTCCAGGTGGATATGGTCGGCGCGGGCCTCGTAGTGGCGTCCTGCGCGCTCCTTGTGTTGCCGCTGAACCAGGGGCAGGAGGACGGCTGGCCGCTGTGGACTTGGCTGTGCATGGCAGCCTCCGTCATCGGATTCGGTCTGTTCGCGCTGCAGCAGCGCCGCGCCGCCGCCGCTGCCCGCGAGCCCCTGGTGACCACGGCCCTGCTCCGCAAGCCTGCCTTCACTGTTGGGCTCGCCGGTATCGCCCTGTTCTTCGGCGGCCTCATCGGCACGCAACTTGTGCTCACGCTGTTCCTGCAGATCGGCCAGCACTTCAGCGCCGGGGATGCGGGCCTTGGCAACCTGCCGCTCGCCCTGGGCACGGCGATCGGCGGCGCGGTCAGCGGCGCCTTCCTCGCCGACAAGATCGGCCGCAAGGTCCTTCAGGCCGGCCCGGTGATTCAGCTCGCCGGTGCGGCGTTGCTCTGGTTCGAGCTCGACAGCCTGAGCGCGGGTTCGTTCTCGATCTGGGACATCGCCCCTGGCGTAGCGGTGGCCGGCGTCGGAGCAGGCATGGTCATCGCTGCCCTGTTCAGCTTCATCCTCGCAGCGGTCGACGACGAGGAGATCGGCTCTGCCTCCGGCGTCCTGTCCGCGGTGCAGGCCATCGGCGGTTCCATCGGCGTGGCGCTCTTCGGCTCGCTGTTTTTCGCGCAGGCAAAGACCGGCGACTTCACCACCGGCTTTCACCACGCACTGATCGTCCAGACATGCCTGCTGGCAGCTTTCTTGGCCATTACGTTCCTGCTGCCCAAGAAGGGCCGATCCGAAGAGGACCAGCACGGCAACACCCCCGTTGCTCTGAAGCAGGACGCCGCTGCGTGATCGCCGGTCCGGGGCCGGTACCGTGAATCAGCCTCTTCCTCACCGGCTCCTACGTGCTAAGCGGTGCACCCGCCATCAGCCATCATGAGCAGGCGTTCACCTGTTACGTGGAGGTCTCGCGCCCTTGTGGTGAGCGGGGGCAGGGTCTGCCCCGGGGATACCGCGCTCCGTCACACCGTGTACCGGGGCGGGACACGCACTCTCAACCCGGTCCTGCAGGCGACTGTGCGCCCCTGCGCGGCCGTACAGCTGAGGCCCCGGGCTCTCTCCCGGCCGCCGACACCCTCGCCCTGCCCTCCTATCGCCCGTAGGTCTCACGCATCATTGGTTGCCAACGCCTTCAGCATTCCAGGAGAAGCTTCCCAGCCATGACTGCCAATCAGCCCACCGATCCCCGGCCAGCGTCCCCGGCGGACGGGCCCATCCGAGACCAGCTGCGGAGCCTGACCCGCCGCCAGCAGCGGTTCGAGCGGTACTTGGGCCGGCAGATGCACGTCGATCCCGCCGGGCTCGCGGTGATGGACCGTCTCGTGAGCGCCGGACCGGCAACGCCGAGCGAACTAGCCCGCGAACTCAGCACGTCGACTGCGGCGATGACGCTGGTCATCGACCGCCTGACGGACGGCGGACACGTGAGCCGACAGCCGCACCCCAGCGACCGGCGCAAGGTGCTCGTGACACCGGCGGAGCACTGGAAGGAGGCTGCATTCGAACACGTCGGGCCTCTCGTCGAGGGCATCGGCGAGATCACCCGGTCCATGACAGTCCAGGAACAGGCCACGGTGGCGACGTTTCTCGAGCGGGCGGTGGCCGTCTACGATCGGGCGACCAAGGCGTAACCTCGCGTCCCCGATTGCGGCTTTCCGGCCCACGGAGCTTCCTCGAGTTGGCCATCGATTGAGCGAGGGGCTCCTGGGCGAGAACAAGCTCGCCATGCCGGAACTGACCGTGGACGTTGAGCACGGCATCCCTGCCACGCAGACTGCCGCCAGCGTGGCACGCGTGGCCGACCCCTCCCGCTTCGAATAGCACGTCACTCTAGGCAGCGGCCACAGCCTGGGCGAGGACAATCCTGTCTGGCATGCCTCCGCCTGGACCTCTTCCGCAGCTGAAACCGAACAGAGCGGACCCTGCGGCACGGCCCCAGGTGTTTCCTTCGACCGCCGTCGAGACCAGGCCCGCCCGAACAGCACGGCAACGCTGTGGCCACGTCCTGTCGACCCGGCGGTGACGAACCCGAGTACTGCGTCGAGCTGTTGCTCACGCACCTCCCCCCTGCCCGGGACCACAAGCATCGCCTGCCACAATGCCGGGCATGAACGCTTCAGGAGCCGAGTCCCACGCGTCAGCTCACACAGCGCACGACACTGCGCCGCGACCGACGCTGCCCGAGTGGACGCCGCCTGTGTGCGCGCTTCTCTTCGGTGTCGCCGTGATTCTGCAGGCTCCCGGTGACGATCTGGGGCCAGGTCTGACCGACCCCTTCATCGGGCTCGCTCTGGCTCTCAGTGCTTGGTGGATCTTGACGGCGGCCCGCGCGCGGAATGCTATGCGCAGTAGCCCCGAATCCTCATGGTGGGTCACTGTCACAGCTGTGGTCTGCATTTCAAGCCCCTCATCGTTCCTCCACAGCACGACCGTTCTGCGCTGGCTCTACCTCGCCATGGGTATCGGGGTTGTCGCGCTCGTCTGGTATCGGCTGCGCAAGCCCACCAAGAACGTTCACGACTGAACTGCGCTCGCGGACGCCGCGAGCATCACAGCCACCGCTTCTCGGGCGGCCGGGTCGTCCCCCCCGCTAATCAGCTCAGCCATACGAGGGGCTGGCAGGGATTTTTGCCAGTCTTGATGGTCAATTGGATGGGGCCGTTGGATTCCATCAGTAGATGACTCGACGAGGCAGCGCAGACGGGACGACGAGGCGCTCCGTACCGGTGCGGTACGGAGCGCCTGTGGTGCACTGCGGTGTGTCAGATGGTCCTGATGTTCTCGGCCTGCGGGCCCTTCTGGCCCTGGGTGACGTCGAACTCGACCTTCTGGCCTTCCTGGAGCTCACGGAATCCCGACGATGCGATGTTCGAGTAGTGGGCGAACACGTCGGCGCCGCCGCCGTCCTGCTCGATGAAGCCGAAGCCCTTTTCCGAGTTGAACCACTTCACAATTCCGGTAGCCATGCCGCTCCTTGGTCGAGGACGGGGTGCGCATCGGTCACGTACCCCTGGGGTTGAGGTGATCGCCCTGGTCCTGTGACTGCCGGTCGAGCGGTGCATCGGAACCACGACTGCTGATCAAAAATTAGCTGACCCGAGTGCTTCACCCAACTGTGCCGCCCAAGGCGCCGGTTCTGCCCCGCCGCACGGAATTGCACGTCAGCGGGGGCGTGCTCCGGGCGCGGGGCTCCGGACGGGCCGCATCATGTCCCCCGTATGGAGCACGGGACTCGCCCGCTACAGGCTCCACCAGGGAGTCAGGCCTGCGGGCCGTCAGTTGCCTGCGCTGGCGTCGGTGGCAAGTGCACCGGTTCCCGTGTAGTCGGACGGTGGTGCAGATGCGGGGTGACGCTGTGTCAATTACCGTCGGTCGTGGGAAAGCGACAGGACCGCCGCTCCCTCTTGAAGAGCCCCGCGCTCGCTTCGCACGCCACGCGGGGCTCTTCGTATCTCTGGGGTCACGTCCACGGCAACCACCAGGCGAATGTTCGGGTCGAGTACTGGGTACCGGAGCCGCCGCCGGTGGCCGGCTCGACGCTGATCGGCTCGGTCCTGGCGACGTTGCCGAGCGGATCGCTGACAGCGTTCGCCATTCCCGCATGGCCCTTGCAGGGTTCCTGTCGAGCCGGGCGCTTAGGCTCCAGACGGACCGCTGTTCCCGTTGCGAGGACGGTCCACGACCTCCTCCCGGCCCGCTTGCCTTCCTTTTAGGTGACGGTCAGCTCCCGGCAGTTCTTTTCTTCGCCGGCCCGGTAGAGGCACACCTTGACGATGGGCGAGGGGAGGGAGGCCGGGGGAGCGGTGAACCCGCCGCAGCCGTCTGCGTATGCTCCGTCCGCACCTGTCAGCACCGTGGTGGCGCTGGACTTGTCACGGACATAGGCCCGCACGCCCCAGCCGTCCGCGGCGTTGTCGCAGACCCGTAGGGTGGCTGAACCGTCCGCTGAGGCGGCGACGTTGGCCCATCCGGATGCGCTGGCGGGGCCGGCCATGACAGTGCCTTCCTTGGCCACGGCAGACGAGCGCACTGACACGTCGGAGATGACCGGGTAGTGGTCGGATGCCGATGTGACTACCGTGTGGGCGGCCGTCACGTCGAACGACGGCGTGGCGTAGACGTAGTCGATCCGATCGACATCGGTGCCGCCGGGGTGGGTGATGGCGGATGCGCCGATGTTCTCGTGCAGCTCCGTCCAGGTGTCGTTCCAGCCCGCCCCGGCGAACAACGGTCTGATGGGGTCATCGGGCCTGATGTTGAGGTCACCGCTGAAGACCATCGGTGTGTCCATGAGGTCGGCGGGAAGCTTGGCGACGATGGCGCGGGCCTGCCGGTTGCGGCGCTCGGTCGGCATGTCGCTCAGGCCAGCCGACAGATGGCTGGTGTACACGCGCACATCGGTGCCGCCCACATCGAGGCGCACGCCGCCGAGGCTGCGCCGCACGGCATTCGTGTTCGCCGGGTACTGGGGGAGCAGATAGGTGAGCCGTTCCTTGATGGGGAAGCGGGAGAGGATCAGATTTCCGGCGTTCCCGCCGCTTCCGTCACCGTCGCTCTTGGCGAAATGGGCGGTGAACTGCGGGAAGGCGTCCAGGAGTTGCTGCCACTGGTTGGGCTGTCCCACAGCGGTGTCGTCGTGCACCTCCTGGAGCGTGACGATGTCCGGGTTCTCCTGGCCGATCACCTTGATGATGCGGTTGATGTCCGTCACATGGTCGGTGCCCTGGGCGCCCTGGATGTTCCAGTCCATGATCCGGAGCTGGGTGGGAGCGGCTGCCTCGCTCGCGGCCGATGCCGCAGGCCCTGTCCCCTCGATGCGCGGGACCGCCTGAGCGGCCCCCGCGGTGGTGGCCGCGAGCGCGGCCACCAGTATTCCTGTACACGCTCGTACCACGCGCACGCGTACTCCCCCTGTTGAAGTGGGACGAGTGAATCCCACCCGCCCCAGCCGATACACGTGGTCGCATCATAGGACCTTCTTCACTGGGCGCCGGGGGAGCGCAGGAAGGTGCGGGGCCGGGTGGAAAGGCGGCGACCGGGTCGGCGCCCAGGCACGCCGCGTACTACAACTGTCCTCTCTTCGCTAGCAGTTCAAGGACGTGGCAGACGGGACCGCTCGCGAGCAGATGTCGTATCGGCCTACTCGGCCCAGCTGTTGATAGCCGAGCGCGATGACCTGGCCCATCGACACTCCAGGCGTCGGATCCGGGCTGCGGCCTTCCCCCGGGAGAAGTCGCTGCGGGCCTTCGACTTCGAGGTGAACCCGAACGTCGATGCCGGCACCGTCAGCACGCTCACGACCTGAGAGACGGCCAAGAGGGGCGAGCCGCTCTGCCTGATCGGCGACTCCGGCACCGCCACGCCCCCTCTGCCCGTCGCCTTGGGCGCCGAGGCCGCGACGCGGGGCAGAGTTCACGAGTCCGCTACGTGCTGGCCGCCAAACTCGTCAACGAACTGGTCGAAGGCGCCGACGACAAGTAGCCGCCCCACACCATTGAACTTGAGACGGCGTCAGGGCCCGAGGCCGTCGGCTGGTGCCGGATCGGATCACGACGGTGGCTGCAGCCAACGCCGCGCCGTGGGGAGAGTCACCTCGATGTCATCGCTCCACGAGCAGACCTCGAGCCATGAGAGGTAGCCGCTCCGCGTGAAGACCAGGACCTCGCCAGGGCACTCGCCGGATTCGGTGATCAGCTGTACGTCGGCGGCTACGACGGTGCCGGGGCCCGTGGGTGCGGGCTCCACCGTGTCGGCGTCGAGGTCGAAGTAGGTTGTGCCGCACCCGCACTCACAGTGGGAATGCACCTCGAGTTGGGGTACCTGCCGTCGGAGGGCCATGTGTGCGGGGTTGTCCGGGTTCAGGACGAGGTTGAGCACGTCGGCTACGTCCTCGGGTAGGGCGTCGGTCATACGTCACCGTAGCTGGCAGGCAGGTTTGGGCGTCGACCCATTTCGATTCGGTCGATCTGGCGATCTGGCGATCTGGCGATCTGGCGTCCACACGGCCAAGGCCAGGTCGGTGCCTGCGCAGCAGCCGCATCTGCGGATGAGTCGTCTTCGCTGTCAAGTTCCTTGCGTGGAAAGGAAAGGGAGTTTGGCCTCCGGAGCACTGCGTCTGCCCGAGCTCAGGATTCCGAGCGGAATTGCTGCAGGAACTCATGGAAGGAGTGCACGTCACTGCCGTTGAGTGGGGCGCCGTGGGCGAAGCCGACTGCGTCGAGGTTCTGGGGGATGCGGGCCAGGCTGCCGGGCCTGAGGCCGGGGTCGGCGGCGAGTGCGGCGGGGCCGATGGCGAGTTTGCCGCGGTTGAAGGCTGCGTCCCCCATGAGGAGGGTCCGGCTCGGTTCGTGCAGCAGCACGATGTGGCCGGGTGAGTGGCCAGGGGTGTGGATGACGCGCAGGCCGTCACTGCCTTCCACTACTTGTCCGTCGGAGACGGTGCTGTCCGCGGCGGTGGGAGTCCAGTGGAGTTTGGGCAGGTGGTCGATCAGGCGGCCGATGGCGCCGGAGCGTCCCCCGGCGGGGACGCGTCCGGCTTCCAGCCAGGCGCGGTCGGCGTCGTGGATGAGGATGTGTGCGCCGGTGTGGCGGCGGAGTTCGGCGGCGCCTTGTACGTGGTCGGGGTGGGCGTGGGTGAGGATGACGCGGCGGATGTCGGAGGGTTTGCGGCCCAGAGCGGTGATCGTGTTGAGGAGTACTTCGGGAGCCTTGGACCAGCCGACGTCTACGAGGGTGAGGCCGTCGTCGCCGGCTATGAGGAAGGCGTTGTCACGGTTGCTGGTGGCGATCTGGGTGACGCCGGGGGCGAGGTGGCTGTGCATGAGGGTTCCTTGGTCGTGGAGTGTGTCGCCCCTGACGGGGAGAGAGGGGAGAGAACGGTGTGGGGGCGGTGCCGGCACCGCTCCGACACCGGCTCAGCGGGGGTGTGCGGCCGGGGCAGGTATGTAGCCCTCGCGGGCGAGTTTGGGCAGGATGCCGCCCGCGGCGAGGATGTCGAGCACCAGGGGCGGCAGTGCACTGCCGTCGAGGCGGGTTCCGGACGTGGTGTTCTCGGCCCAGCCTTCGGCGAAGTCGAGGCGTGCGGTGTCGCCGTCGGTGAATGCCTCGGTGGCGCGGGGGATGGTGAGTGCGGGCAGGCCGTGGTTGATGCAGTTGCGCAGGAAGAGGGAGTTGAATTCCTCGGCGATCAGTGCGGCGATGCCCAGTTCGCGGAAGAGTGCGGCGACGGGGCGGGATGAGCCGAGTCCGAAGTTGCGTCCCGCGACGACTATGTCGCCCGGTTGCACCTGGTCGGTCCAGCCCGGTCGGAGTTCGTAGAAGATGTGCCGTGCTGCTTCGGGTACGGGCAGTTTCATGGCGAATGCGGGGTACATGGCGTCGGTGGTGACGGAGTCGCCGACGACCCAGACCCGTCCGGTGATGAGGGTGTCCATCAGCTGAGTTCCCCTCGCGGGTCGGTGACGTGGCCGGTGAGGGCGGAGGCGGCGACGGTGGCCGGGGAGGCCATGTAGATCTCCGCGTCCGGACTGCCCATGCGGCCGGTGAAGTTGCGGGTGGAGGAGGTCAGACAGACCTCGCCGGGGGCGAGCAGACCCATGTGGTAGCCGAAGCAGGCGCCGCAGGTCGAATTGGTGATCACCGCGCCGGCGTCGGCCAGGTCCTGGAGGTATCCGGCACGCATCGCGTCCTTGTAGACCTCCTGGGAGGCCGGCGTGATCAGCAGCCGTACACCGGGGGCGACCGTGTGGCCGCGCACGATGTCGGCTGCGATCTTGAGGTCTTCGAGTTGCCCGTTGGCGCAGGAGCCGATGAAGCACTGGTTGACCGGGCGCTTCTGGATCGCCGATACAGGAAGGGAGTTGTGGCTGACGGTGCCGGGCCGGGCGACGTAGGGCTCGAGCGAGGACAGGTCGACGGTGCGCACTGCGGCGTACGTCGCGTCGCTATCCGGGTCAGCGGCCTCGTAGGAGTCGGGGGGTGCGCCGTGCTCGGCGAGGAAGTCGCGGGCCACCTGGTCGATCGGGAAGGTGGAGAAGTCCGCGGAGATCTCGGCGCCCTGGGTGGCGATGGTGCGCCGGTCGTTCATCGGGATCGACACGAGGCCGGTGCCGCCGTACTCCAGGTTGTGGTTGGTGGCGTCGCCGTAGGTGCCGGCGATGTACAGGAAGAAGTCCTTGCCGGAGACGGCGGCGGGTTTGGTGCCGGTGAATTCGTAGCGGATGGTGGGGGCGGCCTGGAACCAGGTCTTGCCGGTGCACAGGATCGAGTACACCTCGGCCGGGCCGAGTCCGCGGGCGGCGGTGTTGTAGGCGCCGCCGGCGCAGGTGTGGGAGTCGGTGCAGGCGAGGATCTCGCCGGGGCGGGCGAGTCCGTTCTCGGCGATGACCTGGTGGCAGATGCCGTGCCGGCCGACGTCGTAGAACTTTTCGATCTGGAAGTCGCGGGCGAAGGCTCGGGCGTGGGTGCCGCCGATGGCGTCGTGCACGTTGGGCGCCGGCACGGCGTGGTCCATGATGACGGCGACCTTGTCCGGGTCGTTGATCTTCAGGGGCTGGACCCAGCTGGTGGTGAACTGCAGGTCGATCATGACGGTCATGTCGACGTCGCAGACCACCGTGTCGCCGGCGCTCACCCTTGCGAGGCCGGCTTTGCGGGCGAGGATCTTCTCCATCATGGTCATGCCCATCAGGCACCGTCCTTGGTGTGGTTGCGGTAGCGCTCGCCGATCGCGGACCACTCGCGCAGGCCGACGAGTTCGAACAGGCCCTGCGGGCCGGGGGTGACCTCGGGCATGGTGCCGCCCATCCGGCGCAGGGCCTCAAGGCCGTGCAGGACGTAGGGGGCGAGCAGGGCGCCGGGGTGGATCGCGATGCGGAAGCCGAGCGCGGCGAGCCGGTCGGGCGCGGTGTCGGGGGTCAGGCCGCCTTGCACCATGTTGATCAGCAAAGGGGCGTCGAGGGACGCGGCGATCTTCTCGATCTCCTCCGCGTTCTGGGGGGCTTCGACGAAGAGGATGTCGGCGCCGGCGGCTGCGTAGCGGCCCGCGCGGTCGATCGCCTCGTCGATGCCCAGCGGTCCACGGGCGTCGGTACGGGCGATGATCACCAGGTCGTCATCGGTGCGGGCCTGGAGGGCGGCATCCAGTTTGTCGGTGAACTCCTCGGGAGTGACGAGTTCTTTGTCGGGGAGGTGGCCGCACTTCTTGGGGAATGTCTGGTCCTCCAGGTGCAGGGCGGCAACTCCTGCCTTCTCGTACTCGCGCACGGTGCGCGTCACGTTCATGGGTGCGCCGTAGCCGGTGTCGGCGTCCGCGATGAGCGGGATGCCGTCGAGTGCGGTGGCGACGATGCGTGCCCGTTCGGTCATCTCGCTCTGGGTGAGCAGACCGATGTCGGGCAGTCCGAACCCGGCGACGGACACGCCCGCGCCGCTCAGGTAGGCGGCGTTGAAACCGGTGCGGGCCACCAGGTGGGCGGAGAGGCCGTCGAACACGCCGGGTGCGGTGATCAGGCGGTCCTGGGTGAGCAGAGCGCGCAGCCGGCCGCCGGGGGTGACGGGTGCTGTCTGTGGGGACGGTGACATGGGGACACCTCGCGGTTCGTAGGTCGTCAGTCGAGGACGCTTCGGGCGGGCCGGGCCAGCAGGTCCACGAGGCGTCCGAGGTCGGTTTGGTCTTCGAGGTCCAGGACGATGCGTTCGATCTCTGCGGCCCGGTCGGCGTCGATGATCGTGGCGGTCAACGTCCGGTACTTTTCACGGATCTCGCTGTTGGTGAGGGGTTCGTCCGGGCCGCCGTGGGGCTGGTTGAGGGCCTGAGTGAGGACCTCGCCCCCGCGCAGCGTGATCGTGAGGCGGGTGTTGTAGCCGCGCTGGGTCCAGGTGGGATCCTGGGGCTCGTCGACCTGGTTGACCTCAGTGCGACCGATCAGTTGCCAGACGTCGTCGGCGTCGATGCGGGCGGGCGTGAACTGTTCCGGCCGGACGTGGCCGTCCAGGAGCGCGACGGCGGTGGCGTAGGCGATGTTCATCTGGGCGCCGATGGTGGTCAGGGGGCGCTCGGGGGTCCACCATCCGTGGTGGTAGATCGCGTCGGGGACTTCGATGCGGATGGTCTCGATGTCGTCGACGGTGAGTTCGCGTCCGGCGGTCATCGCGAGGGCGGCGTCAATGGCGGGATGCAGTCCGCCCATGGCCGCGTGGATCTTTACGGTGATCTGCTCGGTGTTCCATACCTGGCCCAGACCTTTGGTGATCTGGGTGGCGTCGGGGTCGTGTCCCTCGCCGAAGGTGGACAGGAAGCCGCCGTAGGGCCGCTCGAAGACCCTCTTGATACCGGTGTAGCCGGCCTGGGCGAGCCCGGCGGCGTAGAAGCCGTTGCGGGAGGCCAGGCCGTGGTGCATCCGCTTGGACATGGCCTCGTACTGCGCGGCCATCAGGCCGGCGGACTGGGTGGCCGCCAGGCCGAGGGCGTCCTCGAAGGCGGCAGCGTCCAGGCCGCGCAGGACGCCGGATGCGGCGGCGGCCGCGTGCGTGCCGAAGACCGAGCCCGAGTGCCAGCCACGGGACAGCATCTGCGGGCCGTGCAGGGCCAGGCCCACCCGGGTGCCGGTCTCGAAACCCAGGACCGCGGCTTTCAGGAACTGCGCACCCGTGACTGCCGGGAGCTGCGATGCGGTGGCCAACAGCGCCGGGAGGACCAAGGACGTGCTGTGCAGGGGCGCGGCCGGGTAGTAGTCGTCCAGCTCGAAGCCCTGGATGAAGGTGCCGTTGAGTACTGCGGCTGCCGGGCCGCTCGTGGTGCGTCCCCAGCCGATCACCGGGACGTCTCCGTTGCCCTCCAGGGTCAGGACCGCGTCGACGGCTGTACGTGACCACGGAAGCTGGGCGCCGATCAGCGCGCAGGCCAGACCGTCGAGCACCAGGTGTGCGGCCCGCTCCCGCACGCCGCGGGGGATCTGTTCCAGTGAGGTAGTGGTCAGCCACGTGGCGAGTTGCCCTGTGGGGCCTTCGGGGTCGGTGGGCTGTCGAGTGGTCGTTGGCGTCGGTGCGGACACCGCGCTCACCTCCAATGTCGTCGTGGACTCGGTCGGGCGGAAGGAGCGGTCCGGCCTCCCACGGCCAGCTCGCATTACAATTTATAACATCTAGTTTTAGGGGATCGACAGGTAGCATGGGCGGGTGGCACTCAAGCGAACCTCTCTTCCCCGCACCGCGGAGGCTGCGGCCCTGGCGGAGCTCCGCGACGCGATCGTCCGCGGCGACCTGCCCCCCGGCGCCCCGATCCGCCAGAGCGCCGCAGCCGAGGAACTGGGGCTGAGCGTCATCCCGGTCCGCGAGGCCCTCAAGACGCTGGCCGGCGAGGGGATCGTCACCTACGTCCCGCAACGCGGCTATACCGTCACCGAGTTGAGCCCGCAGAGCGTGGACGGCATCTTCCGGATCAGGGAACTCCTGGAGAGCGAGGCCGAGGCGAACGCAGCGGTGCGGATGCGGACCGAGGACATCGCCGCGATGCGCACGGCCCTGGAGGCCCAGCGGGCCGCCGTCGCCGCGGCGGACGTACGGGGCACGATCTCCAGCAACCGGAATTTTCACTTCGCGCTGCTCGACCGCTGCGACAACGACTGGATGCTGCGCTTCGTCACCCAGCTGTGGGAGGCCCTGGAGCCGCACCGGGCACTGGCCTACCGGCGGGCAGCAGCGGCAGGGGACGCCGACCGGGCGGAGGCGATCCTCGGCGAGCACGAAGGGATCGTCGCCGCCTTCGAGCAGGACGACTTCCCTCTTGCTCTGCGCCTGCTTGCCGAGCACCGCACGGACGGCCGGTCGGACTTCCACCGGCTGCTGGTGGTGGACGCGTCACCGGCGTAGCCCGCTCCAGTGGCCTCCGAAGGTAGCCGCGTTGGTCCGGGGGCGAGCAGGGCGAGAGCAAGGGCCATCGGCGCCGTGATGCAGGCCCAGCTGAGATCCCGGGGCCAGCGCCGCGGGAGTCGAGGACGGGCAGCGTGCAGAGGGGCAGGGTGGCCGATGTTCCTTGCGGGGAGGGGCCAACTTCGTCACCCGGTTTGGGTGGAGTTCACGGAAGCGGTCGGCCGCGTCTTCGCTGTCGACCGGTCCCACCTGCGGAGTGAGCAGTGAGGACCGCTTCCCGAATACGCCCGTATCTGGCCTCTGTCGAACGCGCCGCGTCTGCGTTGCCGTCTTGGCGATGCGAAGACCTGCGGGAAGATCAGGCTGAGTGCCTTGAGGTCCACCTCGCCGAGCGGACCGGCCAGCTGGCCGCCATTCTCGCCGAGTTGGGAGATTCGCGAGAGATCGCCGCCACGGCTTTACAGGAGCGCGGTGGATGCCGACCATGCCGCGGACCGTAATCCGCGGCTGGTGGTCGGAGCGCTCGGCGTCGGATTGCCGTGCCGTGCAGAAGTTTCAGAAGCGCCACCGCGTCGGGCCCGACGTCGGCTACGCGGGACCGGTCACGTACGGCACCACCATGCTGCTGGCGGCTCGCAAGCGTCCGGACCCGAAGCGCAAGTGCCCCAACCGGACGGTCAAGGTCTCTGTGTGGATCTGACCCGGCAACTGCTGTGGGTCGAACGCAAGGGCAAGGCCACCCTTGCGGCCCACACCGTCCGTTCGGGAGCAACGGGGTGGCCCCTTGGCCCCGGGCTGCACGTCACCGTAACGGCCGGGGTGGCATTGCCGATCTACCACCCCGGCTTTCGTCGTCATCGGCCTGTTCCAAGCGGGGCGCATTGACGCGCCTTCCCGGAGCCGCTGGAGGCGAATTTGTGCGCGGGCGTCGCGGGGCGGATGAGTCGCGCGGTCCCAGGGGCGATGATGACTTTGTCGGCGCGGCGGTGTACGAGCGCTACCCGCAGGTCCTGGGTGACGGGCGCGGTTCCTTCAGGAGACGACCTTGCAGGATGGCAAGCTCGTCGAGCTGAGGCCGTCGGCCGCCACCATTTCGACGTACATGTAATAGGTGTGCTTTTCCGGGAGGTCTCCTGTGGCCCACGGCGAGTATGTGCCATGCCCCTTCGTGCTGGCAGTGCGTCCGGTGCTCAGGTGGGCCACGACGTAGTATCCGTCGCTGCGGGGATCGACGGCCTGCATCTTGTCGCCATTCGCCTCGAACAAGGCGAGGCCGGAATAGTGATTGTTCTGGTCGTAAGCGACGCTCTCGTACTCTCCGGCGCTCGGGCTCGCGCACTTCTGGTGGAAGTCGAGGTCCGCAGCGGCCGCGCCAGCGCTGCTGGCTCCTGCTGCGAGTGCCGCCGAAACCAGTACAAGTGCGCCGCCACACAGACTTGCCCGCCGTATCCAGTACGTCATGTCATTGTCTCCTTGGGGTAGTTGGAAGCCCGGCCGTCCCCCAGACGAGCGCTCACTGGCGTGCCGATGCTGCACGTACCTCCCGGCACAGCACAATCAAGCCTCCGTAATTTGCGCATAAGTTGGCCAGTGAATGGGCATTGCTTGGCAGAGGCGATACGAGTTGTCGCTACGACCAGCACGATCTGGTCTCGGCTCGTCCATGGTCTTCCTGCCGGGCTGAGAGCGGATGCGTGCTTGTGCTTGGGGCCGTCGTCGAGGGCAGCCCCGTCCGGGAAGCGCCGGCCCAGACTGCTCTGCTGCAGATGATCGTTGTGGCGCTCCAGGGACGTGCTGATCCGACGGCGGGATGAGTGCAGCATTCCCGGGGTTCAAGGCGACGTTGCTCGAGGTCAGTCGGTGGCTGGCGCACCGGGTGGACACGCCCATCTGACATCGCGCCACGGATAACGGGGTGCGTGGCAGTGATGTCCGAGCGGTCGGCGTAGTGGGCCGAATGTAGCTGGCGGCTGGAGACGCCAGTGGATCCCGGACCGCTACGGGTTCACGGACTTCGGGACTATGGGCTGGGTCCGGCCGGGCTCGTCGCCGGTCCCGTTCGCCGCGAACGAATTGCGCCTCGCCGATGCCGAGTTCCTGTCTGGCGCGCACGCCGTAGAGCGGCGGCCCGGTCCGCTCGGTCCTCGACCGGCGCCACGACAGGAGAACGGGAGCTGGGCTGGCGGGCGCGGTGCAGGTCGACGAGACGCGCCCTGCACCCGCACCGCCCCTGGCCCGCCACCAGGGAAAACATGCGCGCAGCCCTGCAAGTCCGGATCACGCTGCTGGCGCGCCTTCGCCTCCTCGTGGCCGCCGCGGTGTACCCACACCATGTACCTGCCCGGGCCGTCCAGCTCGACAGGAGCCGTCGGTGAGCGACGTGACGAGGTCTGATGGCCGAGTGCCGCTCACGGCCTTGCCTGCTGGCGGGAGAGGGTTCAGTTTGCTCCGGTGAGGTGGGCGTAGACGACGACGTTTCCTGAATAGCCGTCGGTCGCCGCAGGTGATGAGGCGGAGTTCGGGCCGGGGCTGCTGGGCGTAGACCTTCCGGCTGGGGAAGTTGGCCTTCTCGTATTCCTGGACGCCGTCGATGGTGAACTGGGCCGTGCTGCCGTCCTGTCGGCTGACGGTGACGGTGGCGCCCTTCTTCAGTGAGCCGAGGCCGTAGAAGACGGCGGGGCCGGTGCGGGTGTCGACGTGTCCGGCCATCACGGCGGTGCCGGTGCTGCCTGGCGGGATGCCTGCGGCGTCCCAGCCGGCGAGGTTGGTGTCGTCGGCAGGGGGTGCGTTCAGCCCGCCGTCCTCGTTCCTGGAAAGGCCCTGGACGGGGGCGTCCACGCTGATGCTGGGGATCTTGATGTGCACGGGTGCCGATTCCGGCAGCGAGGCCACGGACGAGGCGGCCTCGCGGACCGGCGCGCTGTCGCTCGAGGGCGCCTGTGCGGCGCTGGGCCGCGGCGGCGTCCCTGTGTCTTCGCCGCTGTCGGCGATGCGGTAGATCATGCAGGCGGCGAGTACGAGGAGGGCGGCCCACGACGCCATGCGGCGGCGGGCGGAGGGCGCGGATGGTGTGGGGGCGGTTGCCATGATGCCGATCTCCCGGTCCGTGGCGAACAGGCGGCCCCGCCCTCTCGCACCGGTCTCGACGATGTGAGGAGCGGGGCCCGGGTCAGCCCATCAGGTGGGGATCATTCGTGTCCGGCGTTGTCGCGGCGACGCAGGTACACGGCGCCGGCTCCGGCCGCGAGCAGTGCTGCCGCGCCGGCCAGTGCGGCCGGGTCGGTGCCGGTCTGCGTGCCACCCTCACCGGCGTGCACGGACCCTCGTACGGCCGGGTCGGTGGAGTCGCAGAACCGCTGGGCGGTGGAAGCGGCCTGGTTCGCCTCGTCCGTGGCGGCCTTCTTGTCCGCGGCGGAGGTGTTCGGGTCGGCGTTGACCGTGTCCGCGTTGCGCTGGGTGATCTCCGCGTCGTCGAGTGCCTGCTGGCAGCTCGGCGACACCGCCTGCGCGCTCGGCACGGACATCACCAGCGCGGCACTCGCGAGGGCCAGGCCCGTCAGCACTCGTATGGAACGCATGAATGTACCTCCCGTACCCACGCGGCCCCCGAAGCTCTGCTGCTCCGGAATTCATTCCGGCGTCGACCGCGCCAGTACCA
>NZ_JAAGMG010001204.1 GCF_010548525.1 Streptomyces sp. SID14478
TCGCCCCGCTGCGCACCTGGTCGGCGGGGCCCGGCGCGGCCCTCACCCCCGCCGACTTCCCGGGCCGCTTCGCGCGGCAGGTCCTGGCCGAACGCGACACCGCCTGCCGCACCCTCACCGCATCGGGCCTGGTGCGGCTGCGCGCACGGGTGCCCGAGGCGGTGGCGTTCCTGGAGCGGGCGCCGCTGGAGGGTGCGGAGACCGTCGACCGGCCCTGAGCGTCCTCCTCAGCGTCCGTTCGCGGAGAAGTGCTGGTAGTCGGGGTGTGCCCAGCGCGCTCCCCACGCCCAGCCGACGTGCCGCATCGCCGTGGTCACGGCGTCCCCGGCACGGAGCATGCCCGGCGCCCGCCGTCGGCGGTCGAGGTAGCGGGCCCCGGCCGCGGGATGGACCCGGCCGTGCACGTCGACGTACGGGTTCTCGAGCGTGTTGATGTCGACGGCGTCACCGTACGAGTGCTGCGAGGTGACACCCGCGTTCCCGGTCACGCCACGGCAGTTGAAGGCGGAGGTGTTGTCGTCCGCCATCGCGGCCGTGTCGGAGCCGTCGTACGCCGCGAGCGTGCGCATCTTGCGGATCGGGAACCGCGCGGCGAACGCCTTGCCGAAGACGTACACCACGTCGTCGACGACACGTGACTGCACGACGATCTCGCCGCGGTGCACCCGTCCGTCGAACCCCCAGTGGTCGAGCCGGACGAGGCGCAACCGGGCCGGCGCCACCGGGCAGCCGCGATGCCACGTACGGCCGAGCCGGGCGGTCGTGACGCCACCGACCTGGTACGTGAACCGGGGCGGGGGTCCGTCGGCGCCGTGGGCCGGTGCGGGAGCGGCGGACAGGAGCAGCCCTGCCGAGAGCAGGGAAACCGAGAGCGCTGAAAGCGGCTTGAAGCGGAAGATATGGGACACCGGGTCAACCTAGACGTCGCCGCCCGTGATGCCGCCGGGAAACGCCGCAAAGACGTGCGTCAGGCCCCGCGTCGGCGCCTGCGGGCCGCGACCGCCTGCGGATCGATCTCGGGGTGCGCCCAGCGGGCGGCCAGGGCCAGGGACTCGGTGCGGCCGTCGGCGACATGGGTGTGCGCCAGGGCCGCCGCCCGGTCCGCGTCGCCGGCCGCGATCGCCTCGTACAGCACCTCGTGCTCCGCGCACTGCCGCGCCGGGTCACGCTGCGCGGTCAGTCGGAACAGCCAGTGCGTCCGCGTCTCCAGCGGCCGCATCATGCTCGTGAGCAGCGGATTGTCGGCAAGCTCCACGATGTCGGTGTGAAAGCCCGCGTTCGCGGCGGCGATCGCGGCACGGTCCTTCGCGCGCGTCGCGGCACGTGCGGCGTCGAGCCGGGCCGCGAGCCGGGCGAGCCCGTCGGCATCGCACCGCTCGGCGGTCAGCCGTGCGGCAAGGGACTCCAGTGACTCGCGTACGTCGAACAGATCGCGGACGTCGGCCGGGGTGAACGGCGCCACCAACGCACCGCGGTGCGGCACGATCAGCACGAGCCCGTCCGCTTCGAGGCGGCGCAGCGCCTCACGCAGCGGGATGCGGGAGACGTCGAGCTCGGCGGCGAGGTCCCGCTCCACGAGCCGCTCGCCGGGCTGGAGCTGGACCTCGAGGATGCGCCGGCGCAGGGTCTCGTAGGCGCGCTCGCGCAGCGAGCCTCGGGGCGCGTTCGCCCGCCCAGCCACTGTCACCAGGGTTCCTCCGCTTCGATGAGGCTCTCACAGTAAGCGACCGGCGAGCGGCCGATTGTCAGTGGTGGCTGCGAGGGTGGGGCCATGGACGAGCACGAGTTCATGCAGGGAAGGGTGTACGGCGCCGACCACGAGGACGCGGGGCCGCGTCCCGGGCGTTCCTACGCACAGCTGGTGGGCGGCCCGCTGGACGGGCTGCTCCTGGACGTCACCGGCCGGTCCGCGGCCACGGCCGTGGCGCTGCCCACCGAGCTGGGCGCGTTCGGGCCGGGCGGCCGCGCACTGTACGGCCCGGCGGACCCGGACGGACGCCGGTTCACCTGGCACGGCGACGCACCGTGAACGGACGGGAAACCGCTCGCCTTCGCCGGTCGCCCCGCGCCATGATCGACCACCATGACGACGACGTTGGGGCAGGAGAGCCTGATCCGCGCTGCCGCGCGGGACAACGCCCACTGGTGCGCCGCGATGTGCCGCGTGCACGGCGTGCAGGGGGAGTTCGGGTCCGATGCGTGGACGGCGCCGCGCCGTACGCCGCTGCGCTATCCCGACGCGGTGACGCTCGCCCCGGGCACGCGGGCCTCGGCGCTGGTGCCCCGGATCGACACGACGATGCCGGGCGCCACGGTGAAGGACAGCTTCGCCGATCTGGCGCTCGCGGACCACGGTTTCACGGTGCTCTTCGAGGCCCGGTGGATCCACCGCCCCGCCGGAGCGCCCGCGCGCGGGCCCGACGAGAAATGGGACGTGGTGCGGGAGCCGGCCGCACTGCGCGCGTGGGCGTGGGCGTGGTCCGACGGGCAGGACGACGAGGCGGACCTCTTTTGGCCCGGACTCCTCACGGAACCAGGGGTGTGCGTGCTCGCCGGGACGGATAGCGAGGGGCGCGTCGTGGCCGGAGCCGTGGCGAGCGTGCACGAGAGCGGGGACAGGGACGGCGTGGTCGGCGTGGTCGGCGTCTCCAACGTGTTCGCGGCGGACGGTGACCTGACGTCGGCCTGGCCCGGGGTACTGGACACGGTGCACGCGCTGTTCCCCGGCCGCCCCCTCGTCGGCTACGAGCAGGGCGATGCCCTGACGGCGGCGCTCCACCAGGGCTTCGCGCCGATCGGCCCGCTGCGCGTCTGGCTGCACGCATGACGCGCGCGGGAGAGGGCGCGAGCGGCGAGGCCGTCCTCCGGCGGGCGACCGGCGCGCAGGCGGACGAGGCGGCCGCTCGTGCCGTGACACCCACCAGGTCCGCCGTACCCGGCCGACCGCCATACTGGCCCGGTGACGACCTCCTCGCACCTCAACTCCCCGTCTCCGCAACGGGTTCCGGTCGTGATCGTGGGCGCCGGGCCGGCCGGGCTCACCGTCGGGAACATCCTGCGGGCCGCGGGCATCGACTGCGTGGTCCTGGAATGCGAGACCCGCGCGTTCATCGAACAGCGGCCGCGGGCCGGCGTCCTGGAGGAGTGGGCGGTGCGCGGCCTGGAGCGGCGGGGCCTGGCGGCAGGTCTTCTCGCCCGCGCGGAACGGCACACCGCCTGCGAGTTCCGCTTCGAAGGGGAGCGGCACCGGTTCCCGTACACGGAGCTGACGGGTGATCACCACTTCGTCTACCCGCAGCCGCTGCTGGTGAGCGACCTGGTGCGTGAGTACGCCGATGTACGCGGCGGCGACATCCGCTTCGCCGTCGGCGACGTACGCCTGCACGACGTGCACTCGGACCACCCCGCCGTCTCCTACCTCTGCCCCGACACCGGTCAACGGCGGGTGCTGCACTGCGCGTTCCTCGCCGGATGCGACGGGGCGCGCGGCGTGAGCCGTGCCGCACTGTCCGCCGACCGGGTGCGGGTCGCGCGGCACGACTACGGCCTCGGCTGGCTCGCCCTGCTGGCCGAGGCGCCGCCGTCCTCGGACTGCGTGCTCTTCGGCATGCACCCCGACGGCTTCGCGGGACAGATGCCCCGCAGCCCGCAGGTCACCCGCTACTACCTCCAGTGCCCGCCCGGCGACGACCCGGCGAACTGGCCGGACGACAGGGTCTGGGAGCAACTGCACCGGCGCCTCGCGGCCACCGACGCCGCCCCGCTCGCCGAGGGAACGCTGATCGAGAAGCGGGTCCTGGACATGCACGACTACGTCGTCGAACCGATGCGCCACGGGCGGCTGTTCCTCGCCGGGGACGCCGCCCACCTGGTCGCGCCGATCGCGGCCAAGGGCATGAACCTCGCCCTGCACGACGCGTTCCTGCTCGGCGACGCGCTCGCCGCGCACTGTGCCGGGCTCCCCGGGGCCGAGGCCGGGCTGGCGGGCTACTCGCAGGCGAGTCTGCGCCGCGTGTGGGACTACCAGGAGTTCTCGCAGTGGCTCTCGGAGGTCTACCACGGGGCGGCGACGGGGGACCCGTTCCGCGCGGGCACCGCCCTCGCCCGGATGCGGCGCCTGTTCACGTCCCCGAGCGCCGCGGCCGCCTTCGCGGAGCAGTACCTGGGCACGGCCGGGCGCTACTGAGCTGCGCCCCGGCCGGGACCGGTGGCCCTGTCGATTCGTCAGTGCCCGGCCGGGTCGACGGCCGCCCGTTCCGCGACGCGCTGGAGCAGGCGCC
>NZ_JAAGMG010001238.1 GCF_010548525.1 Streptomyces sp. SID14478
GCCCGGGCCGCTGTCCGTGACCCGCAGCAGCAGGGCGCCCGGGGCGGCGCGGGCGGTCACGGTGACGCGGGCGCGCGGCGAACCCTGCGCCGCGTCGACCGCGTTGTCGAGGAGGTTGCCGAGGACGGTGACCAGATCGCGGGCGGCCAGCGCCCGCGGCAGCAGCCCGTCGTCGATCCAGGTGTCGGCGGAGACGACCAGCTCGACCCCGTGCTCGTTGGCCTGCGCCGCCTTGCCGAGCAGCAGCGCGGCGAGGACGGGCTCGCTGACGGCACCCACGACCTGGTCGGTCAGCGCCTGGGCCAGCTCCAGCTCGGCGGTGGCGAAGTCGACGGCCTCGTCGGCGCGGCCCAGCTCGATCAGCGAGACGACGGTGTGCAGCCGGTTCGCCGCTTCGTGCGCCTGCGACCTGAGGGCCTGGGTGAACCCCCGCTCGGAGTCCAACTCGCCCATCACCGCCTGGAGTTCGGTGTGATCGCGCAGGGTCACGACGGTGCCGCGCCGGTTCTCACTGGCCACCGGCGAGGTATTGACGACCACGACCCGGTCCGCGGTCAGATGCACCTCGTCGACCCGCGGCTCGGCGGCCAGCAGGGCGCCGGTGAGCGGCGCGGGCAGTCCGAGTTCGGCGACGCCCCGGCCCACCGCCTCCTCGCCGACGCCCAGCAGTTCGCGGGCCCCGTCGTTGATGAGCGCGATCCGCCGCTGCCCGTCCAGCATCAACAACCCCTCGCGCACGGCGTGCAGGGCGGCCTGGTGGTAGGCGTGCATCCGGCTCAGCTCGGTCGCGTTCATGCCGTGCGTGTGGCGCCGCAGCCGCGCGTTGATGACGTACGTGCCGATGCCGCCCAGGACGAGCGCGGCGCCCGCCACCGCGGCGACGGCGAGCACCTGCCCCCGCGCCTGCTCGGTGATCTCGTCGATGGTGATGCCGGCGCTGACCAGCCCGACGACCCGCCCGTCGGCGTACACGGGCGTGACGACACGCACCGAGGCGCCGAGGGTCCCGGTGTACGTCTCCGGGAAGGTGCGGCCCCGCAGCGCCGGCTCGATGTGCCCGAGGTAGCGCTTGTCGATCTGGTTCGGGTCCGGGTGCGTCCAGCGGATGCCCTGCGGATTCATGATCGTCACGAAGTCGACGCCGGTGTCCGCCATGACGTGGCCGGCGTACGCCCGCAGCACGTCACCCGGCTCCGCGCTCCCGGTGATCGCCTCCCGCACCGTGGGGGCGTCCGCGACGGCCGTCGCCACGGCCGTCGCCTGGCGCCGCGCCGCGGTCTCCGCCTGACTCCTGTCACTGAGGTACGTGAACAGCGCGCATCCCGCGACCACGACCGCGACGAGCACGGCCTGCATCGCGAACAGCTGACCGGCCAGGCTGCGAGGACGGGGGAGGCGCATGCCGCCAGTCTGCCCGGTCGGTGAAGCACGAACTAAATGAACGGAAGGGTGACGGCCGTCACGGCCTGGGAGATAGTCACCGGGATCCGCAGACCGTGAGCCGCACGGACCGACATCGTCGTCAGTCGTCAGGAGGAGCCGTGGCCGAGAACGGGACCGGCGCAGTCAAGCCGCCCGCCGCCAAACGGGACCGCACGCACTATCTCTACATCGCCGTCATCGTGGCCGTACTGCTCGGCATCGCCGTCGGCTTCATCTGGCCGGACTTCGCGGTCGAGCTCAAGCCCATCGGCACGGGCTTCGTGAACCTGATCAAGATGATGATCTCGCCGATCATCTTCTGCACGATCGTGCTCGGCGTCGGCTCGGTACGAAAGGCCGCCCAGATCGGCAAGGTCGGCGGCCTGGCCCTCGGCTACTTCATCGCGATGTCGATGGTCGCGCTGGCCATCGGCCTCGTCGTCGGCAACATCCTGCACCCCGGTGACGGCATGCACCTCACCGAGGCGACGAAGGAGGTCGGCCACACCGCGGCCAAGGACGCCGCCGAAGGCCCGGTCGACTTCGTCCTCGGCATCATCCCGACGACGCTCGTCTCCGCCTTCACCGAGGGCGAGGTCCTGCAGACCCTGCTCGTCGCGCTCCTCGTCGGCTTCGCACTCCAGGCCATGGGCCGCGCCGGCGAACCGGTCCTGCGCGGCGTCGAGCACATCCAGAAGCTGGTCTTCCGCGTCCTCGGCATGATCATGTGGGCCGCCCCGGTGGGCGCGTTCGGCGCGATGGCAGCGGTGATTGGCGAGACCGGCACGGACGCCCTCAAGGCACTGGCCACGATCATGATCGGGTTCTACGTCACCTGCGCCCTGTTCGTGGGCATCGTGCTGGCGGCGATCCTGCGCCTGGCGGCCGGCTACAACATCTTCGCCCTCCTCAAGTACCTGAGCAGGGAGTTCCTCCTGATCCTGTCCACGTCCTCGTCCGAGTCGGCGCTGCCGCGGCTCATCGCGAAGATGGAGCACCTGGGCGTCAGCCGCCCGGTCGTCGGCATCACGGTGCCTACGGGCTACTCCTTCAACCTCGACGGGACCATGATCTACCTGACCATGGCGTCCCTGTTCATCGCCGACGCGATGGACCAGCCGATGAGCGTCGGCCAGCAGATCGGCCTGCTCCTCTTCATGATGGTCGCGTCGAAGGGCGCGGCGGGCGTCTCCGGTTCGGGCATCGCGGTGCTCGCCAGCGGACTCCAGTCCCACAAGCCGGCCCTGGTCGACGGCGTCGGCCTCATCGTCGGCATCGACCGCTTCATGAGCGAGGCCCGCGCGCTGACGAACTTCGCGGGCAACGCGGTGGCCACGCTGCTGATCGGCACCTGGACCGGGGAGGTCGACCGCGACCGGGTGCACCGGGTGCTCGCCGGCGACCTGCCCTTCGACGAGCGGACGCTGCTGGACTCGAGCGCCGAGGACTCGCAGGTCCCGACGCCGCGCGACGGCGGGACGAAGGAGCCGGTCGGGGCCTGAGGAACGCCCTGCGACCTGCTGAGCGGGGTCCGGTGCCGTCGGTACCGGACCCCGCTTTTGTACTGCCGCCACGGGTGGCGTAGGGTCCTTCGAGTTGTCACGGAGCCGACGGTTCCGGGGCAGCGCCTCCTGCCGCTCGAAGCGGCATCCCAACCATCAGCACGATCTCCCTCGGGATTGATTTCGGCGTGCCCGAATTCAATTCGAAAAGGGTTGCGGCCGATCTGATCACCTCGATTAGGAACCACCGCGAGGATCCGCTAAAGTTTGGGACGTCGGAACGGCCCAACAGCCGCAACGACAAACCCGGTTGACAGGGAATCAGGCCCGAAAGGATCTGATACAGTCAACACCGCCGGAAGGCCGAAAAGCCGGAAAGCGAATAAGCAAGACCAGCAAGACCTCGAGGAAATCGGATCGGAAAGATCTGATAGAGTCGGAAACGCAAGATCGAAGGGAAGCGCCCGGAGGAAAGCCCGAGAGGGTGAGTACAAAGGAAGCGTCCGTTCCTTGAGAACTCAACAGCGTGCCAAAAGTCAACGCCAGATTGACAACCCTGTCCCGGCCTTCTCGGTCGGAACACGGTTCCTTTGAAAAAGTCCTTCCACTTGATTGTGGGAGGCGCACAGCGAGGACGCTGTGAACCGGGGGGATTATTCCTCTTCCTGGTTCCGCTCTCGTGGTGTCACCCCGATCACGGGGAAACATTCACGGAGAGTTTGATCCTGGCTCAGGACGAACGCTGGCGGCGTGCTTAACACATGCAAGTCGAACGATGAAGCCCTTCGGGGTGGATTAGTGGCGAACGGGTGAGTAACACGTGGGCAATCTGCCCTTCACTCTGGGACAAGCCCTGGAAACGGGGTCTAATACCGGATAACACTCCCGCACTCCTGTG
>NZ_JAAGMG010001282.1 GCF_010548525.1 Streptomyces sp. SID14478
CGCGCTCGCCGGACGCCTCGCCCCCGGCGGCACCCTCGCGCTCGTCGAGGGCGGCCTGCCGTGGCGCTGCCTGCCGCGCGACTTCGGCTTCGGCCGACCAGGGCTGCAGGCCCGCGGCGACGCCCTCGACGAGGACTGGTTCGCCGAGATGCGGGACGGCCTGCCCGACGCCAAGCAGGACACCGAGGACTGGGCGGCCCTCATGACGGACGCGGGCCTTACCGGCGCGACCAGCCGCACCTTCCTCCTCGACCTGCCCGCTCCGCTGTCGCCGGACGCCCGCGAACTGGTCGTCGGGCTGTGGCAGCGCCGCCGCGACAACTTCACGCCGGACGTCCCGTCCGACGACGCCGAGACGGTCGCCCGGCTCCTCGACCCGCAGGACCCGCAGGGCCTGCACCAGCGGGAGGACCTGTTCCTGCTGGCGGCGCACACCGTGCACGTCGCGGTGAAGGCTTAAGGGCGGGCCGGCGGCGAAGGGGCGGCGGGGCATCGCGCGTCGTCGTCCCGCGCGTCGTCGTCCCTTACGTATACGACGACGCGCGCGCCTCGCGGCAACAGCTCCCCGCACGCCCGGAAGTGCCGGTCGAGCACCTCACGCTTGACCGCCTCGCCGGGGACCGCGTCCGCGGGGGCGCCACCGGGGTCCCCGACCGCGATGATCCGTCGCTCGCGCAGCATCCGGTCCCGCAGCTGCCGTGGCGGCACCTCGCCGGTGCCCGCAGATCCCATGTCGTGGGCAGCAGGGAGACGGCACACAAGGCGACGACGACCATGCGGATACGCCCGGGCAGGCGCGCGCCTCCCGGGAACGCCCCTGCCCGCCTCGTTGCCGAGCCGCGTCCTCGCGCTCGGGCTGACCGCCCACGACGGCACCCTGCGCGTGATCACCGGGCGCAGCCCGAGGCGCACCCACCTCATGGACGAGGCCACCGCCGCGAGCACCGTGTGTGCCCGCGCCGGTGGCCCCAGCCGCACGGAATGGCAGGCCTACCTGCCCAACCTCCCTTACCGGAAGGTCTGTTGAAGCCCGCGATCGGGCTCGGGCTCAGACGACGTCGAACGCGGCCGGGTTCGGGCCGAGCCGCCGGTCCTCGTTGAGCGCGCTGATCGCGCCGAGGTCCTCCGGGTCGAGCTCGAAGCCGAACACGTCGATGTTCTCCTGGATCCGCGACGGCGTCACGGACTTGGGGATCACGACGTTGCCGAGCTGGACGTGCCAGCGCAGGACGACCTGGGCCGGGGTGCGGCCGTGCTTCTGGGCGATCGCGATGATCGCCGGGACCTCCAGGAGGCCCTTGCCCTGGCCGAGCGGCGACCAGGCCTCGGTCGCGATGCCGAGCTCCGCGTGCTTCTCGCGCAGGGCGTGCTGCTGCAGGTGCGGGTGCAGCTCGATCTGGTTGACGGCCGGGATGACGGACGTCTCGGCGGTCAGCCGGTCCAGGTGCTCGGGCAGGAAGTTCGAGACGCCGATGGCCTTGGCGCGGCCGTCCGCGGCGATCTTCTCGAACGCCCGGTACGTGTCCACGTACGTGTCCTTGGACGGCAGCGGCCAGTGGATCAGGTAGAGGTCCACGTAGTCGAGGCCCAGCTTGTCGAGCGAGGTGTCGAAGGCGCGCAGGGTCGCGTCGTGACCCTGGTCGGCGTTCCACAGCTTCGTCGTGACGAAGAGGTCCTCGCGGGCCACGCCGGAAGCGGCGATGGCCTTGCCGGTGCCCTCTTCGTTGCCGTAGATGGCCGCGGTGTCGATGCTGCGGTACCCGGCCTCCAGGGCCGTGGCCACGGCCTTCTCGGCCTCGTCGTCCGGCACCTGCCACACGCCGAAGCCGAGCTGCGGCATCTCGACGCCGTTGTTCAGGATGATCGGGGGGACCTTGCTCACGGGGTGTCGATCCTTCTGTCGTCGGGTGGTACTCCCATGGTCAACGATCACGGGCGTACGCGCATTCCTGTGGGGGCACTGCCACGGGACTCTTTCCGACTACCAGCATGCCATTCACGTACGTGAATCATGTGCCGGGGTCTGAGCCTCCCCGTGCGTCGCTTCCCCGTGTGTCCCCAGATACGCCTCGCGCACGCGCACGTCCGCGCGGACCTGCGCGGGCGTCCCCTCGGCGAGCACGCTGCCCAGATCGAGCACCACGACCCGCGCGCACAGCTCCATCACGAAGGCCACGTTGTGCTCGACGAGCAGCACCGCGCACCCGTCCTCCTCGGCGAGCCGGCGCACCGTCGCCGCCAGCAGGGCGCGCTCCTCGGCCGTCATCCCGGACGCGGGCTCGTCGAGGAGCAGGACGCGCGGGCGGTCCGCGGCGGCCCGCGCCAGCTCCACCATGCGCGCCCGGCCCACCGGCAGCGTCCCCGCGTACGCGTCCGAGAACGCCTGCAGGCCGCAGGCCTCCAGCAGCGCCCCCGAGCGGTCCGCGTCCGCGCCGCCGCGCCGCCACTCCTGCGCGACCAGCAGGTTGTCCGCGACCGTGAGCTGCCCGAAGAGCTGCTGGCGCTGGAACGTGCGGCGCATCCCGTGCCGCGCCCGCCACACCGGGGAGCGCCGCGTCACCTCCACGCCGTCGAGCAGGACCCGTCCCGCGTCGGGCCGCCGGATGCCGGAGACGACGTCGAACAGCGTGGTCTTGCCCGCCCCGTTCGGACCTATCAGGCCGCACACCTCGCCGGCCGCCAGACGCAGGTCCACGCCGTCGAGGGCCCGGATCCCGCCGAAGCGCACGCCGATGCCCTCGGCCCTGAGCAACTGCGTCATGACCGGCCCGCCTCCTTGGGTTCTGCGGTGGCCGCGATGCCGAGATAGGCGTCCGTGAGCCGTTCCGCCTCGACCTGCTCGCGCGGCCCGCACCAGGTCACCCGGCCCTGCGCGAGGTACGCGACGGTGTCCGCGACGCCGAGGATCTCGGACGCCTTCTCCTCGACGAGGAGCAACCCCGTTCCCGCGTCGCGCAGTTCGGCGAGCAGCCGGTACACCTCGTCGACGACGCGGGGCGCGAGCCCGAGCGACGGCTCGTCCGCGACGAGCACCCGGGGCGGGTTGTGCAACAGCGGTGCGAGCGTGAGGAGTTGCTGCTCGCCGCCGGAGAGCGAGCCCGCGGTGACGTCCCGGCGTGCGGCCAGACCGGTGAAGCGCGCGTACACCGCGGACCGGTCGCTGCGCGCCGGGAGGTGGAGGGCCAGGTTCTCGTCGACGGTGAGCGACGGGAAGATGCCGCGCCCCTCCGGCGCGAGGACGACCCCGGCCCGCGCCCGCCGGACCGCGCCCTCACCGCCGGCGGCGCGCCCGGCGACGTACACCTGCCCCTGTCCCCGCAGCGGCGGGAGGAGTCCGGCCGCCACCTTGCACGTGGTCGACTTGCCCGCGCCG
>NZ_JAAGMG010001327.1 GCF_010548525.1 Streptomyces sp. SID14478
GCACGCGCGCGCGTGGTCGGGTTTTCCGCGGCACGCGCGCGGAGCGCCGCCTGGGCGGCGTGCCGGTCGCGGCCGGCGAACAGGGCGCGGGACAGGGCCAGGGCGCTGCGGCGCTCGTCCGCGGACAGGTAGCGGTTGCGGGAGGAGAGGGCCAGGCCGTCGTCCTCGCGGACCGTGGGGACGGCGCCGATCTCCACGTCGAAGTTCAGGTCGCGCACCATGCGGCGGATCAGGGCGAGTTGCTGGGCGTCCTTCTGCCCGAACAGGGCGACGTCCGCGCGCGTGAGGTGCAGCAGCTTGGCGACGACGGTGAGCATGCCGTCGAAGTGGCCGGGGCGGGCGGCCCCTTCGAGCCGTTCGCCCATCGGGCCGGCGGTGATGCGGACCTGGGGCTGCCCGCCGGGGTAGACCTCGTCGGCGGACGGCGCGAACACGGTGTCGGCGCCCGCCCGTTCGGCGATCTCGACGTCGGCGTCCAGGGTGCGCGGGTAGCGGTCGAGGTCCTCGCCCGCGCCGAACTGCAGCGGGTTCACGAAGACGGTGACGACGACCTCGCCGTCGGCGCCCGCGCGGGCGCGGGCCGCGCGGATCAAGGTGGCGTGGCCCTCGTGCAGGGCGCCCATCGTCATGACGACGACGCGCTGCCCGGTACGCGTGCGTGCCCGCAGTTTCTCGCCTTCGTGCAGCAGGGCCACGGTCATCGGGTCTCCTCCGCGCCGGTCGCGAGGACGCCCAGCAGGTCCTCGGCGAGCTCCGGCTTCAACAGGCCGTGCGCCAGGGCGCGGTCGGCGGTCGCGCGGGCCATCGCGAGGTATCCGGCGACGGTGCCCGGGGCGTGCTTGCGCAACTCGGCGACGTGCGCGGCGACCGTGCCGGCGTCGCCGCGTGCGACCGGGCCGGTGAGGGCCGCGTCGCCGGACCTGAGCGCGTTGTCCAGGGCCGCGCCGAGCAGCGGGCCGAGCATCCGGTCGGGGGCGGTGACGCCCGCGTCGCGGAGCAGTTCCATGGCCTCGGCGACCAGGGTGACCAGGTGGTTCGCGCCGAGGGCGAGGGCCGCGTGGTAGAGCGGCCGGCTCTCCTCGGCGATCCACTCGGGTTCGCCGCCCATCTCGATGACCAGCGCCTGCGCGGCGAGGCGGAGCTCTTCGGGCGCGGTCACGCCGAAGGAGCAGCCGGCCAGTCGCTGGACGTCGATGGCGGTGCCGGTGAACGTCATCGCGGGGTGCAGCGCGAGCGGCAGGGCGCCCGCGCGCAGGGCCGGGTCGAGGACCTTGGTGCCGTACCGCCCGGAGGTGTGCACGAGCAGTTGTCCCGGGCGGATGGAGCCGGTCTCGACGAAGCCCTCGACGAGGCTCGGCAGCACGTCGTCGGGGACGGTGAGCAGCACGAGCTCGGCGCGCGCGAGGACCTCGGCGGGCGGTACCAGCGGCACGTCGGGCAGCAGCGCGGCGGCCCGTCGCACGGAGGCTTCGGAGACCCCGGAGACGGCTACGGGGCGGTGCCCGGCCAGTTGCAGGGAGGCGGCGAGCGCGGGGCCCACGCGGCCCGCGCCGACGACGCCGACCGTGAGGCGGGCGGGGCGTTCGCGAGGATCCGCGGGTTCGGATCGCGGGTTCGGAGGTGTCACGAGGCGGCCTTCCGTTCCAGTCCGCTCGGGGTACCGGACGATTTCTCGTCATGTTAACGCTATCTGTGCGCGGGGGTCTCGGCCGTCCACAGGCTGTGGGCAAGCGCACGCGGCGTAGGACATGATCCGGAGCATGAGCGACACCGACGAGATCGAGGAATCCGCGGCAGCGGAACAGGCCGCGCGGCGGCTCGCCGCATGGCGGGGCGCGGACCGCGTGCTGGCACACCGGCCGCAG
>NZ_JAAGMG010001363.1 GCF_010548525.1 Streptomyces sp. SID14478
ACCCGGCTCGTCGACCTCGCCGCCCGACTCCCCCTCCAGGAACTGCGCTTGACGCCGTGGCGCCGCGTCGTCGTCCCCGGCGCCGTGGAGCGGACCGACTCCCCCTGGGCCCGCGTCGGCGCCTGCATCGGGCGGCCCGGCTGCGCCAAGGCCCACACCGACGTGCGGGCCGACGCCGCCGCCCGGATCGACGAGGCGCACCCGACCCTGCCCACCTACTGGTCCGGCTGCGAGCGCCGCTGCGGCCGCCCGACCGGACCGCACGTCGACGTCGTGGCCCGCCCCGACGGTACGTACACCCTCACGACCGAAAGAGCCGAACCCCGTGTATGACTACGAGAAGGACGGCGCGGCGATCTACCGCGAGTCCTTTGCCACCATCCGAGCGGAAGCGGCGCGCCCCCTCGCCGCGCTGCCCGCCGACGTCGCGCAGGCGGCGGTCCGCATGATCCACGCCTGCGGCCAGGTGGACCTCGTGGCGGACATCGGCCACTCGGCCGGGGTCGTGTCCACGGCCCGCGCGGCACTGCGTTCCGGCGCCCCGATCCTGTGCGACGCACGGATGGTCGCGAGTGGCGTCACCCGCAAGCGGCTGCCCGCCGACAACGAGGTCATCTGCACCCTGAACGAGCCCGAGGTGCCGTCCCTGGCAGCCGAGTTGGGCACGACACGCAGCGCGGCCGCGCTCGAACTGTGGCGGGACAGGCTGGACGGCGCCGTCGTCGCCATCGGCAACGCGCCCACCGCCCTGTTCCACCTCCTCGAAATGATCGCGAAGGGGGCACCGCGCCCGGCGGCGGTGCTCGGCATCCCGGTCGGTTTCGTCGGCGCCGCCGAGTCCAAGGACGCGCTGGCCGCGAACGACCTGGGCCTGGAGTACCTGATCGTGCGCGGGCGGCGCGGCGGCAGCGCCATCACCGCGGCCGCGCTCAACGCGATCGCCACCGAGGCGGAGATCATGGAGGACCGGGCATGAGCGGCAACTCCCCCGCGACGACCGGCAAGTTGTACGGGGTCGGGCTCGGCCCCGGCGACCCGGACCTGATGACCGTGGCGGCCGTGAAGGCCATCGCGGGTGCGGACGTGATCGCGTACCACTGCGCCCGGCACGGCCGCTCCATCGCCCGCTCGATCGCCGCGGAGCACCTGCGCGAGGACCAGATCGAGGAGCGGCTCATGTACCCGCTCACGGTGGAGACCACGGACCACCCCGGCGGCTACCGCGGCGCGCTCGACGACTTCTACGCCGAGGCCGCAGCGACGCTCGCCGCGCACCTGGACGCGGGCCGCACGGTGGCCGTCCTCGCCGAGGGCGACCCGCTGTTCTACGGCTCGTACCAGCACATGCACAAGCGGCTCGCGGACCGCTACGACACCACGGTCATTCCGGGCGTCACCTCCGTCAGCGCGGCAGCCGCCCGCCTCGGCGAGCCGTTGTGCGAGGACAAGGAGACGCTGACGATCATCCCGGGGACGCTCCCCGAGGACGAGCTGACGGCACGGATCGCCGCCGCGGACTCGGCCGTCGTGATGAAGCTGGGGCGGACCTTCACCAAGGTCCGTACGGCGATGGAGAGCGCGGGCCGGCTCGACGACGCCCGCTACGTGGAGCGCGCCTTCATGGACGGCGAACGCACCGGCCGGCTCGCCGACATCGACCCCGGCTCGGTCCCGTACTTCTCCGTGGCGGTGCTCCCGTCCCGCATCGACAGCGAGCCCGCCGAGGCGCCCGGCCGAGGCGAGGTCGTCGTCGTCGGCACCGGCCCGGCGGGCGCGCCCTGGCTGACCCCCGAGTCGCGCGGCGCCCTCGCCGGCGC
>NZ_JAAGMG010001401.1 GCF_010548525.1 Streptomyces sp. SID14478
TGCCCGCCGGCGCGTCCGCGGCGCCGTCGCCGGGCCCCGGCCGCTGCACGTCGTCCGTGCCGTTCTCGGCGGGCGTCGGCGGCTACGACACGTACCGCATCCCGGCCGTCGTGCGCACCGCCCGCGGCACCCTGCTCGCCTTCGCGGAGGGCAGGCACAACAGCGCCGCCGACACCGGCAACATAGACGTCGTCCTCAGACGCTCCGCCGACGGCGGCTGCACCTGGGACGCGCAGCGCGTCGTCGCGGCCGGCGACGGCGACACCCGGGGCAACCCGGCCCCCGTCGTCGACCCGAGGACCGGCCACGTCACCCTGCTGACCTCGTACAACAGCGGCCAGGTCACCGAGGCCCAGATCATGCGCGGCGAGGTCACGCCCGAGCAGAGCCGCCGGGTCTTCGTGCAGTCCAGCAGCGACGACGGCCGCACGTTCACGCCGCCCCGTGACATCACGGCGAGCACCAAGCTGCCCGGCTGGCGCTGGTACGCGACCGGGCCCGGCCACGCCGTCGCCCTCACCCACGGCCCGCACGCCGGACGCCTCGTGGTGCCCGCCAACCACTCGGCGGCCCCGCCCGCGGGCTCCGCCGACACCGGGCAGGAGGCCAAGTACTACGGCGCGCACGCCCTCTACAGCGACGACGGCGGCCGCACCTGGCGGATCGGCTTCGTCGACGACTCGTACGACGGCGTGAACAACTCCAACGAGTCAGCCGCCACCCAACTCGCCGACGGGCGGCTCTACTTCAGCTCCCGGGACCAGAACGGCACCAGTGCGGGCAACCGTCTCGACAGCTACTCCAGCGACGGCGCCAGGAGCCTCGACCGGCCCTACGCCGTGCAGCCGACCCTCTCCGACGTGCCGGTCGTCCAGGGCAGCGTCCTGCAGACGTTCGGCACCCGGACCGCGCCGCTGCTGTTCGCCGGGCCCTCCGTGCCCACCGCCCGCCGGTCCATGGCGATCTGGCGCAGCGACGACGCCGGGCGGAGCTTCAGCAAGGCCCTCACGCTCTCCCCGCTCCAGGCCGCCTACTCGGACCTGGTGCAGCCCGACCGCCACACCGTCGGCATCCTCTACGAGACCGGGGAGACGGGCACGTACGACCGGGTCGAGTTCCGCCGGATCCCGCTCGGCGACCTCTGACCGCCGCTCTGCCGCGCTCACGCGGCGACTACCGTGACGCCATGCAGCCGCGCCCGCACGTCCCCGCCCTGCTCGTGATCGACATGCAGCAGGACATGCTGCCGGTCATGCACCGCGCGGCGGCGACCGTCGGCGTCCTCGCGGACCTGCGCTCCCGGGCGCGGGCCGCGGGCGTCGCCGTCGTCACGGTGCGACAGGGCGGATGCGGGCCCGTACTGGCCGAACTCGCCCCGGACGCAGACGAGTTGCAGATCACCAAGACGACGGCGGACGCGTTCCTGCGGACCGGCCTCGACGCGTCCCTGCGGGCCCTCGGCGTGACCGAGGTCCTGGTCACCGGCTTCGCCACGGAGAACTGCGTGGAGACGACCGCGCGCCAGGCCCTCAGCCACGGCTACGACCTGGTCCTCGTGGCGGACGCACACACGACGTCGGTCCGCCCCGCCACGACGGACTTCGCCCCGCCGGACCTGTCGATCGCCCACCACAACGAGATCTACCGGCACATCGACTTCCCCGACCGCAGCATCCGCGTACGGCCGGCGGCGGAGATCGACTTCACGGCGCCCACCGGGAGCCTGCCCGGCTGATCACGCGCGCAGGGTGGCGGGCGCCGCCTCCTGGACCGCGACCTCCCGGACGAGGTCGTGCGTGGACTGGTCCTCGCGTACGGGGTGGTGGCAGCGGAAGACGTGCCCGCCGGCCCCCTCGAAGTCGGGCATCGTCCCCGCGCAGACGTCGTCCGCCCGCCAGCACCGGGTGCGGAACGGGCAGCCGGACGGCGGGCGCGTCGCCGACGGCACCGGGCCGATCAGCGGGATCGGGTCGATGGGGTCGAGCAGTCCGGGCGTCGCCGAGAACAGGGCGCGCGTGTACGGGTGCCGGGAGCGGTCCAGGACGTCGGCGGCCGGCGTCTCCTCCACGATCCGGCCCAGGTACATCGTGACGACCCGGTCGCTCATCCGCCGCACCGTCTGGATGTCGTGCGAGACGAAGACCAGGGCGAGGCCGAGCCGCTCCTTGAGGTCGAGGAGGAGGTTGAGGATCTGGGCGCGGACCGACACGTCGAGGGCGCTCGTCGGCTCGTCGGCCACCACCAGGTCCGGCTCCAGGGCCAGGGCCCGCGCGATCGCGACGCGCTGGCGCTGCCCGCCGGAGAGCTGGCCCGGCAGGACGTCGGCGAGCGCCTTCGGCAGCCCGACCAGACCCAGCAACTCCCGTACCCGGCCGTCGCGTTCGGCGCTGGTGCCGCGCCGGTGCACGTCGAGGGGGTCGCGCACGATCTGGCGTACGGTCAGGCGCCTGTTCAGGGCCGTCGACGGATCCTGGAAGATCATGCCGACGCCCGCGCCGAGCGCGGTGCGGCGCCGCACGGACGCCGTGGCCCACAGGTCGTCGCCGCGGAACGTCACCGAGCCCGCTGTCGGACGCTGCACGCCCACCAGCACCTTGGCCAGGGTCGACTTGCCGCAGCCGGACTCGCCGACGATGCCGACCGTCTCACCGGGGGCGATGGCCAGGTCGGCCGCGGTGAGGGCATGGACGTGGTCGCGGCCGAACAGTCCGCCGGAGCGGGCCTTGTGCACCACGTGCACGTCCCTCAACTCCACGATGGACGGCGTCATTTCGGCTCCCTCTCCGTGACGGTGGCGCGGGCCGCGGGCAGCGCGGTGACCGGCGTGTCCGTGCCCCGCGCGGAGGCCGGATGGTGACAGGCGACCGTATGGGTGCGGGCGCCCACGAGCTCGGGCGCCTGCGCCCGGCACACCTGCGACGCCAGCGGGCACCGGTCCGCGAACCGGCACCCCGCGGGGAAGTCCGCCGGGGACGGCACCACGCCCTTGATCTGCGTGAGCCGCTCGGCCGCGGCCTCCAGCGAAAGGACAGAGCCCAACAGGCCGCGCGTGTAGTGGTGTTCGGGCGACTCGACGAGGTCGGCGGTGACGCCCGACTCCACGATCTGGCCGCCGTACATGACGACGACGCGGTCCGTGACGTCGGCGACCAGCGCCAGGTCGTGCGAGACGAGGACGAGCGCGAACCCCAACTCCTCGCGCAGCCGCAGCAGCAACTCGATGACCTGGGCCTGCACCGTCACGTCCAGCGCCGTCGTCGGTTCGTCGGCGACGATCAGCTTCGGGTCGCGGGACAGCGCCATGGCGATGAGCACGCGCTGGCGCTGGCCGCCGGAGAGCTCGTGCGGGTAACTGCGCAGAGTGCGGTCCGGGTCGAGGCCGACACGTTCGAGGAGCGCGGCGGGGGAGTGGTGGCCGCCGCGCCGCACGACCTGCCTGAGCTGGGCGCGCACCGTGATCGCCGGATTGAGGGACGACAGCGCGTCCTGGTAGATCATCGCCATGTCATGGCCGAGCAGGCGGCGGCGCGCCTTCATGGGCAGGCCGATCAGCTCCCGCCCGTCGAAGGTCACGCGCCCCTTCAGCCGGGCCTCCCGCGGCTGCAGGCCCATCACGGTCAGCGCCGTCAGCGACTTGCCGCAGCCGGACTCGCCGACCAGGCCGAGGACCTCGCCGGGGCGGACCTCGAAGCTGATGCCGTCCACGATGTCGACGCCGCCGTGCCGCCCGTCGAAGCCGATCGCGAGGTCGGTCACGGACAGCACCGGCTGCGCGTCGGGCAGCGGCCGGGCGCGGGCGCGCAACCGGGCCGCGGCCGCTCCGAGCCCGGGCAGATCGAGGACCTG
>NZ_JAAGMG010001444.1 GCF_010548525.1 Streptomyces sp. SID14478
GGCGGGTGTGCGACGGCCTGCACGCGAAGGCCGGCCGGACGACCCGGCTGCGGGCGACGCTCGCGCCGCGCTCGGCCGTTCGGGTGATGTGGGCGGCGTCCGGGCGCTGGGAGTCGTTCACCCGGCGGCTGCGGGCACGCTGGGCGTCGACGCTCGACCGGTCCTCCCGCTCCCGCCCGTCGGGCCAGGAGGGGTAGCTCCGGGGGAGCTCCGCCGCACCGAGGGTGCATACGACGAAGAAGGCTCCGGTCCGCCTGTGAAGGGGCGGGTCGGAGCCTTCTTCCGTGCCCGGTGTCCGTTACGCACAAAGGGTGACCGCCTCGGGCGGTCACCCTTCACGCACGTGTCTGCTTCCGTACGGCTCGACGCCGGTCGGCCCGCTCAGCGGCCGCCGCCCTGCTCGTCCCGGCGGCGCTGCCAGCGCTGCTCGATCCGGTCCATCATCGAGCGCTTCGGCTTGCTCTGTCGTCGGCCGGTGGCTGCGGGCGCGCCTGGCACCGCTCCCGCCGGCTGTTCACCCGGCTTGGGCGCCTTGCGCCATCCGGTGACCGCGAGCACTGCACATCCGAGCATGACGAGGAATCCCACCACGCTGATCCAGATCTGCTGCGCGACCATTCCTGCCATGAGGAGCGCGATACCCACCAGGAAGCCCGCGACTGCCTGGTAGACCCGACGTCGGGTGTACGTACGCAGCCCGCTTCCCTCAAGCGCTGTCGCGAACTTGGGATCTTCGGCGTACAGCGCTCGCTCCATTTGCTCGAGCATTCGCTGCTCGTGCTCCGAGAGCGGCACGGAGTCCTCCTCATCGTGCAGTCGCCGGGGCGACCGGGGGTCCCCTTCAGGATAGGCAGGGAATCGCCCCCGTGAAACCCGCCCCTCTACGCCAACTTCACCATTCCGGACCGCGTCACGCCGCTCCGGCTCACTGGGCGTCATTCCCCGGTGGCCGACCCGTCATGCCGGACGGTCTACCCCGATCATACGGCGACAGGCGCTCGATCGGGGGGCCTGTGGCGTACTCCATCTGCCGCTGCATCGCTGATCAGCGGCAGATCACCGGAGTCGCTCAGGCCTCGTCGGTCGCACGCTTCTCGCCGAGCACGTGCAGTTGCGTCGCCACGGCGTGGAAGGCGGGCAGTTCGGCGGCGGCCGCCTCCAGCTTCAGGAGCTCCTGGAAGGCGCCCGGTTCGGTGTCCACGAGGACGCCCGGGACCAGGTCGGCGAAGACCCGCACCCCGTGCACCGCGCCGACGTCCGCGCCCGCGGCACCGACGAGCTGGGAGAGCTGGTCGGCGCTGAAGCGCCGCGGCACCGGGTCGCCCTCGCCCCAGCGCCCCGCCGGGTCGTCGAGCGCCTGCCGGGCCTCCTTG
>NZ_JAAGMG010001477.1 GCF_010548525.1 Streptomyces sp. SID14478
CCCCGGCGGAGCGCCGCCTCGCCGAGGACGCCCGGCGCGGCGGCCTGCGGCACGTCCCGCCGGCGAACCCGGCCGACCTCGACCTGAGCCACGTACTGCCCGGCACACCGGTCCTGCTGCGCGGCCTGGGCCTCAACTTCTTCGACCACATGGCACTGCTGACCGAGGCCCGCGGCGGCCGGTACGAAACCGCCCCCGGCGGCGGCCTGCGCTACGTGCCCTCGGGCAACGAGCCGCGCCTGTACGCCGGTTCGCGCCGCGGCATCCCGTACCAGGCGCGCGGCGACAACGCCAAGGGGCCCTACGGGCGTCACGATCCGGCGGTGCTCACCGACGACGTGATAGCCCGCTTCCGCAAGAGGGCCGACTCCGGCGACGCCCCCGACTTCCTCGCCGAGATATGGCCGCTGGTCGCCAAGGAAGTGGAGACGGTCTACTACGAGACGCTCCTGCGCACCACGCTCGGCCGCACCCCCGAGGGCTTCCGGGAACGCTTTCTCGCCACCGCGCACCGCTCCCCCCAAGAGGCCCTCGCCCTGCGGGAGTTCGGGGTTCCCGACGACCGCCTCTGGTCCTGGGACCGCGTCTCCCGTCCCTGCTCCGGCCGCACCTACGCCTCCCCCGCCGCCTGGCACGCCTGGCTCCTCGGCCTGCTGCGCGAGGACGCGGACCACGCGAGGCTCGGCAATGTCGACGGCCCCCTGAAGGCGGCCCTCGACGTCCTGCGCGACCTGCGCAACGAGCTGCGCAGGATCGTCGACCACGGGGGCCTGACCGGCGCCTCGCGCCGCGACCACCTCGACCGCTGGTACACCCCGCTGAACGCGTTCCTGTCCATCGGCCCGCCCCGGCGCCGCATCGAGGAGATGGCCGCCCTGCTCAACGCGGGCGTGCTGACCGTCGTCGGGCCCCGACTCGAAGTGACCGTGCGCGACGGGCATTTCGCGGCGCACTCGCCCGATGTGCCCGGTTCGGAAGTGACGGCCACCACTCTCGTCGAGGCCCGGCTGCCCGAACCCGACGTGCGCAGGACCGCCGACGAACTGCTGGCCCGGCTCCTGAAGACCGGTCAGGGCCGGCCGCACACCGTCGACGGCCACGAAACCGGAGGCCTGGACGTCACGCCCCGCCCCTACCGCCTGATCGACCGTCAGGGCCGGGCGCACGCACGGCGGTTCGCCTTCGGAGTGCCCACCGAAGGGGTGCACTGGGTGACCGCCGCGGGGGCACGTCCGGGCGTCGACTCGGTGACCCTTTCCGACGCCGACGCCGTGGCGCGCGCGGCCCTGCGCACCGCCGCAGGCCCGGATCCGGAACCCGAAACGGAAGACGACCATGGCCGGATGTTGAACTTGCAAGCATTGGTTAGGTTCTCCTAACCTGTGGATCTCCCGCGACCGGTGGCAGCGGCGGCGACGTCGGCGCCGACTGCACCGGCGCACTCGGTTACGTCCCCCACCGACCGAAGGAGACTCCCCATGACCGGACGGCTCGACAACGCCCAGCCGTACGTCCTCGGCCTGTTCCGCATAGTCGTCGGCCTGCTCTTCGCCTGCCACGGCGCCGCCTCGCTCTTCGGCGTCCTCGGCGGCGCGATGGGCGCCCGCCCCGAGGCGGGCGCTTGGCCCGGCTGGTACGCGGCCGTCATCCAGCTCGTCGGCGGCTCCCTGATCCTGCTCGGCCTCGGCACCCGCCTCGCCGCACTCATCTCCTCCGGGTCCATGGCCTACGCGTACTTCCACGTCCACCAGCCCGAGGCCCTGTGGCCGATCCAGAACGGCGGCGAGGCCTCCGCGATGTTCTGCTGGACGCTGCTGCTGCTCGTCTTCACCGGCTCCGGCGCCTTCGGCCTGGACCGGCTGTTCGCCGGACGCGGCGAGCGGGCCGAAGCGACGCGTCCGGAGCGCGCCACGGTCGCGGCCTGACCCCGCGCACGCACCACGGCGCCCGTCCCTGCGCACAGGGGCGGGCGCCGTCGTCGTAGCGCGGCAGCGCCCTACGGGAGCGGGGCGAACGGCACCGTG
>NZ_JAAGMG010000144.1 GCF_010548525.1 Streptomyces sp. SID14478
CTGCCGGGAGATGCACCAGTCGTTGAGGTTGTCGACCCAGTCGAAGTAGCGCTGCGACAGGTCGGCGGGGTGGATGTCCACCCGGCCGTCGCGCACCGCGTCGCCGGCGGCCGCGGCGAGCGTGTCGACCTTCACCCACCACTGCAGCGACAGCCTGGGCTCCAGCGTCGTCCTGCACCGCGAGCAGTGTCCGACCGAGTGCACGTACGGGCGCTTCTCCGCGACGATCCGGCCCTCGGCGCGCAGTGCGGCGACGATGGCCGAACGCGCCTCGAAGCGGTCGAGTCCCTCGAAGGGGCCGTGGGCGGTGATGATGCCGCGCTCGTCCAGGACCTCGATCGACTCCAGGTCGTGGCGCCGGCCGATGGCGAAGTCGTTCGGGTCGTGCGCCGGGGTCACCTTGACGGCGCCGGTGCCGAACTCCGGGTCGACGTGCGTGTCCGCGACGACCGGGATGGAGCGGTCGGTCAGCGGCAGCTTGATCCGCTTGCCGATCAAGTGCGCGTACCGCTCGTCGTCCGGGTGCACGGCGACCGCGGTGTCGCCGAGCATGGTCTCGGCGCGGGTGGTCGCGACGACGACGGTGTCGGCGCCCTCGCCGTACTTCATGGAGACGAGCTCGCCGTCGTCGTCCTGGTAGTCGACCTCGATGTCGGAGATGGCCGTCAGACAGCGCGGGCACCAGTTGATGATGCGCTCGGCACGGTAGATGAGGCCGTCGTCGAACATGTTCTTGAAGACGGTCTGGACGGCGCGGGACAGGCCCTCGTCCATGGTGAAGCGGTCGCGGCTCCAGGCGACGCCGTTGCCCAGGCGTCGCATCTGGCCGGCGATCCGGCCGCCGGACTCGCCCTTCCACTGCCACACCCGCTCGACGAACGCCTCGCGGCCCAGGTCGTGGCGGGACGTGCCCTCCTTGGCGAGCTCGCGCTCGACGACGTTCTGGGTGGCGATGCCGGCGTGGTCCATGCCGGGCTGCCACAGCGTCTCGTAGCCCTGCATGCGCTTGCGGCGGGTGAGGGCGTCGATCAGCGTGTGCTCGAAGGCGTGGCCCAGGTGCAGGGAGCCGGTGACGTTGGGCGGCGGGATGACGATGGCGTACGGGGGCTTGTCGCTCTTCGCGTCGGCGTCGAAGTAACCGCGCTCTACCCAGCGCTCGTACAGCGGCCCCTCTACCTCGGCCGGCGTGTACTGAGTCGGCAGTTCAGGGGTGCTGTTCGGCCCGCTCGCGGGGCGCTGAATGTTGTCGGTCACGGCGCATATCCTACGGCCCGGGCACGTCGCGTCCGGCCCGGCCGGTGCGGGCCGCCCTCACCCGGGCCGGGAAGGAAAGACGGCCGCACGAAGGAAATTCGCGTGTGACCAAGACCCCTCGCGTACGACCGGCTCCAGCCTGCCGGTCCGCGGCAGCCATCCCGCATCCGCGCAGGTTGCAGCCGCCATCAGGAGGGCGTGGACGCGTCGGGCCGTTCCGGACATGATCCGCGTGCGGCGCCAGGTACCAGATGCCTCCCGGACGCGTCCGCGATGACGCATCGTGCCTTCCCGGCGTGCTGGAACGCCGTCTCTGGCCCAGGCTGGGAGGCGCGACCCCGTCCGGCGCCCGTCCCGGGTCCCGGGCAGTCCTCACGCCCTCACGCGGAAGGCTCTTCGTGGACACGTCCCCCGGCTCACCGCCCCCCGAAGCTCCGGTGCCCGCCCCGCAGACCGGCTCGGACATCACCTTGCGCATCAACGGGAAGCCCTACGAGCTCACCGTCGACCACCGGACGACCGTGCTCGACGCGCTGCGCGAGCACCTGGGCATGACCGGCGCGAAGAAGGGCTGCGACCACGGCCAGTGCGGCGCCTGCACCGTGCTGCTCGACGGCCGCCGGGTCAACAGCTGTCTGCTGCTCGCCGTCGCCCAGGACGGCGGCGACCTGGTCACGGTCGAAGGGCTCACCGGGCCCGACAGCGATGCGCTGCACCCGCTCCAGCGAGCCTTCCTGGACCGCGACGCCCTGCAATGCGGCTACTGCACGCCCGGCCAGATCTGCTCGGCCGTCGGCGCCATCGACGAGGCGGCCGCCGGTCGTGCCTCCCACGTCACGGCCCCGGCCGACGCGACGGGCGCGCCCGTCGCACTGAGCAGAAACGAGATCCGTGAGCGGCTCAGCGGCAACCTGTGCCGCTGCGGCGCCTATCCGCACATCGTCGAGGCAGTCGAGGACGTGGCCCGGTGAAACCGTTCGCCTATGTACGCGCACGCAGTGTGGAAGAGGCCACCGCCGCCTATGCGGGACAGCCCCGTGCCCGGTACCTGGGCGGCGGCACCAATCTCGTGGACCTGATGAAACTGGGCGTCGAACAGCCAGCGGCTCTGATCGACATCAGCCGGCTGCCGCTCGCCGCCGTCGACGAACTCCCCGACGGCTCCGTACGGGCCGGCGCCACCGTCCGCAACAGCGACCTGGCCGCCCACCCCCTGATCCGCGACCGCTACCCGGTCCTCGCGCAAGCGATCCTCGCCGGGGCGTCGGGCCAGCTGCGCAACGTGGCGACGACCGGCGGCAACCTCCTCCAGCGCACCCGCTGCCCCTACTTCCAGGACACGTCCAAACCCTGCAACAAACGGGAACCGGGCACCGGATGCGGCGCCCGCGAGGGCGTCCACCGGGACCACGCGGTACTCGGCCACTCCGAGCAGTGCATCGCCACCCACCCGTCCGACATGGCCGTCGCGCTCGCCGCGCTCGACGCCCGGGTCGAACTGAGCGGCCCCGACGGTCAGCGTACCCTGCCCGTCACGGAGTTCCACCGCCTTCCCGGCGACAGCCCGCAGCGGGACACCGAGATCGCCCCCGGGGAACTCATCACCGGGGTGGTCCTCCCGCCTGCCGTGGCCGGTCTTCCCTCGGCCTATCGCAAGGCCCGCGACCGGGCCTCCTACGCCTTCGCGCTCGCCTCCGTCGCCGTGGTGCTCGACGTGACGGACGGCGTCGTACGCCACGCGAGGATCGCCTTCGGAGGTCTTGCCCACCGCCCCTGGCGGGCGCGCCGGGCCGAGGAGGCGCTCGTGGGGGAACGGGCCGGCGACGACGCGTTCCTGCGGGCCCTGGACGCCGAACTCGCCGCCGCCGAACCCCTGCGGGACAACGCCTACAAGGTCGCACTCGCGCGCAACCTCGCCGGCGACGTGCTGCGCCGCCTCACCCCGTGACCATGTGCCGGCCCCCGGGGCGCCCGCCTCGCCCCGCCCACCGCACGACCGCCGAGGGAGACACTCCATGACGGACACCGACGCCGCCGCGCTGGGCGCACCCGCCGAGCGCAGGGAGGGCAGCGACAAGGTCACCGGAGCCGCGCGGTACGCCGCCGAACACACCCCGGACGGCTGCCTCTACGCCAGGCCGGTCCCCGCCACGGTGGCCTCCGGGCACGTCACCGCCGTGGACACCTCCGCCGCGCTCGCCCAGCCGGGTGTCCGGGCCGTCCTCACCCACGAGGACGCGCCCCGCCTCACCGAACCGGACGACCCGACGCTCTTCGTCCTGCAGAACTCCCGTGTACCGCACCGGGGTTGGTTCGTCGCCCTGGTCGTCGCCGACACCCCCGAGGCGGCCCGCGCGGGCGCCGCCGCGCTGGATGTCACCTACCGCGAAGAGCCGCACGACGTCACCCTGCGCGTCGACCACCCCGACGCCTACATCCCCGAAGAGGCGAACGGCGGAGCCGCGGGGGAGTCGCGCCGGGGCGACCCCGAAGGCGCCTTCCGCACCGCGCCCGCGCGGGTCGACGTCGCCTATCAGATGCCTCCCCTGCACAACCATCCGATGGAGCCGCACGCCGCCACCGCCCACTGGGCGGGCGACCGGCTGACCGTCCACGACTCCAGTCAGGGCGCCACCACCGTGCGCGACACGCTCGCCGCGCTCTTCGCGCTGCCCAAGGACCGGATCACCGTCGTCTCCGAACACGTCGGCGGCGGCTTCGGCTCCAAGGGGACACCGCGGCCCCAGGTCGTACTCGCCGCCATGGCCGCCCTCTCGACGGGCCGGCCGGTCAAAGTCGCCCTGTCCAGACGGCAGTTGCCCGCGGTCGTCGGTCACCGCGCGCCCACCTTGCACCGCGTCAGGCTCGGTGCGGAGCGCGACGGCACCCTCACCACGGTCATCCACGAGGTGACCACGCACACCTCGCGCATCAAGGAGTTCGTGGAGCAGGCGGCGAGCCCCGCCCGCACCATGTATGCCTCGCCCCACAGCCGCACCACCCACCGGGTCGTCGCCCTCGACGTGCCCAGCCCCTCGTGGATGCGGGCCCCCGGCGAGGCCCCCGGCATGTACGCGCTGGAGTCCGCGATGGACGAACTCGCCACCGAGCTCGGCATGGACCCGGTCGACCTGCGGGTGCGCAACGACACCGCGACGGAACCGGACAGCGGCCTGCCGTTCAGCAGCCGACACCTCGCCGAGTGCCTGCGCGAGGGTGCCGAACGCTTCGGCTGGCACGGCCGCGACCCGCGCCCCCGTGCCCGCACCGAGGGCCCGCTCCTCGTCGGCACCGGAGTCGCCTCGGCGACCTATCCGGTCCTTGTCTCCCCTTCACGGGCGAGCGCCCGCGCGCTGCCGGACGGCCGCTACGTCGTCCAGGTCAACGCCACCGACATCGGCACCGGCGCCCGCACCGTGCTCGCCCAGATCGCCGCCGACGCGCTCGGCGTGCCCCTGGACCGCGTCCGCACCGAGATCGGCAGCAGCGATCTGCCGTCCGCTCCGCTGGCGGGCGGCTCGTCCGGTACTGCCTCGTGGGGGTGGGCGGTGCACGAGGCGTGTACGCGCCTGGTCGCACGCCTCGCCGACAGGAAGGACCCGCTGCCCGCCGACGGGCTGAGCGCCACCGCGGACACGAAAGGCACCGCCGACGCGGAGAGCGGCTTCGCCCGGCACGCCTTCGGCGCCCACTTCGCGGAGGTCACGGTCGACACGGTCTCCGGAGAGGTCAGGGTGCGCCGCCTGCTCGGCGTGTACGCCGCAGGACGCATCCTCAACGCCCGTACCGCGCGCTCCCAGTTCATCGGCGGCATGACCATGGGACTCGGCATGGCGCTCACCGAAGGCAGCACGATGGACGCCGCTTTCGGTGACTTCACCGAGTCGGATCTCGCGTCCTATCACGTACCGGCCCACGCGGACGTCCCCGCCGTCGAGGCCCACTGGATCGAGGAGGACGACCCGCACCTCAACCCCATGGGCAGCAAAGGGATCGGGGAGATCGGCATCGTCGGAACGGCGGCGGCCATCGGCAACGCGGTCCACCATGCGACCGGGCTGCGCCTGCGCGAACTCCCCCTCACGCCGGACCGGTTGCTCTCGGCGGGCCTGTGAGGAGGCAGGTCGCCCACGACGGTGACTTCACCGGCGGCGTCGATCCGACGCTAGCCTGACGGGCCGGGCCGGGCGCGAGCTGTGTCTCGTCGCCTCGAACCGGTTCGAGTTGCCCGTTGAACGAAGGACGACAGTGAATCCCTCCTTTGCCCAGCCGGACTCCGGCACGTCCACGAGCAGCGTTGCCCGCGCCGTCACGGACATCCTGCAGCCACGCAACGTCCTCGTGGTCGGCATGCTCGGGATCGGCGCCGTCGCGGGCGGCCTCGCCGGGCTGGCGTGGGGGCTCCTCGGTGCGCTGTGCGCGGGCGTGGTGCCCGCGGCCTACATCGAGTTCGAACGAAAGCGGGGGACGTGGGGCGACCGCCATGTGGTGGACCGGACGAAGCGGGCGCCGATCTTCCTCGTGATCCTGGCGTCCGTCGGGACCGGCGCGCTGCTGATGACGCTGGGGAACGCGCCGTCGGACGTCATCAGGGCCATGGTCGCGCTGTGGGTGATGACCGTCGTCCTGCTGGGCATCAACACCGTCTGGAAGGTCTCCGTCGACTCGGCGGTCGCGTCGGCCGTGGTCGCACTGCTCGCCGTCGTGCACAGTCCTTGGTGGCTGGCGGGGTACGCCGTGACCGCGGCGGTGTGCTGGTCCCGGGTGGCCCTGCGCTACCACACGGTGGCGCAGACCGCGGCGGGTGCGGCGCTGGGGGCGCTCACCACGGCCGCGTGGATCGGAGCCTGACCCGCATCGCTCGCGGAGGGACGCAGGAGCCCGGGGGCCGACAGCCCCCGGGCTCCTGCGCGCACCGATCGGGTCTCAGCAGGCGCCGAGGTCCTGCCAGACGCCCCACTCGCCGGTGGTGCCGGGCTCCTCGCCCGTCGTCCACCACTTGGCCTTCCAGGTGTGCCCCTTGTACGACACCTGCTGGCCGCCCGTGTAGATCGAGCCCGAGGCCCAAGGCGCCGCCGTGCACTGGCTGCCGCTGCCGCCGGTGATGGTCAGCGAGTACGTCGCCGAGTGCGCGGCGGCCGGGCTCGCGCCGCTGACCACGAGTTGGTAGGTGCCGTTGGCGGCCGCCGCGGTCGTGGCGACGGTGAGCGTCGAGGTTCCTCCGGCCGTCACCGAGGCGGGGCTGAGGGAGGCGGTGACTCCGGCGGGCGCGCCGCTGACGGAGAGCTTCACGCTCTGGGCGCTGCCCGCGGTGACCGAGGTCCGTACCGTCGCGCTCGTGGAGGCACCGGCCTTGACCGTCCCCGACGCCGGGGCGGTGGTCAGGGAGAAGTCGTTGCCCGGCGCGGTCGTGCCGCTGGTGAAGGGCGCGAAGACGTGGGAGAAGTCCCAGGTGTTCTGCTCGATGCCGGAGCAGGTGTCACCGGCCGCCCCGCCGGGGCAGCTGCCGTTGTCGCGCTGGAGAGCCCAGAAGGAGATCATGTTGATCCCCTTGCCGGTCGCCCAGTCGTACACGTCCTTGGCGTTGGCGAGGGTGAACGTCTCGGCCGGCCCGAAGTCGTCGACGCCCGGCATCTCGGTGACGCCGATCATGCCCCACAGCTGCGCCGCGCTCTTGCCGGGGTAGAGCGTGGCGAGCTGGTTGTACAGGCCCTGGGCAGCGGTCTTGGTGTCCTGCGCCATGTTGTGCGAGGCGTTGTCGTAGTAGTCGAAGGTCATGAGGTTGACGACGTCGACGCGCGCGCCGTTGGCCACCGCGTTCCGCAGGACGGCGAGCCCGCTGTCGGCGGGGCCACTGGTCGTCGTCGGCAGGGTGTACGAGATCTCCAGCTTGCGGCCGCTGGCGGCGGCCCAGTCCTGGACCTTCTTGATCGCCTTGTTCCGCCGGTCGATGCCGGCGTTGTTGTTCAGGGAGTCGACCTCGATGTCCATGTCGAGCCGGGGGATGTCGTAGGTCGTGACGACCTTCTCGTAGACGGCGGCGATCTGGTCGACGTCCGTACAGCTGTCGGCGATCTCGGTGCCGGTGGTGTCCGCCGTGTAGCCGCCGAACGAGGGGATGACGTCCCCGCCGCGCCCCTGGATCGTCTTGATGTCCGCGCCGAAGGACGACGCGGCGACGGGCAGCGAGGTGTCGCCGTTCCAGTAGGCGGTGCACGAGCCCTTCGACGCCGTCTGGAGGAACGCCATCGTCAGGTGCTTGGCCCCGGACTGGGCGCTGAGAGCGGCCGGGCTCTCACCGGTCCACGACTCGAAGTACGGCGCGAAGACATGGGCGGGGAGCGGGGTCGCGGCCTGCGCGGGGGAGCCCGCGACGGCGGTGAGGCCCAGAGCGGCCACTGCGGTGGCCACCGCGGTGACAGTGGCACGGAGGGAGCGCATACGTCTCATGGCCATCCAAGAAGTGAGGCGGCGTCAACTCAGCTGTGACGCACGGGAGATGCATACGGAATAGCCCTGCGGTCAGAGACATGTCAATGGTCTGCACCAAGTGAGGACTAGACCAATTCTGGCGACTCTCCCTGCCTCGTGCGGCGACGCATCGCTCCGTGCGCCGTGGGGGTGCTGGTCAGACCGGGCCCCCGGGCCCCGATGGCGCCCGACCTGGGCCGGGAGGGTCGTCGAACCATCTGCCGAATTCGATGGTGCCCCCACGGAGCGCACCGCACGCTCATGATCGGTGCTTCGTCGTGCGCCGCCGACCGACGATGCCGTGAGAGTCGACCGAGGCGTTCTCAAGGCCGCCTCACTGCTCCAGGGCGAGGGCGGACTCCTCGGCCGCCGCGGCGCCGCGCGGGTGCATGGTCCGTTCGTAGGAGGCGACGGCCGCGTCCAGGCCGGAGCCGTGACGGACGGCATCTCCGATCGCCAGGGCGAGGTCGGCTCCGTCGATCAGGGCGAGGTTGGCGCCTTGCCCGGCCGGGGGCATCAGGTGCGCGGCGTCGCCGAGCAGGGTGATGCCAGGGGTGTGCTGCCAGGTGTGGGGGTAGGGCAGCCGGTGCACGGGCCGGTTGACGAAGGGGCCTTCGTTCTCGCGGAGGACGCGGCGCAGGTCCTCGTGCCAGCCGGCGAACACCGTCAGGAAATGGGCGCGTACGGCCTCGGTGTCCGCGAGGTCCACTCCGGCCTGCGCGGCCCAGTCGAGTGCGCACTTGAGGCCGATGTAGACCCGGATGCTGCCGTCGCCGTTGCGCTGGCCGATGAGCAAGTGGGTGGGGTCGCCGGCGTCGGTGGCGAGCATCATGCCGTGCCCGACCAGCCGGGCGAGCGCGGGGTGTTGGTCGTCGACGTCGGTGAACCACGTCTCGACCAGTGTGTTGCCGGTGTAGAGCGGGACGGCGTCGGAGAGCGCGGGCCGGACCTTGGACCAGGCGCCGTCGGCGCCGATGACGAGGTCGAACTCCTCGGTGGTTCCCTCACCCAGTGTGAGGCGGGTGCGGCCGTGGGGCGTGCGGCGGACTTCCAGGACGGCCGTGTCGAAGCGCACGTTCTCCGTCCCGAAGTCCTCCAGGAGCATGGTGCGCAGGTCGGTGCGGTCGATCTCGGGACGTGCGGGGCCTTCGGGGTCCTCCTCGTGTGCGACCAGGCGACCGGTGTGCGCGTACTCGCGCATCTCCTGGCCCTCGGGCCGGGACAGCTTGAGGAAAGCGTCGTGCAGGCCGGCGGTGCGCAGCGCGGCCTGGCCGGTGTGTTCGTGCAGGTCGAGGCTGCCGCCTTGCGTTCGGTGGTGGGCGCTGGGGTCGCGTTCGAGGACGGTGGCGTGGATGCCGGCCTGGCGCAGCACGGTGGCGCAGAGCAGGCCGCCGGGGCCGGCGCCGACGATGGCGATACGGGGGGTGGAGTGCGACATGGGTGGGGTCCTTGCGGGAGTGGGGTTGCGGGGTCGGGGCGCGGCCGGCCCCTATGGGGCGGCTGTGACGCGGCCGGGGCCGGCCGTCGTGCGGAAGAGGAGGACGGCCGCGGTGATGATCATGAGGAGGCCGAGGGCGTAAGGGGTCGCGTGGCCGGTGCTCGCGTACAGCCATCCGGCGAGCAGGGGTGCGGTCATCTGGATCGCCGAACCGATGGAGGAGATGCCTCCGGCCAGCCATCCCTGTTCGTCGGCGCCGACCGCGTTCGACATCAGCCCGTCCAGGGCGGCGGTCATGGCTCCCTGGCCGGAGGCGAACAGGAGGGCAGCCACGGCCAGGAGTTGGGGTGTGTCGAGGGCGAAGGCGACCAGGGCCATTCCGGCGCAGCCGACCGCCTGACCGGCTATGCCGGAGATGACCACGCCGCGTTCGCCGATGCGGGGCACCAGGAGGGCGAGCAGTCCGCCCTGGATGACGATGTCGAGGATGCCGGCTGCCGACAGCACCAGGCCGATCTGGGCCGGGCCCCAGCCCACGCTGTCCTTGCCGAGCACGGAGAGGTTGTTCACGTAGAAGTAGAACGGGATGCTGATCAGGGTGAACCCGGTCAGGAGAACCCGCAGTTCTTTACGGGCGAAGGCGTCCTTGAGCACCTTGAACGGGTGCAGTTCCTCCAGGTTGAGCTTCTTGGCCCGGTGGTGCGGGGCGAGGCTCTCGGGCAGCGCGAAGAGGGCCACGAGCCCCACGAGGGCGGCGATCAGCGCGGTCGCGTAGACCGGGGCGTCCAGGCTGATCCTGGACAGGGCGCCGCCGATCGCGGGGCCGATCATCATGCCCACGCCGGTCAGGGCGCCGAGCAGGCCGTACCGCTTGGTGCGGTCCTTGGCCGGGGTGATGTCGGCGACGTAGGCGAAGATCGCGGGCATGTCGCCCGCCGCGAAACCCTGGACGGCCCTGGCGGCGATCAGCACCCACAGGGCGCCGCCGACGCCGAACATCGCGTAACTGGCGGCGGCGCCGAACGCGCTGATGATCAGCACGGGGCGTCGTCCGATGCGGTCGGACAGGCCGCCCAGCAGGGGTGCGACGAGGAACGCGCAGAGGGCGTTCACCGATTCCAGTACACCGATCCACAGGGCCAGGGAGCCCTCGTGGACGTACTCCAGCGTGACGAACGGCAGGACCGGAAAGACCACGGTCATCCCGATCGAGTTCAGCAGCGTGAGGCAGACGATGACCACCCATGCCCGGCGACGCGGTGCGGAGGTGACCGTGCCACCGTCCGGTGCGGTGGTGGTTGTGGTGTCCATGGCTTCCTCCCAGCGGGCGGTCGCGGGGTGGCGGCGGTCGCACACCCGGAACGATTTACAGAACAAGACTGTAAACAGAACAGTTCTGGTTTTGCAACTGGTATGGTGAGCTCATGGGGACAAACCAGCAGCTCGGACGCCGTGAACGCAAAAAAGCGCAGACCCGCAAGCTGATCGCCGACACGGCCCTGCGGCTGTTCCTCGCGCGCGGCTACGACAACGTCGGCGTGCGCGAGGTCGCCCAGGAAGCGGACGTCGCCACCGCGACCCTGTTCGCCCACTTCCCGTCCAAAGAGGCTCTCGTCTTCGACCAGGACGACGAACAGGAACAGCTCCTGCTCGACGTCGTGCGCGAGCGTCCCGACGGCGTCTCCGTCCCGCAGGCGCTGCGCGGCTGGTTCCAGCAGATGGTGGAAACCGCCCGCAACGAGCCCCGACTGGCGCAGTTCCATCAGCTGATCGACGGCACGCCCGCCCTGCGGGACTACTCGGCCAGAATGTGGCTGCGCCACGAGAACGCCCTCGCCGAGGTCATCGCCGCGGACATCGGCCTGTCCGCCCCCGACACCGCCAGCCGCCTCGTCGCCCGCACCGCCCTGGGGATCGTCCCGTCGATCCGCTCACTCGACGACGCCGCGCAGATCATCGACGTCACCTTCAGGTTCATCGAGGCCGGCTGGGCGGCAACCACCGCCCCTGCGACCGTCTGACCGCCCCAGGGGCAGGGCCGCGACGCACGGAGGGGCGGTCGTCCGTCCCCGTTCTCCGTTCTCCTGGATACGCTGCGCCGATCACGGGCTCGGCCGCGTCCCGGCGGTGGGATCCACCGCGGTCAGGTCCCTGGTGGCGATGCGCCGCAGGTGCCGGGTGAGGACCTCTTCGGCGCGGGGATTCAACCGGATCAGGGCCACCATGCCGGTGACGATGACGTCGCAGACCTCGGCCTCGACGTCGTCCCAGGTGTGCGAGTGGCCCTTGCGGGGGTTCTGTCCGAAGACGCCGATGACGGCCTCGGCGACTTCTCCCGCCTCCTCCTGGATCTTGAGGAGTTGCAGGAGGATCCGCTGTTCCCGGGGGAGGGTGGAATGCTCCTCCAGACGGTGGGCCAAGCTGCCGATCGTTTCCCAGATGTCCGTCACGTGCGTCTCGACTCTCTGGCGTGGGCGGGGTCTCGGGTGCCTGATGAGAGGGGCATGGACGGTCACCTGTCGTTGGCCCACGCCATCCGCGCGGTGTGCCCGAGCACGGCGGGCAGATGTCGGCACATGGCCCGGAAGCCGGCTTCTGCCAGGGGATTCTTCCCGTACTCGCCCTCGAAGGTGATGGCGGCCGGGGGCGGAGGCGGCGGCCGCTCGCCGTCCGGGGGCGCGGTGTCGGTCACAGTCACCTGTGTCCTCCTCGGGGTTGTGATGCCGCACTGGGTGGCTCGGCGGTGCATGGCATAACGACGCCCAATGGGAATCGAACGCGCTCGATTCCGGACTCCCTGGAACCCTTGCTGCGCGCGGAGTTGCACGTGCGGGTGCGGCTACCGGGCCCTCTGGGCGGGACACCGTGTGGCCGAATCGCCAACGCTAGATGCCCCTGTGACGAATGAGGTTCCAGAGACCGTCGTCCGGGGTGCGGCGCGAGGGGGGACTTAGGTCCACCCTCGATCCGGAGGGCACCCTCATCCCCAGGCCGTTCCGGATCCGGTTGGCTGGTCATCGTCACCAACAGGGGCACAGAACGGGGATGGGATCATGCAGATGCTGTTGTCGAAGAAGACCAAGGCCGCTGTCCTGGCGGGGGCGTTGCTCGCACTGAGCTCTCCCGCGGCCGTGGCCGCGAGCGCCGGGCAGTCGGCCGCGAGACACTCCTACGACGAGCGCGCGCTCCAGCGGGACCTGGCAGCCGTACGCAAGGCGGGCGGCGGTGACGTGAACGTGCTGGCCCGGGTGGACACCGCGCACGGCGCGCCTGTCATGGCCCGCATCGGCACCCGTGCGGTCGGCTCGGCGGACCCGATCCCGTGGAACGCGCACTTTCGTACGGCGAGCACGACGAAGGCGTTCATGGCGACCGTGGTCCTGCAACTCGCCGCGGAGAAGCGGCTGTCACTGGACGACACCGTCGAACACTGGCTCCCGGGCGTCGTCACGGGCCACGGCAACGACGGCAGCCGCATCACCGTCCGCGACCTGCTGCGGCAGACCAGCGGCCTGTACGACTACATGGACGACCCGGCCCTCCAGGACCAGCTGATCCACCACTTCGACGAGCACCGCTACGACACCACTGCGGCGGCCGACCTGGTCGCGGTGGCGATGCAGCATCCTCCCGTGTTCGTCTCCCCACAGGGCCGTGCGACCCGGTGGGCGTACTCGAACACCAACTACCTGCTGGCAGCGATGATCGCCGAGAAGGCGGGCGGTGCCGGCTGGGAGGAGCTGGTCGGGCAGCGGGTGATCGCGAAGCTGGGGCTGCGGGACACCTCCGTTCCCGGACGCGATCCCCACCTGCCCGACCCGCACGTGAACGCGTACCTCATGAACGAGGACGGCGCGCGTCTCGACGTGACCGAGCACAGCCTGCAGCACACCGCCGACTCCGGCGTGGTCAGCACCGCTGCCGACCTGAACACCTTCTTCCGCGCCCTGGCCGACGGCCGACTGCTCCCCGCCCGGCAGTGGCGCGAGATGCGCGAGACCGTCCGGCGCACTGACGACCCCGACGATGTGGCGGAAATGCCCGAGGGAACCTACGGCCTCGGACTGCGCAAGATCCCGCTCTCCTGCGGAGGCTTCTACTACACCCATGAGGGCGACGGGGTGGGCGTCAACACCCGCCCCGCCGTGAGCGCCGACGGCACACGTGCGGTGACCGTCTCGATCACCACCACCACGGCACCGCCCGACCTCGTTGCTCTCAACCGTGCCACGGGTGCCCTCGTCGACCATGCCCTGTGCGACAGGACCGGCAAGGATGCACCGAAGGGATAGCCCTTCGGGTCGGGACGCCCTCACTTCCCCCTCGTCGCCTCCAGTTGGGCGAGGACGGGGAAGTGGTCCGAGGGCCAGACCTCGTGGTCGTGGTCGTCGAGGGTGCGGGTGCGGCGGACGTGGAACCCGCGGACCAGGATCCAGTCGATACGTTCCTCGGGCACGCCGCTGAAGCCATGGAAGGTCCCCGGAGGCCCCTGGTGTGCGCCGGTGTCCACGGCGTCGGCGAAGTCGTCGAGCAGCACGGCGTGCGTGTCGCTCGACGGGCCGGTGTTGAAGTCGCCGACCAGCACGGCCGGCCCACCGGCCGCAAGCTCGGCGACCTGCGCGTGCAGGGCCTGCGCGCACCGCGTGCGCCCGGCTTCTCCGCTGGCGTCCTCCGGCCACGGGAAGTGGCTGTTGGCGATCACGAACTCCACCCCCTCCACGCGCAGGCGGGCCCAAGTGGTCACCCGGGGCCGGGGGTTGCCCCATGTGCCGGAGCCCACCGCATCGGGGGTGTCGGAGAGCCAGAAGTCGCCGGTCTCCAGCGCCGTGACGCGATCCGTGCGCCAGAGGATGCCCGTGTGTTCCCCGTCGTGTCCGCCGTAGTGGTCACGCCCGTGGAACGCGTAGCCCGGCATCCGCTCCAGCAGGTCGTCGCGCTGGACGCCGGTGGTCTCCTGGGTGCCGATCACGTCGGCTCCGGTGCCGGCGAGGACGTGGGCGAGCAGGTCGCGGCGGCACTCCCACGCCGCGGGAGGCGGGTCTGCCGGGCCGCGGACATTGGCGGTCACGATGGTGAGGGCCATGGGTTCCTCCTTTTTCGCGCGTCCGCGCGGGGCAGTGGGCCTGTGGCGCGTGAGACGTCACTCCGGTGCGCGGTCGGGGGCGTTGCCGAAGGCGAGGGCAAGTCCCCTCTCGGTGTCCTCCTCGCCGCGCTGCAGGGCGATCTTGTACGCCTGCGGGCCCATGTCCGTGAGGGCTTGTCGCTCCGTCTGCTCACGTACGGGGGCGAGTTCGGGCGTGCCGCGTTGGAGGTGGCCGACACTGCGCCAATAGGCGAGGCCGGTGCCCGACAGGACCGTGGCGTCCTCGCTCTGACCTTGGGCGGCCAGGGCTGCCGCGAGCAGGTCGAGCCCGAGCGCGATGCCGAAGCTGTCGCCGATGCTCCACTTGCTGTGGAGCATCGCGCGGGCGTGCTCCTCGGCGTCCTGGACCCGGTCCTCGAACAGGGCGATGAGCGAGAGCTGGTACTGCAGGTAGGAGCGCGTCCACAGTTCGTCGGCCGCCTCGCATTCGGCGAGGAGTTCGCGGGCCAGGGCCTGGGACTCGTGGTGGGCGCCGAGGGCGGTCAGGGCGAAGACGCCGATCAGCCGACAGCGCAGCCGGCCGGGGGACGTGCTGGTGCCGCGGGCCTCGGCGTCCAGGGCACGTTCGGCCGTGGTGCGGGCGACCAGCGGCCGCCCGGTGAGCAGATAGATCAGGCCGTTGAGATAGGCGGCCGCGAGCCGGGCCTCGTGGTCACCGAACTCCTCTGCCTCGCGGGCGCAGTCGGCCGCGAGAGCCTGGGCGGTGTCGTGCTCACCCTGCAGGAGGCACGCGACCCCCAGGCCCCAGAGCGCTTGCGCACGCACCGGGCCGTGCGCGTGGTGCAGTGCCAGGCCGCGCTCCAAGTAGCCGCGGGCCTCGTGCAGATGGCCGCAGCAGGTCCAGTAGAAGGCGACGTGGCCTGCCAGTTCGAGCCCTTCCTCGGGGCGCACGAGCAGGAGGTGATCGATGGCGGCGCACAGATCAGGATGGGTCCGCGCGATCCGCTGGTACCACTGGACCTGCTTTGGCCCCGCCCATTCGGCTGCTGCCGTGCGCGCCACGTGCAGGTGGTGGGATGCGTGGGCCCGCGCGATCCGCTCCTCCTCGCCCAGCTCCGCGAGCCACATCCGCCCGTACTCCTTGAGGGTGTCCAGCATGCGGAAGCGATCCCCGACGCGGGTGAGCACCGACTGGTTCACCAGGCTGTCCAGCGCGGCGGCCACCTCGTCCGGACCCAACGGATGAAGGGCGCAGATGGCCTGTGCCGCCTGCAGGTCGACAGGACAGCGGGCGACGGAGAGCCGCGCCCACACCAGGCGTTCGACGGGGCTGCACAGCTCGTGGCTCCAGCCGATGGTCGTCCGCAGGGCCCGATGCCGCGCCGGCCGGGCCGTCGGGTCGCCCGTAAGGGCTTCGAGCCTCGAAGCGAGGGCGTCCGCCAGGTCCGCGATGCTCCGCGAGCGCAATTGGGCACAGGCCAACTCCAGGGCGAGGGGCACCCCTTCGAGCCTCCGGCACACGTCCGAGGCCGCGGCCGTCCATTCCGGTGAGTCCAGTACATGAGGCGCCACGACGGGACGCGCCCGGTCCCGGAAGAGCCGCAGCGCGTCGCTGTCCTCGCCCGGCGTTCCTTCGTCGACCGGCAAGGGATCGACCCTGACGGTCTGCTCGCCCGCGACCTCAAGAGGCTTCCTGCTCGTGGCCAACACGGTCAGACCAGGCGCGTAGGCGAGCAGGTCATCCAACATGCGCCGCAGGTCGGGCACCAGGTGTTCGCAGGAATCGAGCACAAGGAGCACCCGCCGGTCGGCCAGCCACGACCGCAGCACGTCGATCTGCATGCGAGGGGTGTGATCGGCGAGTCCCACCACGTCGCAGACCGTGGCGATGAGCAGCCGGTCACCGACCAGCGGTGTGAGATCCACCCAGTACACGCCGTCCGGATGGCGCCCCTCGTCCTGAAGGGCCCCGCGTACGGCCAGGCGGGTCTTGCCGACGCCGCCCGCACCCACCAGCGTCACGACGCGGTGCGTCGCGAGCATGCCGACCACTTGGCGCGACTCGTTGCCGCGCCCCACGAAGCTGGTTGTCTCGTCGGGAACCATGACTGCCATGAGGAAGAGTCTGACGCAGTCGTGGCACGTCGACCCGGGACTTCGGCGAGGTCAACACCTCTTGCGTGCCACTCCGTTGACGATGGCGACGATCGTCTCCTCCGCTTCCGTCGCCTTCACGTCGGCGACGCCATGAGCGTACGGCGCGAGTAGCCGCCCTGCCGGATCTCGTCGGGGGATCCGAGGAGGTCGAGCCGTCGGATATCGCGCGGTACCGCGCCGCGCTCGCCGTCGAGGGGATCGACACCGGCGACCTGCGCGGTGTGACGTGAGTGCATGCACGGCGCGCGGCACCCTTGCTAGGATTCCGTACAGCGGACTAACTATTCCGCATTATGGAATCAGGAAGAGTGAGGGTGGCATGGCGGACATCGCATTCATCGGACTGGGCATCATGGGCAGCCCCATGGCCGTCAACCTGGTCCGCGCAGGGCACCGGGTCACCGGCTGGAACCGCACTCCCGAGAAGGCCGCTCCCCTCGTCGAGGCGGGCGGCAAGGCCGCCGCGAGCATCGCCGAAGCCGTCCGGGACGCCGACGTCGTGATCACGATGGTGCCCGCCGGGCCCCAGGTCGAGCAGGTGGCATACGGACCGGACGGCATCCTCGCGCACGCCCGCCCCGGTGCCCTGCTCATCGACCACTCGTCCATCCCGCCGCACATCTCGGTCGCCCTCGCCGAGAAGGCGAAGGAGTACCGGGTGCGCGTGCTCGACGCACCCGTGTCCGGCGGCGAGGCGGGGGCCGTCGAAGGCGTGCTGTCCGTCATGGTCGGCGGCGACCCGGCCGACTTCGAGGCCGCGCGGCCCGTGTTCGAGGCCGTGGGCCGGACCGTCGTTCACTGCGGTCCGCACGGCTCGGGCCAGACCGTCAAGGCCGCCAACCAGATGATCGTCGCAGTCAACCTGCAGGCCTGCGCCGAGGCCGTCACCTTCCTGCGGAAGTCCGGCGTCGACCTGGCCGCGGCCCTGGAGGTGCTGGGCGGTGGACTGGCGGGTTCGACCGTGCTCGCGCGCAAGAAGGACAACTTCCTGCGGAACGAGTTCACCCCCGGGTTCAAGGTGGCGCTGCACCACAAGGACATGGGGATCGCCGCCCACGCGGCCCGCGCCGTGGGAGCCGTCGTGCCCGTGACGGCCGTGGCCGCGCAGCAGATCGCCACCGCGCAGGCGAACGGCTGGGGCGAGCTGGACCACTCGGTGCTGCTGCGGGTGGTGGAGCAACTCAGCGGCCCGACCGACTGACACGGCCCCGCCCGGTACGCCCGTACGTTCGGCCCGGGCCCCTCAGGAGGGGTTCTGCGGCACGGCCGACAACAGGCTGTGCAGGATCGGGCCGGCCGAGCCGCCGCCCGTGACGCCCTGTTCGACGACACAGGCGACGGCGACGTTGCCGCGCTGCGCCACGAGCCAGCCGTTGTTGGGCTCGCTCTCCGAGACCTCGGCGGTACCGGTCTTCGCGCCGATGGCACCGGGCAGGTCGGAGAGCACGTGCGCGGTCCCCTCGGTGACGGTGGCCCGCATGAGGGTGCGCAGCTGATCCACCACGGACCGGGGGAGCGGCGTGGTGGACGTCGTGTCCTTGGCTCCGGGCACGATGGTCGGCTGGTGGAAGCGGCCGGACGCGGCCGTCGCTGTGACCGACGCCATGATCAACGGGTTGGCCTGGATGCGGCCCTGACCGATCATCGAGGCGGCCTTCTCCGTCTCGTCCTTGGGCCTGGGCACCGAACCGTCGTAGGACGGGATGCCGACATGCCAGTTCTGGCCGATCCCGAAGTACTTGCGCGCCGCATCCCCGAGTTCGGTGTCGCCGAGCTTGCCGCGCAGGCTGATGAAGGCGGTGTTGCAGGACTCGGTGAAGTCCTTGCGGAAGGTGGCGTTCGGGAACGAGGACGTCTCGACGTTGTGGAACTCCTTGCCGACGGTGAGGTACTTGGGGCAGTCCACGGTGTCGTCGGGGGCCACGGCGTTCTTCATCAGCAGCGCGCTGCTCGTCACGATCTTGAAGGTGGAACCCGGCGCGTACGTTCCGGACATGGCGCGGTTGAACCCGGAGACGGGGGAATTGGACAGCGCGAGGATCTCGCCGTTGTCGACGCGCATGACGACGAGCGCCGCGTTCTTGCCGTCGGCCTTCTCTGCCATGGCCTTGTCCGCGGCGGCCTGCCAGGTCGCGTCCAGCGTCGTGGCCGCAGGCTTGTCGGAGGCGGCCCGGTTCGCCTTGCCGAAGGTGGTCTCGGTGCCCTCGACCTCGCCCGTTGCCCTGTCCACGAGCCGGATCGCACCGCTGGGCCCGGATGCCCCGCCGGCCAACTGGGAAAGTACCGGCTGCAGTGACGGATAGGCGTCGCCCGTCAGGGACGTGCCGTTGCGGTCGGTGACCTTCGGCCGTGCCGTGTCCGCCCGCTCCAGGCGGAACTTGGCGGTGTCGCTCAGATGCGGATGGACGACACCCAGGGACCAGTCGACCTTCCAGGTCCCGTTCTTCTGCTTGCGTACCGGGAGTTGGGAGCGGTACGTCCAGGTGCCCAGCTCGGTGACGGGCATTTTCGCCGTGAAGGGGACCTGGACGATGCCGTCGTCCGCGTTCTCGGCGGGACCTGCGGTGAGCCGCGGCTTGCTGATGTCGAGGCCCGCGGTGAAGCTGCGCAGCACCTCCTGTGCCCGGGTGGGGTTCGTCGTGCGCGTGCCGGCACTGTCGAAGCGGCCGCCGGCCCAGTCCGCCAGGAACGCCTTGGCCTGGGCGGCGGCCGCGGGCTGCGGCCCGGCGTCGTCGCC
>NZ_JAAGMG010000172.1 GCF_010548525.1 Streptomyces sp. SID14478
GCGTGCGCTCACGCCGCCCGAGGGCGCACCGCTCGGCGCGAGCGCCGCGTCCGCCTACGGGCAGGCTCAGGAGACCCTGCAGCCGGGCGACTTCCTGCTGCTGCACACCGACGGCCTGGTACCGCGGCGCGGCGAGCGCGCCGCAGCGGGCCGGCTGCTCGCCATGGCACCGGACCTGGCCACGGCCCGTGACGCACAGGAGTGCGTCCGCATGGTCGTGGACGAGTTCGGCGCGGCCGAGCGTGCGGACGGCGCCTGTGTGCTCGTCGCCCGGGTCGGTTCCTGAACGATCCCGACGGCGACGTGAAGGTGAGTGGTCGTACGGCCCGGACGGTCCGGGCCGGGGCTACGCCTGGATGCGCTTCCCGGTCGGCCTGGGCAGGGCCAGCTTGATCTCCCGGCGCAGGTCCTCGATCTTCGGGTAGCCCGCGAACTGTCCGGTGAGCCGGTACATCTCCCGCAGCCTGTCCCAGGTGCGGTGGGACGAGTTCGACCCCATCGACGACAGTGCCAACCGCGCGTACCGGTCGGCCTGTTCGGGATCGTCGGCGATGAAGCAGGCCGACGCCATCGACAGGTGGTCGAAGATCTTCGACCGGTCACGGCCGCCCGCGCGCAGTTCGAGGGCCTCCTTGGCGTGCCGCTGCGCGATGACCGCGGCGCCCGGCTCGTGCTCGGCGAGGGTGCGGTAGGCGAGGGCCTGCATACCGTGCAGGTCCGCCTCGTCGAACATCTGCATCCAACTCGGCGGCGCCACATCGCCCTTGTCGGAGACGAAGAGTTCCTCCGCCTGTCCCAGGGTGCGGCGCATCGCCTGCCCCTTGCCCAGGGACGCCTGTGCCCAGGCCTCGATGGTGCAGAGCATGGCCTTCGTACGGGGCAGCACCTCGTCGCCCGAACCGGACTTGGCGAGCTTCATCAACTCCAGTGCCTCGTCCGGCGCGCCCAGGTGGATCTTCTGACGTGCCGCTCGTGAGAGGGCCTCACCGGCGCGCGGCCGGTCGCCGCCCTCGCGCGCGGCGTGCGCGGCGATGATGAAGTACTTCTGGGCCGTGGGTTCGAGGCCGACGTCGTGGGACATCCAGCCCGCGAGGACGGCGAGGTTGGCGGCGACGCCCCACAGGCGCCGCTGGAGGTGGTCGGGGTGTCGGTAGGAGAGCATTCCGCCGACTTCGTTGAGCTGGCCGACGACTGCCTTGCGCTGCAACCCGCCGCCGCGGGAGGCGTCCCAGGCCCGGAACACCTCGACGGAACGCTCCAGTTCCTCGATCTCCTGCGACCCGATGGGGGCGGCCTCGTAGCGGTCGAACCCAGCAGGGTCGGCGTGCAGGGGATCGGTGGTCCTGGGAGCGTCGGCCGCGAGGACCGGGTCGGTGTGCAGCCAGTCGTGCATGGCGCTGCTGAGTGCGGAACCTGCGGCGAGCGCGGCGCCCGCGCCCACCAAGCCGCGTCGGTTGAGCATGAGGTCCATTCCCGTGAATTCGGTGAGGACCGCAGCTGTCCGCTCGGGCGCCCATGGCACTCCGTCGGGGCCCTGCTGTTCCGGGCTCCCGCCGCCTTGCCGTTTACCCATGCGCCCGTGTCGGACGAGACCGAGGTCCTCGATGGTCACGACACGGCCGAGTCGCTCGGTGAACAGCGCCGCCAGCACCCGCGGTACCGGATCGCGCGGGATCTCTCCCATGTCGATCCAACGCCGCACCCGCGAGGTGTCCGTCGCCAGCTGGGGGTGGCCCATGGCCGCCGCCTGCCGGTTGACGAGCCGCGCGAGTTCGCCCTTGGACCAGCCGGCCAGGCCGAACAGGTCGCTCAGGCGGGTGTTGGGTTGTCCGTTCACGTAAGCCCCCAGGTTCTCGGCTGAAATCGACAGTAGCCCTCTGTCAGTTGCTGAGCGACTATTCGCCAGGGTTCGCCAGGGTGCGCCAGCTGTTGTGCCTGAGCCCCTCGGGTGTCAGGTAGTAATGCGCCACCCCGACCCGGTCGCCACAGGGCATTCCCCAGGGTGTACCGAATCGGCCGGGCCGGGCGGCGCAGGCAACTCACTGGCACACGAAGGGATCTGTATCTCCTATGTACGCAGCATCGTCCTCCGTGTCCGCTCCGCCCCGGCCGCCCCGTCCCGCCCGCGCGGCGATGACGGGCAGCGGCCCGTACCTCGACCCCGTGCGGCCCGCGACCCCGGCGCTGGGTGGCGTCGGACGGACGCGTCGCGCCCCGGGGCTCGGCTCGCAACCGCTCAGCGGGAGACTCGACTTGTCCGGCCCTCAGGGCGCCCAGCTGCGCACGGCGCTCGCCTCGGTGCACCGGATCTGCCCGGAGTTCCATCCGGTGCAGGTGTTGCGCCGCTCGCCGCGCACCGTGCTGCTCGTCGGCACGACCGGGCGCAGCACCGCCGTCGCGAAGTGCTTAATCGATTCCTCCCCTCTGTGGGCGGAGCGGATCAGGCACGAGATAGCCGCATACCGTTCGTTCGTCCGACACCGGCCGCCGGTGCGGGTGCCGCGTCTGATCGCGGCGGACCCGGACAACGGCACGCTGGTGATCGAGCGGATGCCCGGCCGAGTGGCAGCCCTGCAGCGCCACCCGGCCGAGGCACCGCCGCGGGCGGACGTGCGCGCCGCACTCGGCGCGATCTGCCGACTCAACCAGTGGCGGCCGCCGGCGGGCACCTTCGACGCGCCACTGGACTACGCGGAGCGGATCAACAAGTTCCACGACCTGGGCCTGTTGACCGACCGCGACATGGGCGACCTGCAGAAGCTGCTGCACGGCATCGCGCACTCCGCGGGGCGCGGCGGCATGGGCCAGTTCTGTCACGGCGACGCCCTGCTGTCGAACATCCTGCTCTCACCGGCCGGTCCCGTACTGGTGGACTGGGAGCACGCGGGCTGGTACCTGCCCGGCTACGACCTGGCGACCCTGTGGACGGTGCTCGGTGACGCACCGGTGGCGCGGCGGCAGATCAGCCAGCTCGCCCAGTCCGGCGGCCCGGCGTCGCGCGACGCGTTCCTGGTGAACCTGATGCTCGTACTGACCAGGGAGATCCGTACGTACGAGACGGCCGTGCAGCGTTACCTGCACGAACAGACCCCGGCGGCATCGGCTCAGGCCCACTCCGGTGCTGCGCCGTCCGGCGAGGAGCAGCGGCTGTTGCTGCGCCGTCTGCACGACGACTGCAACATGGCCCGCAAGGCGGTCCGAGCGGCGGTCGGCACTCGCTGACGGGGACGAGGATCCGCGGTGCGCCCGGGAGGAACACGGCGCACCGCGGATCTTTGTCGTGCGCCGCCCGAGAGGTACTCATTGGACTACTCCACTGACGCGCCGCAGGCGGTCGCACCACCGCACAGGAAACTCATATACACGCCCGCTGACATGGGAAATCCTGGGGAATTCCGTTGCCTGTCGGATGATTGACGGATCGCCGGCGAGCCGATACCACTGACGCACGACCGGCCCGCACGTACCGCGCAGCAATCCGACCATCCTCGCTCCCAGGAGGCACCGTTGCATCGGTCCACCCGTTCCCTTCCCGGCAGACGTCCCCGAGCGGGAGCACGGGCGGCGGGCACACTCGCGACCGCGGCCCTGCTGCTGCCGCTGCTCGGCGCGGCCCCGCCCCAGGACGCGGCGGCCCCGTCGACGCGGTTGCAGGACGCGTTCGCCTCGGCGGCCGCCGAGTACCAGGTGCCGCAGAGCGTGCTGCTCGGCGTCTCGTACCTGCAGTCGCGGTGGGACACGCACGGCGGGGCGCCCAGCGTCACCGGCGGCTACGGCCCCATGCACCTCACCGACGCGGCCACGGCGATCCGGAACACCGTCGTGCACAGCCACGCGGAGGGCGACGCCCGCGGCGACGACTCGCGCGCCCCGCTCAAGGTCTCCGATGCCGTACCCACCGACGCCCAACTCCCGTCCCGTCTCAAGACGTTGACGCGGGCAGCGGAGCTCACCGGTATTCCGGCAGCGCAGTTGCGCAGTGACTCCGCGGCGAACGTCCGCGGTGGCGCGGCGCTGCTCGCGGCCGCGCAGAAGAAGCTCGGCAAGCCGCTCAGCGCGACGCCGGCCGACTGGTACGGCGCGGTCGCGAAGTTCTCCGGCGCGGACGACACCGCGACCGCGGCGACGTACGCCAACGACGTCTTCGCGGTGATCCGCGACGGCGAGCGGCGCACCACGGACGCCGGCCAGGACGTGACGCTGGCGGCCACGTCGGACGCGCGGCCGCGGGCGGCCCAGCTGGAGAAGATGGGCCTGCGCAAGGCGGACACCTCGGGGACCGAGTGCCCGAGGACGGTGTCGTGCGAGTGGATCCCGGCGCCCTACGAGGAGTTCGGCGACGGCGACTACGGCAACCACGACCTGGCCGACCGCCCCAAGGACCAGAGCATCGACTCCATCGTCATCCACGACACGGAAGGGTCATGGGACGTGTCGCTCAAGCTGGTCCAGGACAAGACGTACCTGGGCTGGCACTACACGCTGCGCTCGACGGACGGGCACATCGCCCAGCACATCAAGACGAAGGACGTCGGCTGGCACGCGGGCAACTGGTACACCAACGCGAAGTCGATCGGCATCGAGCACGAGGGCTTCCTCACGGATCCCGACACCTGGTACACGGAGGAGATGTACCGGTCCTCGGCGCGCCTGGTGACGTACCTCGCGAAGAAGTACGGCATCCCGCTGGACCGGCAGCACATCCTCGGCCACGACAACGTGCCGGGACCGACGACGGCGACCATCCCGCAGATGCACACGGACCCCGGTCCGTACTGGGACTGGGCGCACTACTTCGCCCTGATGGGCAAGCCGTTCCACGGCACGCCCGGGTCCGGGGGCGGCATCGTCACGGTCGCTCCTCGATTCGCCGCGAACAAGCCGCAGTTCACGGGCTGCACCAAGGCGGGCGAGACGTGCACGGCCCACGGGTCCAGCGCGGTGCGCGTGTACACGGCGCCGAGTGAGGACGCCCCGCTCGTCAAGGACATCGGCCTGCGGCCGGGCGGAGAGGCCTCGACGATCGACGTGAACGACATGGCGTCGCGGGTGTCGACGGGCCAGCAGTACGCGGTCGCCGAGCGCAAGGGCGACTGGACCGCGATCTGGTACCTCGGCCAGAAGGCCTGGTTCAAGAACCCGAAGAAGCAGCCGACCGCCGTGAACGCCAAGGGACTTGTCGTCACGCCGAAGGCGGGCGCGAGCGACATCCCGGTGTACGGGCGCGCCTACCCGGAGGCCTCGGCCTATCCGGCGGGCATCACCCCGCAGGCGATCTCGCCGCTGCCGTACAAGCTGTCGGCGGGCCAGCGCTACGTGGTCGGCGAGCGGACGACGGGCGAGTACTTCTACTCCCCGACGTTCGACACCGCGGAGCACAAGGTGGTCAAGGGCAAGGACGTCTACTACGAGATCCAGTTCGCGCACCGGGTCGCCTACGTGCGGGCGGCCGACGTACGCGTGCTGCCGTCCACGGGGAAGTAGCAGGCCGTTTCGGCAACGGCCGTCGGGCCCGGGTGCGCGTGGGGGCGCACCCGGGCCCGACGGCTGTCCGGCGCACGGTCAGTCGAAGACGTACCGGCGTCCGGCCACGGCCTTGAGGGTCTTGTCCCCGAACAGCGTGCTGCGCAGGGTCAGTTGACGGGTGCGTCCCGCGGTGACGGCGACGCGGGTGGCGCGCCCTGCCGCCCAGTCGATGTCGACGGTGGCGCCGCCACGCGCCCGCAGACCGCGCACGGAGCCCTCGGGCCAGCTGGCCGGCAGGGCGGGCAGCACCTCGATCACGTCGAACTGGCTCTGCAGCAGCATCTCCACGACCCCGGACGTGGCGCCGAAGTTGCCGTCGATCTGGAACGGCGGGTGGGTGTCCCACAGGTTCGGCAGGGTCGACGCCTTGAGCTGCTCGGACAGCATCTTGTGCGCGTGGTCGCCGTCGCGCAGCCGGGCCCAGAAGTTGACCTTCCACGCCTTGGACCAGCCGGTGCCGCCGTCACCGCGCGCGGTCAGCGACACCTTCGCCGCCTCGGCCCAGGTGCTGCCGGGTGCGATCTGACGTCCCGGGTGCAGGGCGTAGAGGTGCGAGACGTGCCGATGGTCGTCGGTGGGGCTGTCGAGGTCGGTCTTCCACTCCTGCAACTGGCCCCACGAACCGATCCGCAGACCCGGGTCCAACTTCCCGAGCGTGTCGGTGAGTTGCTGGCGCCAGGCAGCCGAGTCGCCCAGCGTCTTCGCCGCTTCGAGGGTGTTGGTGAGCAGGTCGTGGACGATCTGCTGGGACATGGCGGCACCGGCCGTGAAGTCGCCGTGTTCGGGCGAGTAACTCGGCGTGACGACCAGGGAGTTGTCGCGCGGGTCGGTGCGCAGGTTGTCGAGCCAGAATTCGGCCGCGCCCTTCATCAGGGGGTACGCGGTGGTGCGCAGGTAGTCCGTGGAGCCGCCGAAGCGGTAGTGCTCGTAGAGCTGCGCCGTGAGCCAGGCGGCCGCTTCGGGGAACCAGAAGGAGGTCGACCAGTCGTGCACGCCCGTGAATCCGTACGGGTTGGTCTCGTCGTGGACGACCCAGCCGCGACTGGCGAACATCTCCTTCGCCGTCCGTTCGCCGGGGGCGCGCAGGGCCGCGACGAACCGGTCGTAGGGGGCCGTCGTCTCGGGCAGGGCGGCCGCCTCCGCGAGCCAGTAGTTCATCTGCAGGTTGATGTTGACGTGGTAGTCGGCGGACCAGGGCGGCGTCGTGGACTGGTTCCAGACGCCCTGCAGGTTCGCGGGCAGCGAGCCCGCGCGGGAGGACGCGATGAGCAGGTAGCGCCCGTACTGGAAGAAGAGGGCCTCCAGGGCCCGGTCGGCGGCGCTCGCCCCACCCGTGTACTGCGTGAGCAACTGGTCCGTGGGGACGTCGGCGGGCGGGGTCTGCCGGATGTCGAGGTCGACGCGGCCGAAGAGCGCGCGGTGGTCGGTCAGGTGGCGCTCGCGCAGCGCGGCGTGACCGAGGTCCGCCGCCTTGTCGACGGCCGCGGTGACGGCGGCGGCCGGGTCGGCGCCGCGGTAGTCGGGGTAGGTGTCCGCGTAGTCCGTCCCCGCGGCGAGGACGAACCAGGCGCTGTCGGCGCCGGTGACGGTGAGGCTTCCGTCAGCGTGAGCGGTGAGTGTGCCGCCTTCGTGGCGTGCGCGGATCTGGGCCTCGAACTTCAGCCCGTTGTCCGCCAGTTGCCCCGTGACGGTGATCCGGTCGCCTCTCGCCGTCGAGGTGAAGTCGGTGCGCGGCGAGGCGTACCGCAGGGTGCAGGTGACGCCGCCGGGGCGGTCGCTGGAGAGCCTGCCCACGAGTACGGAGTCCGGGTGGGAGGCGAAGAACTCCCGTTCGTGGACGGCGCCTTGGTCCGTGTACGTGACCGAGGCGAGGGCGGTGCGCAGGTCGAGGGAGCGCCGGTAGTCGGCCGGGGTGGTGGTGGGGGCGCCGGGCAAGTCGAGGTGGAGGTCGCCGAAGGTCTGGTGGGCGCCGTAGCCGACGCGGGGCTGGCCCAGTTCGCCGGCGACGGTGTCGGGGTCGAGCTTCGTGCCCGTCTCGATGCGCTGCCGCACGTCGGCGAGGACACCGTCGCGCGGGCTGCGCCAGTTGCCGAAGTCGTAGCCGTCCTGTGCGCCGGGGCCGCCGGTCCACAGGGTCTTCTCGTTGAACTGGAGGTGTTCCGAGGCGAGGGTGCCGAAGACCATCGCGCCGAGGGCGCCGCTGCCGATGGGCAGGGCTTCGCGTTCCCAGTCCGCTGCGGGGGCGTTATACCAGAGCAGCAATTCATCGGAGGGATCGCGGCGGCGCTCCCCGGCGGACGCCGAAGCGGCCAGCGGACCGAGTCCGGTGGCGAGGGCGGCGGCACCGATGGCCGCACCTTTCATGGTGGTTCTTCGCGTGAGCTCAGGGTTCCCAGAAGGCATGCCTCGTCACGCTAGAGGTCCGATGACTCTGCGACAAGAGGTGGGCACAGCCGGTTTGCGCCTGCGGCTCAACCCTGCTGGAACAGCTCCGCGGGCAGCGGCTTGAGGAGCGCGTACAGGTCGTCGGTGATCGGACGGTCCCAGGACGCGATGGTCACGAGCACGTTGTCACTGCGGTCGAACTGGACGCAGGAGATGCGCGTCTCGGAGAGCTTCAGGCGGCGCACGATGAGGAGGTTGTCGCCCTGCATCACCGGCACGTCCTCGACGCCGGTGACGGTGACCTCCTCGTCGTTCTCCAGCGCGCTGAGCAGCTGGGCGACCTCGAAGGGGATCTCGCCCTCGGCGATCTCGCGGGCCGGGGAGCCCTCGGGCAGATTGCCGATGATCATCGCGGGGCCACGGCCGCCGAACAGGTCGTAGCGCAGGAACACACCCTGACAGGAACCGTCCGGGGCGGGCAGCAGGCCCGCGCCGAGATTGCCCGGCCAGTCGCCCGGATCCATGGCCAGGACGTCGAAGTCGGGGCCTGCGGGGGTCGCAGCGCGGCGGCGGAGGAAGGACATGCGCCCCATGGTACGTCGCTTCGGCGCGGGTACCGCTCCCGGGTTGGGCGGGGTCCGCGGCTACTCGCCCAGGGCGTCGGCGAGCCCGGCGGGGTCCGTGCCGATCTTGCGGTACACGGCGGACAGCAGCCGGGTCACCGCCTGCTCGTCGAGGTGCAGTTCCGCCGCGATCTCCGTCGCGCCTCGACCCCGGGCCGCGCAGCTCGCCGCGGCCCGTTCCCGTGCGGTCAGCGTGTCCGTCGCCGCGCTGTGCAGGGGGCGCGGCCGCAGTCCGG
>NZ_JAAGMG010000211.1 GCF_010548525.1 Streptomyces sp. SID14478
CGGCCGGCCCGCGCCCCCGGCGCGCGCATCGCGACCGCGCGCCCCACGGCGATCAAGATCAACTCAAGTGCCGTAGCGGAACAGGGAGTTCTCGCTATGTGAACAACTCGATGCCCGTGCCCCCTATCCGCTTACGCCCCAATCGTCCACACTGCACCCACCCGAACTCCCCCCGGCATAACAAGAGCGTCACAGCCTGCCCACCGCAGCTCCCCCACCCCCCTACCTGCGCTTATAGTCACGGCCAGTCACCGCGCCGCCGGGCGCGTCCATTGCACGGCCCCTGTACCACTCAGTACGGCCCGGCGAGACACACGGCCCCCGACCCGGGAGCCGCGCCAGGGAGAGGAATGATCGTGCGACACCGTTCTCTGCTCATACTCACCACCGTGCTCACCACCGGAGCACTCACGCTTACCGCCTGCGGATCGCGCGACGACAAGGGTGACGGTGGCGACAAAGGCGGCAGCAACACCACCGTCGTCATCGGCGTCGACGCGCCCCTGACCGGCCAGAACTCCGCCACCGGCCTCGGCATCAAGTCCGGTGTGGAGATCGCCGTCAAGGACGCCAACGACAAGAAGCTCGTCCCCGGTGTCACCTTCGAGGTCAAGGCGCTCGACGACAAGGCCCTGCCGCCGACCGGTCAGCAGAACGCCTCCGAGCTCGTCGCCAACAAGGACGTGCTCGGCGTCGTCGGCCCCCTCAACTCCGGTGTCGCACAGACCATGCAGAAGGTCTTCGCCTCCGCGAACCTCGCCGAGATCTCGCCGTCCAACACGGCCCCCGAGCTCACCCAGGGCAAGAACTGGGTCTCCGGCACCAAGACCCGCCCCTTCAAGACGTACTTCCGCACCGCCATCACCGACGAGGTGCAGGGCGGATTCTCCGCCGACTACGTCTACAAGACGCTCAAGAAGAAGAAGGTCTTCGTCGTCGACGACAAGCAGACCTACGGCGCAGGCCTCGCCGGCATCTTCGCCAAGAAGTTCAAGGAGCAGGGCGGCAAGGTCGTCGCCACCGACCACGTCAACGTCGGCGACAAGGACTTCGCCACCCTCGTCACGAAGGTGAAGAACTCCGGCGCCGAACTGCTCTACTACGGCGGGCAGTACGACGAGTCGCAGGTCCTCACCAAGCAGCTCAAGGACGCCGGCGCCAAGATCCCGCTCATGGGTGGCGACGGCATGTTCACCCCGACCTACATCAAGACCGCCGGCAAGGCCGCCGAAGGCGACCTCGTCACCTCCGTCGGCGTCCCCGTCGACACCCTGCCCGCCGCCAAGGACTTCATCGACAAGTACAAGGCCGGCAAGTACAAGGGCGACTACGGCACCTACGGCGGCTACTCCTACGACGCCGCCACGGCCCTCATCAAGGCCGTCGGCAACGTCGTGAAGGACGGCAAGGTCCCGGCCGACGCCCGCCAGAAGGTCGTCGACGAGGTCCAGAAGATCAGCTTCGAGGGCATCGCAGGACCCGTCGGCTTCGACGAGTACGGCGACACCAAGAACAAGCAGCTCACCCTGTACCAAGCCACCAAGGGTGCCTGGAAGTCCGTCAAGACCGGCACGTACAACGCCAGCTGACACCACATCAGCCTGAAGCAGCACCCGGGCCGCGCGGCCACGACGACCCGTCACCGCGCGGCCCGATCTCTCTCCCCAGTCACTCTCCGCACCCACATGGAGGCCATGCGGTGCACACCCTGCCGCAACAGCTGGCCAACGGGCTGATTCTCGGCTCGATGTACGGGCTGATCGCCATCGGTTACACGATGGTGTACGGCATCGTCCAGCTCATCAACTTCGCCCACGGTGAGATCTTCATGACGGGCGGCTTCGGCGCCCTCACCACCTATCTCATCCTGCCCGACGGCATATCCATGTGGATTGCCCTCCCCCTGATGCTCATCGGAGGCGGCCTCATCGCCGTCCTCATCGCGGTGGGAGCGGAACGGTTCGCCTACCGACCACTCCGAGGCGCCCCACGCCTCGCACCCCTCATCACCGCCATCGGCCTCTCCCTCGCCCTCCAGCAGGCCGTCTTCAACTGGTACCCCGAGGCCGACAACGCCCGGAAGTTCCCCCAACTCCCCGGCGGCCCCTACAACATCACCGACAACCTCAAGATCCAGTCCGGTGAGCTCTTCGTCCTCATAGCCGCCCCCCTGTGCATGGCGGCCCTCGCCTTCTTCGTCCGCACCTCCCGCACCGGACGCGCCATGCAGGCCACCGCGCAGGACCCGGACACCGCCCAGCTCATGGGCATCGACACCAACAAGATCATCGTCATCGCCTTCGCCATCGGCGGCTTCTTCGCCGCCGTCGCCGGCGTCGCCTACGGCTTCCGCGTCGGCAGCGTCACCTACGACATGGGCTTCGTCGCCGGCCTCAAGGCCTTCACCGCCGCCGTCCTCGGCGGCATCGGCAACATCTACGGCGCCATGCTCGGCGGCCTCGTCCTCGGCCTCGCCGAAGGACTCGCCACCGCCTACATCGCCGACATCCCCGGCATGGAACAGTTCGGCGGCCAGGGCTGGGCCTCCGTATGGGCCTTCATCCTCCTCATCCTCGTCCTCCTCTTCAGGCCACAAGGCCTACTCGGAGAACGCGTCGCGGACAGGGCGTGAACGGCATGACCGACACCATCCGCGCCACCAAAGGCGCACCCGTCATCCCGCTCCCGGAGAACGCCGCCCGCCTGCTCATCGCCATCGGCGCCGTAGCCACCCTCGCCAGCACCATGCTCGCCTGGACCTGGACCGCGCAGTTCCCCGGCGACCTCACCGTCACCGGCTACCCCGCGGGCCTCCAACTCCTCACCCTCACCGGCGGCCTCCTCACCCTCCTCTACGCCCTCACCCTCTGGAACGTACGAGGACTGCGCTGGCTCAACCCCGCCCGCGCCACCAACCCCGTCCTCCTCATGGCCCTGGCCGCCTTCGCCGTCACCTGGTACACGGTCCTCGCCATCACCTTCGACCTCGGCGGCCTCGCCAACCTCGAACCCGGCGGCTACGTCGCCGCCGTCGCCTCCCTCCTCCCCGTCCTCGGCGCCCTCGGCCTGCCCCGCCCCGGCGACACCTGGAAGTCCTACTTCGCCAAGGCCGACGCCATCCCCCGCGCCACCACCGTGGCCCCCTGGGTCGAGCGCATCACCATCACCCTCTCGCTCGCCCTCGGCCTCATCGTCTTCACCTACGGCATCGGCACCCCCGACGACGAACACGGCGAGACGTTCTCGGGCTTCATGCTGCTCGTCCTGTTCGCCGCCTGGGCCCTCTTCAGCGCCGGCCTCACCGACCGCTTCGCCGGCCTCAACGCCCGCCACAAGGGCTTCGCCACCTCCATGGCGTTCCTCGCCGCGGCGATCTTCCCCTTCACCCAGTCCGAGGACCACAACGCCAACATCGGCGTCAACATCCTCATCTTCGCCACCGTCGCCCTCGGCCTCAACATCGTCGTCGGCCTCACCGGCCTCCTCGACCTCGGCTACGTCGCCTTCCTCGGCGTCGGCGCCTACGCGGCCGCCCTGGTCTCGGGCTCCGAGTACTCCCGCTTCACCGGCACCCAATTCCCGTTCTGGGCAGCCGTACTGGTCGGCATGGGCGCCTCCCTCGTCTTCGGCATCCTCATCGGCGCACCCACCCTGCGCCTGCGCGGCGACTACCTCGCCATCGTGACGCTCGGCTTCGGAGAGATCTTCCGCATCGCCGTCAACAACCTCGACGGCTCCTCCGGCCCCGACATCACCAACGGCCCCAACGGCATCGCCAACATCCCCGACCTCGAAATCTTCGGATTCAACTTCGGGAACCCGCACGACCTCGCCGGGTTCACCCTCGGCCGCTTCGCCAACTACTTCCTGCTCATGCTGATCTTCACGGCCATCGTCGTGCTGGTCTTCACCCGCGCCGCCGACTCCCGCATCGGCCGCTCCTGGGTCGCCATCCGCGAAGACGAAACAGCAGCGACAGCCATGGGAATCAACGGCTTCCGCGTCAAGCTCATCGCCTTCGCCCTCGGCGCCGCACTCGCCGGCCTCGCCGGCACCGTCAGCGCCCACGTCAGCTACTCCGTCGTCCCGACCCCCTACCAGTTCGCCGGCGCCGCACCGCCCAACTCTGCGTTCCTGCTGGCAGCAGTGGTCCTCGGCGGCATGGGAACGGTGAGCGGCCCCCTGCTCGGCGCGAGCCTGCTCTACCTCATCCCGGAGAAACTCAGCTTCCTCCAGAACTACGAACTCCTCGCCTTCGGCATCGCACTCGTCCTCCTCATGCGCTTCCGCCCCGAAGGCATCATCGCCAACCGCCGCCGCCAACTCGAATTCCACGAGACCGGCCAACTCGACATCCCCGAACAACAAAGCCTGCCCGAAGGCACCATCGGCGCCACCAAGGCGACCAAGGCAGGGGCGTGACCACCATGACGAACACCGTGCTGGAAGCCAACGGCGTCACCATGCGCTTCGGCGGCCTCACCGCCGTACGCTCCGTCGACCTCACCGTCAACGAAGGCGAGATCGTCGGCCTCATCGGCCCCAACGGCGCAGGAAAAACCACCTTCTTCAACTGCCTCACCGGCCTCTACATCCCCACCGAAGGCAAGGTCAGCTACAAGGGCACCGTCCTGCCCGCCAAACCCCACCTGGTCACCCAGGCCGGCATGGCCCGCACCTTCCAGAACATCCGCCTCTTCGCCAACATGACCGTCCTGGAGAACGTCCTCGTAGGACGCCACACCAGGACCAAAGAAGGCCTGTGGTCAGCACTCCTGCGCGGCCCCGGCTTCAAGAAGGCCGAACGCGCATCCGAGGAACGCGCCATGGAACTCCTCGAGTTCATCGGCCTGGCACACAAGAAGGACCACCTCGCCCGCAGCCTCCCCTACGGCGAACAGCGCAAGCTCGAAATCGCCCGCGCCATGGCGAGCGAACCGGGCCTGCTGCTCCTCGACGAGCCCACCGCGGGCATGAACCCCCAGGAGACCCGCGCCACCGAAGAGCTGGTCTTCGCCATCCGCGACACCGGCATCGCCGTCCTCGTCATCGAGCACGACATGCGCTTCATCTTCAACCTCTGCGACCGCGTCGCCGTCCTGGTGCAGGGAGAGAAGCTGGTGGAAGGGACGAGCGAGGTCGTCCAAGGCGACGAACGCGTCATCGCCGCCTACCTCGGCACCCCCTTCGAGGGCGCCCCCGAGGACGCCTCGCTCGAAGCGGTACAGGCCGCCGAAGCCCACGCGGAAGGAGACAACCAGTGACCGCCCTGCTGGAAGTCGAAGACCTCAAGGTCGCCTACGGCAAGATCGAAGCCGTCAAAGGAATCTCCTTCACCGTCGAAGAAGGCCAGGTCGTCACCCTCATCGGCACCAACGGCGCCGGCAAGACGACCACCCTGCGCACCCTGTCCGGGCTCCTCAAGCCCCTCAGCGGCAAGATCATGTTCAACGGACAGCCCCTCAACGGCGTCCCCGCGCACAAGATCGTCGCCATGGGCCTCGCACATTCACCGGAAGGCCGGAGAATCTTCCCCCGCCTCTCCATCGCCGAGAACCTCCAGCTCGGCGCGTTCCTCCGCAAGGACCCGGCAGGCGTCACCAAAGACCTGCAACGCGCCTACGACCTCTTCCCCATCCTGGGCGAACGACGAAAGCAGGCGGCAGGCACCCTCTCAGGCGGCGAGCAGCAAATGCTCGCCATGGGACGGGCACTGATGTCCCAACCCAAACTCCTGATGCTCGACGAGCCCTCCATGGGCCTCTCGCCCATCATGATGCAGAAGATCATGGCGACCATCGCCGAACTCAAGTCCCAGGGCACGACGATCCTCCTCGTCGAGCAGAACGCCCAGGCGGCACTCTCCCTGGCCGACCACGGCCACGTGATGGAAGTCGGCTCGATAGCCCTCTCCGGAACCGGCCAGGACCTCCTCCACGACGAATCGGTCCGCAAGGCCTACCTCGGCGAGGACTGAGTTCTTCCAGCCGCTACGCAGCTGTGGCCGCGCCCCTTTCGAGGGGCGCGGCCACAGCTGCGTACACGCACGAACCAGAAGGGTGATCAGCCCTTCGACGCCTTCTTCTCCGCGGCATCCTCGATGACCGCCTCGGCCACCTGCTGCATCGACAGACGACGATCCATCGACGTCTTCTGGATCCACCGGAACGCGGCAGGCTCCGTCAGCCCGTACTCCGTCTGCAGAATCGACTTCGCCCGGTCCACCAGCTTGCGCGTCTCCAGCCGCTGCGTGAGGTCCGCGACCTCCTGCTCCAGCGTCTTCAGCTCCGTGAACCGCGAGACCGCCATCTCGATCGCCGGCACGACATCGCTCTTGCTGAACGGCTTCACGAGATACGCCATCGCACCCGCGTCACGGGCCCGCTCGACGAGGTCACGCTGCGAGAACGCCGTCAGCATGAGAACCGGGGCGATCGACTCCTCCGCGATCTTCTCCGCCGCACTGATGCCATCCAGCTTCGGCATCTTCACATCGAGGATCACGAGGTCGGGCTTGTGCTCACGGGCCAGCTCGACCGCCTGCTCACCGTCACCGGCCTCACCCACGACGGTGTAGCCCTCTTCCTCGAGCATCTCTTTCAGGTCGAGGCGGATCAGTGCCTCGTCCTCGGCGATGACGACACGGGTCGTCAGCGGCGGGACGTGCGACTTGTCGTCGTCGGCGGCGTCAGCGGGCTGGGGCGACTCGGGGGCGGTCACGGGGGCGCTCCTTGGTTATGCAGGGCGGGGGTCTGCTGACAAGAGCCTACCTAGCTGCGGTAAGGTGATGTCGCAGTGGGTGGCCACCAACCTGGAATTCACAGGCAAGCCCCGGTAGCCCAGCGGTAGAGGCAATGGATTCAAAACCCATACAGCGTCGGTTCGAATCCGACTCGGGGTACTTTTCCTTCGATTCGAAGGTTGCCCACTGGAAGCGGATGTCCACATTCTCGTGAACATCCGCTTTTCGCTGCGCAGCGTCATGATCAGCAACGCACAGTGTCTCCATGTACGACATGGCCACACGCAAGCGGGCGCTCGCGCTGGTCGCGCAGGGCCGCAGCCTGAACTCCGTGAGCAAGGAGATCGGGATCTCGCGGGCCGCGATCCGGTCCTGGCAACTCCGCATCGAGCCCCTCCAAAACGTCACGGAGTGCCCCCGGTGCCAGGGCGAGCCGAGACCACCTGACGACACGGTGGCGTACGCGTACCTGCTCGGGCTCCACCTCGGCGACGGCTGCATCAGCCATCTGCCGAACGGCACCCATTTTTCTGCGCATCGCATGCGCCGACGCCTGGCCCGGGCTGATCGAGCTGTGCGCCGAGGCCGTGCAAGCCATCCGCCCGGACAACCAGGTCTTCCGCGTACAGCGACAGGGCTGCCAGTACGTGACCGGCTACAGCAAGCACTGGCCGTACCTCTTCCCCCAGCACGGCCCCGGCATGAAGCACACCCGCAGGATCGCGCTCGAACCCTGGCAGCAGCAGATCGTCAACGCCCACCCCTGGGAGTTCGTCCGCGGCCTGATCCATTCCGACGGATGCCGCATCACGCACTGAACGCCGGGGATCGGGCCCATGCGTGGGGGCCGCACCCTACCCGACGGGGTGCGGCCCCAACTGCGTGTGCGGGGAGGCTACTTGGGGCTGTCGTCCTCGCCGATGTGGTGGACGCGGACGAGGTTGGTGGAGCCGGAGACGCCGGGCGGGGAGCCGGCGGTGATGACGACGATGTCGCCCTTCTGGCAGCGGCCGATCTTCAGGAGTTGTTCGTCGACCTGGGAGACCATGGCGTCGGTCGAGTCGACGTGCGGGCCGAGGAAGGTCTCCACGCCCCAGGTGAGGTTGAGCTGGGAGCGGGTGGCCGCCTCGGGGGTGAAGGCGAGGAGCGGGATCGGCGAGCGGTAGCGGGAGAGGCGCTTGACCGTGTCGCCGGACTGGGTGAAGGCGACGAGGAACTTGGCGCCGAGGAAGTCGCCCATCTCCGCCGCCGCTCGGGCGACGGCGCCGCCCTGGGTGCGGGGCTTGTTGCGGTCGGTGAGCGGGGGCAGGCCCTTGGCGAGGATGTCTTCCTCGGCGGCTTCGACGATGCGGCCCATGACCTTGACGGTCTCGATGGCGTATTTGCCGACGCTGGTTTCGCCGGAGAGCATGACGGCGTCGGTGCCGTCGATGACGGCGTTGGCGACGTCGCTCGCTTCGGCCCTTGTGGGGCGGGAGTTGTCGATCATCGAGTCGAGCATTTGGGTGGCGACGATGACGGGTTTGGCGTTGCGCTTGGCGAGTTTGATGGCGCGCTTTTGGACGATCGGGACTTGTTCGAGGGGCATTTCGACGCCGAGGTCGCCGCGGGCGACCATGATGCCGTCGAATGCGGCGACGATGTCCTCGATGTTGTCGACCGCTTGGGGTTTTTCGACCTTGGCGATGACGGGGAGCCGGCGGCCTTCTTCGTTCATGATGCGGTGGACGTCTTCGATGTCGCGTCCGCTGCGGACGAAGGAGAGCGCGATGATGTCGGCTCCGGTGCGCAGGGCCCAGCGGAGGTCTGCTTCGTCCTTGCCGGAGAGGGCGGGGACGGAGACGGCGACGCCGGGGAGGTTGAGGCCTTTGTGGTCGGAGACCATGCCGCCTTCGATGACGCGGGTGCGGACGCGGGGTCCGTCGACTCCGGTGACTTCGAGGCTGACTTTGCCGTCGTCGACGAGGATGCGTTCGCCGGGGGTGACGTCGCCGGCGAGGCCGTCGTAGGTGGTGCCGCAGCGCTGGCGGTCGCCTTGGATGCCGTCTTCGACGGTGATGGTGAACTCGTCGCCGCGTTCAAGGAGTACGGGGCCTTCGCTGAAGCGGCCGAGTCGGATCTTCGGGCCTTGAAGGTCGGCGAGGATGCCGACGCTGCGGCCGGTCTCGTCGGAGGCCTTTCGCACGCGCTGGTAGCGCTCCTCGTGTTCGGCGTAGGTGCCGTGGCTGAGGTTGAAGCGGGCTACGTCCATTCCGGCTTCTACGAGTGCCTTGATCTGCTCGTACGAGTCGGTGGCGGGGCCCAAGGTACAGACGATCTTTGCTCGGCGCATGTTTCGAGCCTAGGCCCTACTGGCGGGTAGAGAATTGGCCGGGCATGACTACTCAACAACCTTTGTATGAAGGGTTATTGACAAGGAACGCTTTGTAGTCACCAAGTTTTGAATTTGCGCGCTCCCCTGCTCCGATGAGCGGATTCCGTTCGGGGCGTGGGTGGGTTCTCAGAGTGCGGGTGGGTTCATGGTGAAGCGTGCGGTGACCTCGGCGCGTACGTGTTGGCGCTGGGGTTCGAGGTCGAGGGGTGGGGCGGTGTCGTCGGCGGGTGCTCCGGCGTAGGCGGCGCGGGCCATGCCGCGGGGGCCTTCGTGCTGCATCCAGGAGTGGTCATCGGCGCCGGTGTCGGCGAGTTCGACGAGGGCGGCGAGGGTGGTGCCGAGGGCTTCGGCGTATTCGCGGGCGCGCTGGACGGCTGCGCGGACGGCTTGTCGGCGGGCCTGGGCGTGGACGGGTGAGGTGGCGCGCAGGGACCACCAGGGGCCGTCGACGCGGGTGAGGTCGAGGTCGGCGAGGCGGGTGGTGAGTTCGCCGAGGGCGGTGAAGTCGGTGAGTTCGGCGGTGATGTGGACGCTGCCGTGGTAGGTGCGGATGCGTTCGCCGCGGCCGTGTTTGGTGAATTCGGGGCTGAGGGACAGGGCGCCCGTTTCGAGGGTCTCGACGGCTTCGCCGTAGGTCTTGATGAGGTCGAGGACGCCGGTGTTGCGGCGGGTGAGGTCGTCGAGGGCGGTGCGGCGGTCGGTGCCGCGGGCGGTGACGGTGATGCCGATGCGGGCGAGTTCGGGGTCGGCTTCGAGGCGGGCTTCGCCGGTGACGGCGAGGCGGGGGGCGTGGGGGGTGCCGTATGGGGTGGCTTCGGGGGGTGTGGGCGTCATGGGCCCACTGTCTCACCGGGTGCTGACGGGGGCGGTCATCTGATCGCAACCTGTGGGGGGTGTTGCGTGTGGGGGGGTTGGCGCCAGAATCCTGGGATCTACGCGCGTTGCCCGTGGGTTGGTCTCATCAGTTGTGCCGTGAGGAGTGCAGTGATGCCGTTGAACCGCAGAAGGTTTCTGGGTCGGTCCGCCGCGACGGGTGTGGGGGTGGCCCTGACCGGCGCCGTGGCCGCGCCGGCCGCCGAGGCCGCGGTACGGGGGCGCGGGCCGGGGAAGTCCAAGCGGTATTCCTTCACCGTGATGGGCACGACCGATCTGCACGGTCATGTCTTCAACTGGGACTACTACAAGGATGCCGCGTACGCGGACGAGGCGGGCAACGCGCAGGGGCTGTCGCGGATCTCGACGCTGGTGCGGCAGGTGCGCGAGGAGAAGGGCCGGGGGAACACGCTGCTGATCGACGCGGGTGACACGATCCAGGGCACGCCGCTGACGTACTACTACGCGCGCGTGGAGCCGATCACCGCGGCGGACGGTCCGGTGCATCCGATGGCGCAGGCGATGAACGCGATCGGCTACGACGCGGCGGCGCTCGGCAACCACGAGTTCAACTACGGCATCGACACGCTGCGGAAGTTCGAGTCGCAGTTGATGTTCCCGCTGCTCGGTGCGAACGCGGTGGACGCGAAGACGGAGAAGCCGGCGTTCCGGCCGTACGTCATCAAAAAGCTGCGTACGCCGCACGGCAGGGACGTGAAGGTGGCGATCCTGGGGCTGACGAATCCGGGGATCGCGATCTGGGACAAGGCGTACGTGCAGGGTGTGCTGAAGTTCCCCGGTATCGAGGAGCAGGCCGCGCTGTGGGTGCCGAAGCTGCGTTCGATGGGGGCGGACGTGGTGATCGTGTCGGCGCACACGGGGGCGTCGGGTACGTCGTCGTGGGGCGATCAGTTGCCGTACGTGGAGAACGCGGCGGCGAACGTGGCGAGGTCGGTGCCGGGGATCGACGCGATTCTCGTCGGGCACGCGCACGTGGAGATCGAGCAGCAGCTGGTGACGAACGAGGAGACGGGCAAGACGGTGGTTCTCGCGGAGCCGTTGTGCTTCGCGGAGCGGCTCGCGCTGTTCGACTTCGAGGTGGAGTGGGAGAAGGGGCGCTGGTCGGTGGCGTCGGTGTCGTCGACGTTGCTCAACACGAATGCGGTGGCCGACGATCCGAAGATCACGAAGCTGCTGCGGGACGAGCACGCGCTGGTCGTGAAGTACGTGAACCAGGTGGTGGGTCGGGCGACGACGACGCTGACCACGGTGGATGCCCGCTACAAGGACGCGCCGATCATCGATCTGATCAACAAGGTGCAGGCCGATGTGGTGACTCAGGCGCTGAAGTCGACCGAGTACGCGTCGCTTCCGGTGCTGTCGCAGGCCTCGCCGTTCTCGCGTACGTCGCAGATCCCGGCCGGTGACGTGACGATCCGTGATCTGTCCGGCCTGTACGTGTACGACAACACGCTGGTGGCGAAGTTGATGACGGGGGCGCAGGTGCGGGCGTACCTGGAGTTCTCGGCGGAGTACTACGTGCAGACGGCGGCGGACGCGGTGGTGGACGTCGACAAGATCACGAACGCGGGTGACCGGCCGGACTACAACTACGACTACGTGTTGGGGGTTTCGTACGACATCGACATCGCGCAGCCGGCGGGGTCGCGGATCAAGAACCTGAAGTTCGAGGGTGCGGATCTGGACGATGCGGCGCGGTTCGTGTTCGCGGTGAACAACTACCGGGCGAACGGTGGCGGTGCGTTCCCGGGGGTGGCGACGGCGCAGGAGTTGTGGTCGGAGTCGACGGAGATCCGGACGCGGATCGCGGAGTGGGTGACGGCGAAGGGCGTCCTCGACCCGGCCGATTTCGCGTCGGTGGACTGGCGGTTGACGCGGGACGGGACGCCGGTGTTCTAGCGCGTGAGCCGGTAGGGCCTGTCTTGGGGTCCCCCCCAGACAGGCCCTAGCCCTGGAGTTTGACCATGGTGCCGCGCTCCCCTGCCTGGTGTCCGGGCCGGGGGGCGCGGCTTTCGTGTCCGGTGAGGCCGAAGGTGGTGAAGGCGGTGCGCTGCGGCTGGGGGTAGGGGTCCTTGCCGGTCAGGGTGTTGAGGATGGTGGCGCTGCGCCAGGCGGCGAGGCCGAGGTCGGGGGCGCCGACGCCGTGGGTGTGGCGTTCGGCGTTCTGTACGTAGACGGAGCCTTGTACGGAGGGGTCGAGGACGAGGCGGAACTGTTCGTCGATGCGGGGGCGTTCGGCGCTGTCGCGGCGGATGTAGGGGTCGAGGCCGGCGAGGAGTTGGCCGAGGGGGCGCTCCTTGTAGCCGGTGGCGAGGACGACGGCGTCGGTGGTGAGGCGGGAGCGGGTGCCCTGGCCGCGGTGCTCCAGGTGGAGTTCGATCTTGGTGGTGGCGACGCGGCCCGCGGTGCGGACGCTGACGCCGGGGGTGAGGGTGGCGTCGGGCCAGCCGCCGTGCAGGGTGCGCTGGTAGAGCTCGTCGTGGAGGGCGGCGATGGTGTCGGCGTCGATGCCCTTGTGGAGTTGCCATTGGGCGGGGACGAGGCGGTCGCGCTCGGCTTCGGGGAGCCCGTGGAAGTAGTGGGTGTAGTCGGGCGTGAAGTGTTCGAGGCCGAGCTTGCTGTACTCCATGGGTGCGAACGCTTCGGTGCGGGCGAGCCAGTGGAGCTTCTCGTGGCCTGCGGGGCGGTTCCTGAGGAGGTCGAGGAAGATCTCGGCGCCGGACTGGCCGCTGCCGATGACGGTGATGTGGTCGGCGGCGAGCAGGCGGGCGCGGTGGGTGAGGTAGTCGGCGGAGTGGATGACGGGGACGGTGGGGGCGTCGGCGAGGGGCTTGAGCGGTTCGGGGACGTAGGGCGCGGTGCCGACGCCGAGGGCGATGTTCTTGGTGTAGGTGCGGCCGAGCGCTTCGGCTTCTCCGTCGGTGTCGAGCTGGGTGAAGTCGACTTCGAACAGGGTGCGTTCGGGGTTCCAGCGGACGGCGTCGACCTGGTGGGAGAAGTGGAGTCCGGGGAGGTTCTCGCTGACCCAGCGGCAGTAGGCGTCGTACTCGGTGCGCTGGATGTGGAAGCGCTCGGCGAAGTAGAAGGGGAAGAGGCGTTCGCGGGTCTTGAGGTAGTTGAGGAAGGTCCAGTTGCTGGTGGGGTCGGCGAGGGTCACCAGGTCGGCGAGGAACGGGACTTGGAGGGTGGCGCCGTCGATGAGCAGGCCGGGGTGCCAGTGGAAGGCGGGGCTCTGTTCGTAGAAGGCGGTGTCGAGTTCGGTGAGGGGGTGCGCGAGGGCGGCGAGGGAGAGGTTGAAGGGGCCGATGCCGATGCCGACGAGGTCGCGGGGTGCTTCGGTGGGCGGGGCGGGGTGCGGGGCGCTCATCGGGGGGTGTGTCCTTCCACCAGTTTCAGGAGGGCTTCGAGGTCGGCGGGTTGGGCGTGGGGGTTGAGCAGGGTGGCCTTGAGCCAGAGCCGTCCGTCGTCGGTGCGGGCGCGGCCGAGGACGGCGCGGCCTTCGGTGAGCAGGTTCCGGCGGATCGCGGCGAGGCGTGCGTCGCTCGCGCCGGTGGGCCGGAACAGGACGGTGGACAGGGTGGGGGTGTCGTACAGCTCGAATGCGGGGTGTACGTCGATGAGCCGGGCCAAGTGGTGGGCGAGGGCGACGACGTGGTCGGTGAGGGCGGCGAGTCCGGTGCGGCCGAGGGCTTTGAGGGTGACGGCGATCTTGAGGATGTCGGGGCGGCGGGTGGTGCGCAGGGAGCGGCCGAGGAGGTCGGGCAGGCCCGCTTCGGTGTCGTCGTCGGCGTTGAGGTAGTCGGCCTGGCAGGTGAGGGCGTGGACGTCGGCCTTGTCGCGTACGGCGAGGAGGCCTGCGGCGACGGGCTGCCAGCCGAGTTTGTGCAGGTCCAGGGTGATGGTGTGGGCGCGGGTGAGGCCGTCGAGCTTGGCGCGGTGGCGGGCGCTGAACAGCAGGCCCGCTCCGTAGGCGGCGTCGACGTGGAGGCGGGCGCCGTGTCGTTCGCAGACGTCGGCGATCTCGGGGAGCGGGTCGATGAGGCCGGCGTCGGTGGTGCCCGCGGTGGCGGCGACGAGTTGGGGGCCCGGCAGGTCGGTGAGTGCCTCGTCGAGGGCGGCCGGGTCGAGGGTGCCGTTGGGGGCGGGCACGGTGAGGGGGTCGGGCAGGCCGAGGAGCCAGGCGGCGCGGGGCAGGCTGTGGTGGGCGTTGGCGCCGACGAGGAGCCGGACGGGGGCGGGGTGGCGGTTCGTCTCCCGGGCGAGGAGGACGGCGAGTTGGTTGGCTTCGGTGCCGCCGGTGGTGACGAGGGCGTCGGCGTCGGCGTGTGCGCCGTAGGTCTCGCGGGCGAGGGTGGTGGTCAGGAGGTCTTCGAGGGTGGAGGCGGCGGGGGCCTGGTCCCAGGAGTCCATGGAGGGGTTGAGGGCGCTCGCGGCGAGGTCGGCCGCGGTGGCGACGGCGAGCGGCGGGCAGTGCAGGTGGGCGGCGCACAGGGGGTCGGCGGGGTCGGCGGCGCCTTCGGTGAGGGCGGTGACGAGGGTGCGCAGGGCGTCGTCGGCGCCGGTGCCGTGCTCGGGGAGCAGGGTGCCTGCCTGGTCGCGGAGTCGGGCGGCGACGGTGTCGGGGCCGCCGGCGGGGAGGGGGCCGCCGCGGCGGGTGGCGCCTTCGTGGAGGGCGTCGAGGACGGTGCTGAGCAGGGGCCGCAGGGCGTCGGGGCCCTGGGTGCCTCCGGCGAGGGGCGGCAGGGTGCTCATGTGCGGGTCCTTCGGGTGCGTGGCCGGTGGGCTGCCGTGCGGCGGCCGTGGTGCACCAGTCTTGGACCTTCGGGAAGGGGGCCCTCGGGGATTGCGGCAGGAAGACCCGAAAGGGGTATTCGTGTGCGGGGAAAGCCAGTTGGTGGTGTATAAGCGCGGTGGCGTGCGGGGCGCGGCGGTGGTTGCCGCGCCCCGGGGTGTGCGGCTCAGGCCTGCGCCTGGCGTACCTTCAATGCCCTTGCGAGGTCGTCGAGTTGGTCGGCGAGCTTGCGGCGCAGGGCCGGGGTGGGCGCGCCGTCGGTGAGGGTCTGTTCGCCGAGGCGGAGGGTGTCGGTGTCGATGGTGTACGCGGGGAACGCGTAGCGTCCGACGGCTTCGGCGATGGCGGGGCCGCGGCGGTCGGCGAGGGTGCGGGCGTCGGTGAAGTAGCGGGGTACGTAGCGGCGCAGCAGGTCGGTCTGTTCGGGCTGCCAGAAGCCTTGGGCGGTGGCGGTGAACAGGTAGTTGGACAGGTCGTGGTCGGGGTCGGTGGTGAACATCGCGTCCCAGGCGGCCGCCTTGGCCTGGGGGTCGGGCAGGGCGGCGCGGCAGCGGGCGGCGCCTTCCTGTCCGGTGGCGCTGGGGTCGTGGGCGAGTTCGGCTTCGATGACGGCTTCGTCGACGGTGCCGAGGACGCTGAGGCGGCCGAGGATGCGCCAGCGCAGTTCGGGGTCGAGGTCGGGGCCGCCGGGGACGGCGCCGGAGTCGAGCCAGCCGCGGATGACGTCGGCGTGCCGGGCGGCGTCGATGAGGTGGCGCACGGCGGTCAGGCGCAGGCCGGGGTTGCTGCCGTCCTCGGTGCGGCGGATGAGGTCCTCGCACAGGGTGGTGAGCAGGTCGAGGGCGGCGGGGCGGTCGGCGGGGGTGCTGTAGCGGTCGGCGACCTGGGTGTGGGCGAAGGTGAGGACGCCCTGGACGAGGGCGAGGTCGCTCTCCTTCGCGAGGTGGGCGCCGACGGTCTGCAGGTAGGCGGTGGGCGCCAGTTGGCCGTCGCGGACCATGTCGCGCAGCGTGTTCCACAGGACGGCGCGGGTGAGCGGGTCGGGGATGCCGGACAGTCCGCGCAGGGCGGCCTCTTCGGAGGCGGTGTCGAGGCGGACCTTGGCGTAGGTGAGGTCCTGGTCGTTGGGGACGATCAGGGCGGGGCGGGGTCCGGTGAGGGGGTGGGGGTCGCCGGGCACGTCGAGGTCGAGGCGTTCGCGCAGGACGAAGGCGTGGCCGTCGGCGGGGTCGCGGTCGTAGAGGCCGACGGCGATGCGGTGGGGGCGGCTGCCGGTGCGCGCGACGGTGAGGGCCTGCTCGCCGGGGGCGCCGGCGGCTTCGGTGAGCTGTCCGGTGAGGGTGTCGACGCCGGTGGTGCGCAGCCAGGTGTCGGCCCAGGCGTGGACGTCGCGGTCGGTGCCGGATGCTCCTGCGGCGAGGCTGTCGATGAAGTCGGCGAGGGTGGCGTTGGCGAACTTGTGGCGTTTGAAGTGGGTGTTGATGCTGGCGAGGAAGTCCTTCTCGCCGAGCCAGGTCACCAGCTGCCGTAGAGCGGAGGCGCCCTTGGCGTAGGAGATGCCGTCGAAGTTGAGGAGTGCGGAGGCGGTGTCCTCGACGGCCTCGGGGGCGACGGGGTGGGTGGAGGGGCGCTGGTCGGCGTCGTAGCCCCAGGCCTTGCGGGCGACGCCGAAGTCGACCCAGGTGTCGGTGAAGCGGGTGGCTTCGGTGAGGGTCTGGTAGCCCATGTACTCGGCGAACGACTCGTTGAGCCAGATGTCGTCCCACCACTTGAGGGTGACCAGGTCGCCGAACCACATGTGGGCCATTTCGTGGGCGATGACCATGGCGCGGGTCTGGCGTTCGGTGTCGGTGACGGCGGAGCGGTAGACGAACTCGTCGCGGAAGGTGACGAGTCCGGGGTTCTCCATGGCGCCGGCGTTGAACTCGGGGACGAAGGCCTGGTCGTAGGAGTCGAACGGGTAGGGCTCGTCGAACTTCTCGTGGTAGCGGTCGAAGCACGCGCGCGTGGCGTCGAGGATCTCGTCGGCGTCGGCGTCCAGGTAGGGCGCCAGCGAGCGGCGGCAGTGGAGGCCGAAGGGCAGGCCGCGGTGTTCGGTGCGCACCGAGTGCCAGGGGCCGGCGGCGACGGCGACGAGGTACGTGGACAGGAGCGGGGTGGTGGCGGCCTGCCACCTGCCCTCCCCCAGGTGTTCGGTGACGCCGTTGGCGAGGACGGTCCAGCCGTCGGGGGCGGTGACGGTGAGGTCGAAGACGGCCTTCAGGTCGGGCTGGTCGAAGGCGGCGAAGACGCGCTGGATGTCGTCCATGAACAGCTGCGTGTAGACGTACGTCTCGCCGTCGGTGGGGTCGGTGAAGCGGTGCATGCCCTCGCCGGTGTGCGAGTAGCGCATGGCGGTGTCGAAGCGCAGCTCGTGGGGGCCGGCGGTGAGTCCGGTCAGCGGCAGCCGGTCGCCGTCGAGGGTGGTGGGGTCGAGGGGGAGTCCGTCGAGGGTGACGGAGCGCAGCTCGGCGGGCTTGAGCTCGACGAAGGTGTCTCCGGCGGCGCGTGCGGTGAACCGGATCGCGGTGCGGGAGTCGAAGGTGTCGGCGCCGCGGGTGAGGTCGAGGTCGACGGTGTACTGCTGGACGTCGATGAGCCGGGCTCGGGTCTGCGCTTCGTCGCGCGTCAGTACGGACATGGGGTCATGCTGCCTGATGGCACGGACACGGTGCCACAGTGATCCGTAGTCGCGGAGCGCGGCGGCCGGGACGAGGAGGCGGTGGGCGTGGGGATACGCAGGGGGCGGCACCCCGGGTCGTCGCGGGGGACGGAGGTGCCGCACCGGCGGCGTTCGGCGGGGCGCGTGGTCCTGTGGGGCTGTGGCGCGGTGGTGGCGCTGCTGGTGCTGGCCTTCGTCGCCATGATGGTGGGGTTCGTCTGGGTCATGGGCGAGAACCACCGCAAGATGTTCGGCGGCTGAGCCCCGCGGTCACTTCTTGGTGTTCTCCGCGATCTGCTCGTGGTGGCGGATGACCTCGGAAATGATGAAGGTGAGGAACTTCTCGGCGAACGCGGGGTCGAGTTTGGCGTTCTCGGCGAGCTGGCGCAGCCGCGCGATCTGCCGGGACTCGCGGGCCGGGTCGGCCGGGGGCAGGTCGTGGTGGGCCTTGAGGTGGCCGACCTGCTGGGTGCATTTGAAGCGTTCGGCGAGCATGTGGACGACGGCGGCGTCGATGTTGTCGATGCTGTCGCGCAGGCGGCCGAGCTCGGCGACCACGGCCGGGTCCACGGTCGGACCGGCCTGGCCGGTGGGCTGCGCCTGGGGATTGCTGGTGGTCATGACGGGTCAGCCTACGTGGAGCATGGGTGGGTCGTCGGGGTCGGGGATCTTGTCGGACCAGCCGCCGGGTACGGCGCGGCCCTGTTGTTCGCGGAAGCGGACGGGGGCGGTGCCGACGCGGCGGGTGAACAGGCGGGAGAAGTAGGCGGGGTCGTCGTAGCCGACGCGGCGGGCGACGGCGGCGACGGGCAGTTCGGTGGCGGCGAGGAGTTCCTTGGCGCGGCCCAGGCGGATGCCGAGGAGGTAGTCCTTGGGGCTGCAGCCCGCGCCTCTGCGGACGGCGGTGCGCAGTTCGGCGGGGGTCATGCCGTGCCGGGCGGCGTGTTCGGCGACGGACAGCGGCTGGAAGGCGTCGCGGGCGAGGGCCTGCAGGACGGGGTCGCCGTCGGGGGCCATGTCGGCGCGGGCGCGGCGCAGGGCGACGAGGAGTTCGTGGACGGCGGCGCCCGTCTCGACCTCCAGGAGGGGGTTGCCGCGGCGGGCGGCGCGGGCGATGCGGCCGACGGCGGCGCGGGCCTGCGCGGCGTCGGAGAGCGGTACGAGGGGCCGGTCGGGTTCGATGTAGCCGAGTTCGGTGTAGGTGGCGGTGGCGGGTCCGGTGAAGTCGACGAAGCACTCGTCCCAGCCGTGGTCGGGGTCGGCTCCGTAGTGGTGGGGGCTGCCCGGGGTGAGCCAGAGGAGGGCGGGTGCGGTGACGGGGGTGCGGTGGCCGTCGGCGGCCTGGAACCAGCCGCTGCCCGCGGTCACGACGACGGCGACGTGGTGGTCGAGGGTGCGGGGTCCGACGGCCGGCAGCAGTCCGTGCTGGAGTCCGACGCCGAGGCAGACGAGGCCGAGGCGGTGGTGGACCGGGCTGGGTGTGAAGTACCGCATCCAGGTGTGGTACGTGGACATGTGTCCCCTCCCGTGGTGTTTCGTGCGGGCGTCCCCGTCCAACATCAGCCGATCTTTGTCCATGGACCCGCTCGCCCGCCAGAGGTGAAAGTGGCGGCCGGTGGGCGAGGCGCCTTCCAGGCACAGAGGAGCACGTAATGGCCGAGTTCAGGGTGGGCGAGGACGATTTCGAGGTGGACGGTCGGCCGGTGCGGCTGCTGTCAGGCGCCTTGCACTACTTCCGGGTCCACGAGGAGCAGTGGGCGCATCGGCTGCGGATGCTGCGGGCGATGGGGCTGAACTGTGTGGAGACGTACGTTCCGTGGAACCTGCACGAGCCGCGGCCGGGTGAGCTGCACGACGTGGCGGCGGTGGGCCGCTTCCTCGACGCGGCGCGGGAGGCGGGGCTGTGGGTCATCGTCCGGCCGGGGCCCTACATGTGTGCCGAGTGGGAGAACGGGGGGCTGCCGCACTGGGTGACGGGGCCGCTGGGAGCGCGGATCCGTACCAGGGACGCGGAGTTCGTGTCGTCGGTGGAGCGCTGGTTCCGGGTGCTGTTGCCGCACATCACGCGGCGGCAGATCGACCGGGGCGGCCCGGTGATCATGGTGCAGGTGGAGAACGAGTACGGCAGTTACGGCTCGGACGGTCTCTACTTGCGGGCTCTTGCGGACCTTCTTGTCGAACTGGGTGTGAGCGTGCCGCTGTTCACGTCGGACGGGCCCGAGGACCACATGCTGACGGGTGGTTCGGTGCCGGGCGTCCTGGCGACGGCGAATTTCGGCTCCCGCGCGCGCGAGGGCTTCGCGACGCTGCGCAGGCACCGCCCCAAGGGTCCGCTGATGTGCATGGAGTTCTGGTGCGGCTGGTTCGACCACTGGGGCGCCGAGCAGGTGCGGCGGGACCCGCAGGACGCGGCCGAGGCGCTGCGGGAGATCCTGGAGTGCGGGGCGTCGGTGAATCTGTACATGGCGCACGGCGGGACGAGCTTCGGGGGCTGGGCGGGCGCGAACCGGGCCGGTGAGCTGCACGACGGTGCGCTCCAGCCGGACGTGACGTCGTACGACTACGACGCGCCGGTCGACGAACGGGGCCGCCCCACCGAGAAGTTCTGGCTGTTCCGGGAGATCCTCGGCCGGTACGCGGACGGGCCGCTGCCCGAGGTGCCCGAGCCGCAGGCGGCGCTGGCGGCGCCGGTCACGGCCGAGCTGACCGCGTTCACGCCGCTGGAGGGGGTGCTGGAGGCGCTGGGCGGTCCGGAGTCGGAGCACGCGACGGCGCCGTCGTTCGAGGAACTGGACGTGGACCGTGGTCTGGTGCGGTACGCGGTGACGGTGCCGGGGCCGCGGGCGCCGTATCCGCTGCGGGCGAGCGGGCTGCGGGACGTCGCGGTCGTGTACGTCGACGGGGAGCGGGCCGGGGTGCTCACGGAGGAGGAGCCGGTCCTCGGGGAGCCGGTGGCCGGGCACGCGCGCGTGGAGCTGTGGGTGGAGTCGCTCGGCCGGGTCAACTACGGGCCGCGTACGGGCGAGCCGAAGGGGATCACGGGCGGTCTGCTGCACGAGCGGCAGTACCTGCACGGGGTGCGGGCGCGGGGGCTGCGGCTGGACGCGTTCGCGCCGCAGCGGGTCGCGTCGCTGCCGTGGGGGCGGGCCGG
>NZ_JAAGMG010000254.1 GCF_010548525.1 Streptomyces sp. SID14478
GCGGCCCCGCCCGACCCGTACGCCCCGGTCGACGCCCCGGCGTCTCGGGCCACCGCCCCCCGCGCCCTGGTGCTCGCCGCAGCCGACCCGGCCAACGCGTACGGCGCCGCCCTCCCGTGGCCCGAGCCTCCCACCGGCGCGGGCCACAAGCCGGGCCGCAAGGCGGGTTCCCTCGTCGTCCTGGCCGACGGCGAACTGACCCTCTACATGGAGCGGGGCGGCAAGACGCTCCTCGCCTGGCCCGCCTCCGGGGCCGATGCCGCCCCGCCGACGCCCGCCCTGCTCGCGGAGGACCCCCGTCTGCCCGCCGCCGCGCAGTCACTCGGCGAGGCAGCCCGTTCCGGCGCCCTCGGCACCATCACCGTCGAGCGGATCAACGGCGAGGCGGCGCTCACCTCCCCGTACGCCTCCCTCCTGGAAGGAGCCGGTTTCCACGCGACGCCCCGCGGGCTGCGCCTGCGCGCGTGAGGCCACGCGGGACCCGGTCGCGAGACCTACCCTGGACACATGCCCGAAGGAGACACCGTCCTGCAGGCCGCGAAGCGACTGCACCGTGCGCTCGCGGGCCAGGTGCTCACCCGCTCCGACCTGCGTGTCCCGCGGTTCGCCACGGCGGACCTCACCGGCCGCGAGGTCCTGGACGTCACCTCGCGCGGAAAGCACCTGCTGACCCGCCTTGAGGGCGGCCTCACGCTCCACTCGCACCTGCGGATGGACGGCTCCTGGAAGATCTACGCACCGGGCGAGCGCTGGCGGGGCGGCCCCACCCATCAGATCCGCGCGATCCTCGCCAACGCGTCGCACGCGGCGGTGGGCTACCGCCTGCCCGTCCTCGAACTGCTGCGCACCAACGAGGAGTTCACTGCGGTGGGCCATCTCGGCCCCGATCTGCTCGGCCCCGACTGGGACCCCGACACCGCCCTGAGCAACCTGCTCAAGGACCCCGCCCGCCCCCTCGGGGAGGCCCTCCTCGACCAGCGCAACCTCGCCGGAATCGGCAACGTCTACAAGTCCGAGATGTGCTTCCTCCTGCGGGTCACGCCCTGGCTCCCGGTCGGCGACCTCCCGCCCGGGACCGCCGACCGTCTCCCCCTCCTCGCGAAGAAGCTCCTCGAAGCCAACCGCGACCGCCCGGCCCGCGTCACCACCGGCCGCGCCCGCCCCGACGAGCGCCTGTACGTCTACGGCAGGGCCGGTCGCCCCTGCCTGCGCTGCCGCACCCCGATCCGCACGGCGAACCAGGGAGACGGCTCCCGCGAACGCCCCACCTACTGGTGCCCCCGCTGCCAGTCGGGCCCGACCCCCACCACGTGATCCGCGCACAACAATTGACGGTCCGTCAGAACAGCTCGTACGGTCCCTTCATGCCCGTCAAGGCGTACGACCTCACCGGACGCACCGCATTCGTCACCGGCGCCGCCAGCGGCATCGGACGCGCCTCGGCGGCGCTCCTCGCCGAGGCAGGAGCCACTGTGCACTGCGCGGACCGCGACACACAGGGTCTGCACGAGACGACGGCCCTCATCAAGGAGAGCGGCGGCACCGCGCACCCGCACCTCCTGGACGTCTCGGACCGCACCCAGGTCGCCGCCGCCGTCACCGCGGCCGCCGGGACCAGCCCCACCGGCGCGCTGGACATCATGGCCGCCGTCGCCGGCATCATGCACAGCAGCCCCGTCATGGAGACCAGCGACGAGGACCTCGACCGCGTACTCGCCGTCAACTTCAAGGGCGTGCTGTACGCGTGCCAGGAGGCGGCCCGCACGATGCTCGCGGCCGGCACCCCCGGCAGCATCGTCACCATGGCCTCGGGCGCGATCGACACCGGCGGCCCCGGCCTGTTCTGCTACGGCGTCGCGAAGGCCGCCATCGTGCAGCTCACCAAGACGCTCGCCACGGAGATGGGTCCGCACGGCATCCGCGTCAACGCGGTCGCACCGGGCTGGATCCGTACGCCGATGACCACCCGCCACGACGAGAGCGCCCAGGCCCACACGGAGTCCCTGATGGTGCGCATGACCCCGCTCGGCCGGGTCGGCGCCCCGGAGGACATCGCGCACGCGGTACTGCACCTCGCCTCGGACGCCGCCGCGTTCACGACCGGCCAGATCCTCCGCCCGAACGGCGGCGTCGCCATGCCCTGGTGACCCGCCCCCGCATCCCGGCCCCGAACTCCCGGCCCGCCCGCACGGCCCGCCCCCGCACCCGCCGCGCGCCATGATGACCGGGCGCCCCCGCGACCCCGGCCGCCCGCGCCTTCGGCAACGCATGCACCGGCAGCAGACTGAGCCCCCAGCCGCCCGCCGCGACCGCCCCTTCAAACACCCCCGCGTCCGGCGCGAAGGCCAGCCGCAGCACACCCCACCACCACAGCGCCCCCAGCACCACGGCCGGTATCCAGCGCCACAGCCGCCGACCTGCCACCGACCGCTCACCTCCGCCCGTCACCGGCACCGCACCTGGGACGCCACGCGCCCGCCTCCGCCTCCACCTCCGGCAGTGCGCAACAAGGGCGCGCCACGAACCCCGTGACGCGCCCCCGTTCGCACCCGATCGGACCGGAGAACGTCTCAGCCGCCGTTCTCGGCCTGGAACATCCAGTGGTGCTTCTCCAGATCGGCCGTGATGCCGATGAAGATGTCCTGGCTCACCGGGTCGGCCTCGCCGGTCTCCTCGATGCGCTCACGCATCCGGGTGATCACCGCGCCGAGCGCCTCCACGAGCGTCCCGACCGCGTCCACGTCCTTCACCCAGCCCTCGGACACCGCACCGATGCCGCTCGTGGCGGCCACCGTCCCGGCACGGCCGTCCGGCGACACACCCAGCGTCGAGGCCCGCTCGGCCACCGTGTCGGAGTGCTGCCGCGCGGTGTCCACCACCTCGTCGAGCTGAAGGTGCACGGACCGGAAACGAGGGCCCACCACGTTCCAGTGGACCTGCTTGGCCACGAGGGAAAGATCCACGAGGTCCACGAGTGCACCCTGCAGCGCCTCGGACACGGTCTTCAGGTCAGCATCGGACAGCGGGCTCTTCACGACGTACATCCGTAACCTCCGTAGCGAAATCACCATCAACGATGGCACACATGCACTATTACGGACACAGGAAGCCAGGACTCGGGACCTTCGGCCTCTGGTGCCCAGCAGAAAGCCCCGACCGGATTCCCGGTCGGGGCTCTCGCACACTTCACGCTGCGTGCAGGCGCTACGCCGCTACGACGTCCACCGCCTCCGCAGGCGCCTTGATCGTCACCCGTTCCGGCGGGACGCCGGTCACGGAGACCGCATTGAGCATCGGACGAACCGGTGATGGCACCGGCTCCGACGGGACCGCTGCTGCCGACACAGCCAGCTCGGCGAGGGCGAGCTCGTCGCTCACCTCGCGCATCAACTCGGACATCCGTACGTCAAGCGCGTCGCAGATCGCGGAGAGCAGCTCGGAGGAAGCCTCCTTCTGCCCCCGCTCCACCTCGGAGAGATAGCCGAGCGAGACTCGGGCGGACGAGGAGACTTCGCGCAGAGTACGGCCCTGGCGCTGGCGCTGCCGACGCAGCACGTCACCCAGCAGGCGACGGAGCAGAATCATCGGTGGCTCCCTCCTCGGACCGCGTAGCCGCATCCTTCACGCCCCACCGTACCGCCTCGTGCGGCGGCCGTGCGGGGAGCGATGTCGTGTTCACTCAGGGCTGCAAACATCAAGACTCCCCGTTCTGTTCCGTATCCTGTGTCCGCGCATTCCCAGTACGTTCGCCGGAATGCCCTCCGACCAGCTCTTCCCTGAGCAGCCCGAGCACGCTCCGCACACTCTTCTTACGGATTTCCGTCCGGTCGCCGTTCAACCGCAGCTCGACCACTTTGCGGCTACCAGCGAAATCGCCTCCGCCCTTCGCAACGCTGTCCAGGGCGCCGTCCGGGCCGTTCCCGTCGGGTCCGACGGCCGCCACGTAGACCGTGCCCACCGGCTGTCCGTCCTGCGGCTCCGGCCCGGCGACGCCGGTCGTGGCGATCCCCCAGTCCGCGCCGAGCGCGTCCCGGACCCCGGCCGCCATCTGCAGCGCGACCTCCGGATGGACGGGTCCGTGCGCGGCCAGCAGGCCGGCGTCGACCGCGAGCAGTCGGTGCTTGAGCTCGGTCGCGTACGCCGTGACGGACCCGCGGAACGCCTTCGAGGCACCGGGTACGGCGACCAGCTCCGCGGCCACGAGACCACCGGTGAGCGACTCGGCGACGGCGAGGGTCTCCCCCCGGCCGGTCAACAGTCGCAGCGCCTCGGCAGCCTCGTGCGTCACTTCTCGGCCGCCTCCGAGGACGCCTTGTCGTCCGCAGCCGCCTGCGACGCGGCCGCGGCGGCCTTCGCCTCCTCAAGACCCGCCCGGCGCAGCACGACCGCCTGCCGGATGTAGTCGAGCCCGGTCACCACGGTCAGCGCGACGGCCACGGCCATGACCCAGAAGCGGAAGGTGGCGAGCGGCCCGGTCAGCGCGAGCACGTACATGCCCACGGCCGTGCCCTGCGCGAGGGTCTTGAGCTTGCCGCCACGACTGGCCGGAATGACCCCGTAGCGGATCACCACGAAGCGCAGCACCGTGATCCCGAGCTCCCGCCCGAGGATGACGCCGGTCACCCACCACGGCAGGTCACCGAGGTACGACAGACAGATCAGCGCCGCCCCCATGATCGCCTTGTCGGCGATGGGGTCGGCGATCTTCCCGAAGTCGGTGACCAGGTCGTACGTACGGGCCAGGTGCCCGTCGAAGACGTCCGTGATCATCGCGACCGCGAACGCCGCCCAGGCCCAGGCCCGCATCGCCGGGTCGTACCCGCCGTCGGCGAGCATCAGCACCACGAAGCCGGGCACGAGCAGCAGCCGGATCATGGTCAGGATGTTGGCGATGTTCCACAGGCTGGCCTGATTGACGGCCGCAGCGCCCAGCTTGCCGCCGGGCGCCGGCGAACCGGTCCCGCCCGTGGCGGATGCCGGGACTCCGGTCATCTGCCTGCCTCCTCAAGCCCGTCGAGCGGCTCGGCGACGAGGTCCACTCCCTCGGTCCCGACCACCTTTGCCTCGACCATACGGCCGACCGTGAGTCCTGCGCCGCCCGTGAGCCGCACCTGTCCGTCCGTCTCGGGGGCTTGGTGCGCACCGCGGCCGAGCACGCCGTCCTCCGCGTCCACCGACTCGACGAGCACCTCCACGGTCTCGCCCAGGCGCTCCTCGGCCCGCTGCGACACGAGCTGCTCGGCGAGGCGCGATACCCGCGCGAGACGCTCGGCGACGACGTCCTCGTCGAGCTTGTTGTCGTACGTGGCCGCTTCCGTGCCCTCCTCGTCGGAGTAGCCGAACACACCGATGGCGTCCAGCCGCGCACCGTTCAGGAAGCGCTCCAGCTCGGCGAGGTCGCCCTCGGACTCGCCGGGGAAGCCGACGATGAAGTTCGACCGGACACCGGCCTGCGGTGCCTTGCTCCGAATGGTGTCGAGCAGCTCCAGGAAGCGGTCGGTGTCCCCGAAACGCCGCATGGCGCGCAGCACGCCGGGCGCCGAGTGCTGGAAGGAGAGGTCGAAGTACGGGACGACCTTGTCGGTCCCCGTCAGGACGTCGATGAGGCCCGGCCGCATCTCGGCGGGCTGCAGGTAGCTGACCCGCACCCGCTCGATCCCGTCGACGGCCGCCAGCTCGGGCAGCAGCGACTCCAGGAGACGGATGTCACCCAGGTCCTTGCCGTACGACGTGTTGTTCTCGGAGACCAGCATGACCTCCTTGACGCCCTGCTCGCCCAGCCAGCGCGTCTCGTTCAGGACGTCGCTGGGGCGGCGGGAGATGAACGAACCGCGGAACGACGGAATCGCGCAGAACGAGCACCGCCGGTCGCAGCCGGAGGCCAGCTTCACGGAGGCGACGGGCGCACCGTCGAGCCGGCGCCGCAGCGGCGCACGCGGCCCGGACGCGGGCGCGAGCCCGTCCGGCAGGTCCGCCGGCGCGTGTCCGGGCAGGGCGATCCCCGCACCCGCCTCCTGGCGCTCGGCCGGGCTGATGGGCAGCAGCTTGCGCCGGTCGCGCGGGGCGTGGGCCTCCACGCTTCCGCCGGACAGGATGGTCTGCAGGCGGCCGGAGATGTCCTCGTAGTCGTCGAAGCCGAGCACGCCGTCGGCCTCGGGAAGCGCGTCGGCAAGCTCCTTGCCGTACCGCTCGGCCATGCAGCCGACGGCGACGACCGCCTGGGTTCTGCCGTGGCCCTTCAGATCATTGGCCTCGAGCAGGGCGTCGACGGAGTCCTTCTTCGCGGCTTCGACGAAGCCACAGGTGTTGACGACGGCGACATCTGCGGCCTCGGCGTCCTCGACGAGCTCCCAGCCGTCCGCCTCCAAGCGGCCTGCGAGCTCCTCCGAGTCCACCTCGTTACGGGCGCAGCCAAGGGTGACAAGTGCGACGGTACGGCGTTCGGGCATGGACTCAAGACTACTTCGTCCCACCGACAGCCCTCGCCGCGAGGGTTACCGAAGGATCGCCGTGGTCACCCGACCTCCGGGTCACCCTTCGTGTAACTGAGCCGCTCGACCTGGCCGGGCTGGAACTCGTCCTCGATCTGCTTGCCGTTCACGTACAGCTGGATCGCACCCGCGTCGCCGAGGATGAGGTCGACCTTCTGGTTGTCCTGGAACGTCTTCGACTGGCCCTGCTTGAGCAGGCCGTCGAACATGAGCCGCCCGTTGTGGTCCTTCGCCGAGATCCAGCTGCGCCCGTCCGCCGCGTTGACCTGCACGGTGACCTTGTCCGCGGGAGCGGCCGCGATCGCGCTGTCGGACGGGTCCGGTTTGGGGTCGACGGGCTTCTTGGTGTTGCCGCTCGGCTTGGGGGCGGGCTTGCTGGTCGCGGGCGTGGCGCCCTCTGCGGCCTGCTGCTTGCTGCTGCTGTCGTCGTCGCCACCGCTGAACGCGGTGTAGCCGACGAAGGCGATCACCGCGACGATCGCGGCGACCATGGCGGCGGTCCAATTGGGCCTGCGCGGCTCGGACCGGATGCGCTCCGCCTCGAACAGCGGGGTCGCCGGGGTGGGCGCGGGCCGCCCCCCGTGCTCGGCCTCGAACTGCGCGAGCAGCGGTTCCGGGTCGACGCCGACGGCGCGGGCGAGCGTGCGGACGTGGCCGCGTGCGTACACGTCGCCGCCGCAGCGGGAGAAGTCGTCCTGTTCGATGGCGTGCACGATCGGGATGCGCACCCGGGTCGACTGGCTGACCTCGTCGACAGTCAGCCCCGCGTCGATACGTGCCTGCTGAAGGGCACGACCGATCGAGGGCCGCTCGTCCGCGGGCGGGATGCGGTCTTCCGAAGGACGGTCGTCTTCAGGGGAGTTGCCGATGGACACGGGGGCGCCTTTCGAGCGTGTAGCCACCTGCTGGAGGTTCAGTCTAGGGGGGGTGCGAAAGGGTGGGGCAACCGGGCGGTCGGACTTTGTACGCCATCAGAATGGCCCGACAGCCTGATGACGGGGCAGCGAGCTGCCTCTCCCTCAACTTGACGTACTCGTTGAGGAAACGGTTGCCCCGGATCCCCGTCCGAGTGACATCAAATCCGAAAGATCCTCAGGACTGAGCCTCCCCACGGATCACCGCGAGCACTCCATCCAGTTCGTCCGGCTTCACGAGCACGTCCCGGGCCTTCGAACCCTCGCTCGGTCCCACGATGTTCCGCGACTCCATGAGGTCCATCAGCCGCCCGGCCTTGGCGAAGCCCACGCGGAGCTTGCGCTGCAGCATGGAGGTCGACCCGAACTGCGTGGAGACCACCAGCTCGGCCGCCGCGCACAGCAGCTCCAGGTCGTCGCCGATGTCCTCGTCGATCTCCTTCTTCTGCTTGGTCCCCACGGTGACGTCTTCCCGGAAGACCGGCGCCATCTGGTCCTTGCAGTGCTGCACGACGGCGTGGATCTCGTCCTCGGTGACGAAGGCTCCCTGCATACGGGTCGGCTTGTTCGCCCCCATGGGCAGGAAGAGACCGTCGCCCTTGCCGATGAGCTTCTCGGCCCCGGGCTGGTCGAGGATGACCCGGCTGTCGGCGAGCGAGGACGTGGCGAAGGCGAGCCGCGACGGCACGTTCGCCTTGATCAGACCGGTGACGACGTCGACCGACGGGCGCTGCGTGGCGAGCACCAGGTGGATACCGGCCGCACGCGCGAGCTGCGTGATCCGCACGATGGCGTCCTCGACGTCGCGCGGCGCGACCATCATCAGGTCGGCCAGCTCGTCGACGATCACCAGCAGGTACGGGTAGGTCTTCAGCTCCCGCTCGCTGCCCTCGGGCGTCTTGAGCTTGCCGTCGCGGATCGCCTGGTTGAAGTCGTCGATGTGCCGGTAGCCGAAGGCGGCCAGGTCGTCGTAGCGCAGATCCATCTCGCGTACGACCCACTGCAGCGCCTCGGCGGCCCGCTTGGGGTTGGTGATGATCGGCGTGATGAGGTGCGGAATCCCCTCGTACGCCGTCAGCTCCACGCGCTTGGGGTCGACGAGGACCATCCGCACGTCCTCGGGTGTCGCCCGCACCATGACCGACGTGATCAGACAGTTGATGCAGGACGACTTACCGGATCCGGTGGCACCGGCGACAAGGATGTGCGGCATTTTCGCGATGTTCGCCATCACGTAGCCGCCCTCGACGTCCTTGCCGAGCGCGACCAGCATCGGGTGGTCGTCCTCGGCGGCGTCCGCGAGGCGCAGCACGTCGCCGACGTTGACCATTTCCCGGTCGGTGTTCGGGATCTCGATGCCGACCGCGGACTTGCCGGGGATGGGGCTGATGATCCGGACGTCAGGGGACGCGACGGCGTACGCGATGTTCTTGGCGAGCGCCGTGATCTTCTCGACCTTCACGGCGGGGCCGAGCTCGACCTCGTACCGCGTGACCGTCGGGCCACGGGTGAACCCGGTGACGGCCGCGTCGACCTTGAACTCGGTGAAGACGGTCGAGAGCGATTCGACGACGGCGTCGTTGGCCGCGCTGCGCGACTTCCCGGGCCCACCGCGGGTCAGGAGGTCGAGCGACGGCAGCGCGTACGTGATGTCGCCGGCGAGCTGGAGCTGCTCGGCGCGCGGGGGCAGGTCCCGCGGCGCGCCGGGCGAGGACTTGGTCAGATCGGGCACGGCGAGCTTGGACGGCGTCGGCTCGGGCTCCGCGGCGGCAGGCTCGGGCTTCTTGCCGCGGGCCGTCGGCACGGGCGCCGAACGCTCCGGCGCGGGCTCCTCTCCCGTACGCTCCCCGCGCTCGACACCGACTCCCTGCGTGAGGTCGGCGACCAGCGGCGACGGCGGCATGCCGTGCAGCACGGCCCCGTCGAGCGC
>NZ_JAAGMG010000301.1 GCF_010548525.1 Streptomyces sp. SID14478
GCCGGAGCCGCGGGCGGCGCCGGGAATTGCTTGGCCTCGGCCTTCGCGTGCCGCGGTGGAACGGCGAGCTGCAGCACGTCCGCGAGGCTGCCCGCGTACCGGTCGGCCACGGCCCGGGTCAGCCCCAACAGGTCGGCGCCGAGCACCGGTTCGGGCGACAGCACCTGGGCGAGCGCGGCCAACGGCCCTTGGTACTCGGCCTCGGCGACCCGCTCCACCAGGAACCCGTCGATGAGGCCGCCGCCTTCGCGCCGCCCGTCGCGCACGTTCCTGCTGCCGGCCCCGAACCGCACCCGCACCCGCACCCCCGGCTGGGCAACAGCGTCCAGCTCCTCCGGAATCGCGTACTCGAAGTACCGGTCGAGATGCAGCACTCCCTTGTCGACGAGCACCCGCGCCACCGGCAGCTCCTGGGCGAGCGCCGCTCCCCGCCACGTCCGCGGCTTGGCCTTCGGCGCCTTCGCCTTGCGCACGCTCTCCCGAAGAAGCGCAAGCTGCTCCGGCTCGCCGCCGGCGGGCTGCTCGGGGGTGTCGTTGTCGCTGCTCACAGGTGCATTCCTACCAGAGGGGACTGACAGTCGAAGGCGCCCGGAAAACGCGGAGGCCCGGCCCTCCCGAAGGAGAGCCGGGCCCCACGAGCGTCGCTGTCGGGACCTACAGACCCGCAGCCTTGCGCAGTGCGTCCACGCGGTCGGTCCTCTCCCAGGTGAAGTCGGGCAGCGCGCGCCCGAAGTGGCCGTAGGCGGCCGTCTGGGAGTAGATCGGGCGGAGCAGGTCGAGGTCGCGGATGATCGCGGCCGGGCGCAGGTCGAAGACCTCGCTGATCGCGGCCTCGATCTTGTCGGTGTCGACCGTCGCCGTGCCGAAGGTCTCGACGAACAGACCCACCGGCTCGGCCTTGCCGATCGCGTATGCGACCTGGACCTCGCAGCGCGCCGCCAGGCCCGCGGCGACGACGTTCTTGGCGACCCAGCGCATCGCGTACGCGGCCGAACGGTCGACCTTGGACGGGTCCTTGCCGGAGAAGGCGCCGCCGCCGTGGCGGGCGTAGCCGCCGTACGTGTCGATGATGATCTTGCGGCCGGTCAGGCCGGCGTCGCCCATCGGGCCGCCGATCTCGAAGCGACCGGTCGGGTTGACCAGGAGGCGGTAGCCCTCGGTCTCCAGCTTGATGCCGTCCTCGAGGAGAGCCTTCAGCTCCGGCTCGACGACGAACTCGCGGATGTCCGGGGCGAGCAGCGAGTCCAGGTCGATGTCCGACGCGTGCTGCGAGGAGACCACGACGGTGTCGAGGCGGACGGCCTTGTCGCCGTCGTACTCGATGGTGACCTGGGTCTTGCCGTCCGGGCGGAGGTAAGGGATCGTGCCGTTCTTGCGGACCTCGGACAGACGCCGCGACAGACGGTGCGCGAGGTGGATCGGGAGCGGCATGAGCTCCGGCGTCTCGTCGCACGCGTAGCCGAACATCAGGCCCTGGTCGCCCGCGCCCTGCTTGTCGAGCTCGTCCTCGTCGCCCTCGACGCGCTTCTCGTACGCCGTGTCGACGCCCTGCGCGATGTCCGGGGACTGCGAACCGATGGAGACCGAGACGCCGCAGGACGCGCCGTCGAAGCCCTTCTTGGACGAGTCGTAGCCGATCTCGAGGATCTTGTCGCGCACGAGCTGCGCGATCGGCGCGTACGCCTTCGTGGTCACCTCACCGGCCACGTGCACGAGGCCCGTGGTGATCAGCGTCTCGACGGCGACGCGGGACTTGGGGTCCTCGCGCAGCAGCGCGTCGAGAATGGTGTCGCTGATCTGGTCAGCGATCTTGTCGGGGTGGCCCTCGGTGACGGACTCCGAGGTGAACAGGCGACGGGACACAACGCTCCCTGTGGTTGCAGCGGCTGCTGGCTGATCATTGACGGACGGGACGGGGGCTGCGCCCGGCGTCGTCCGAGAACAGTTTATCGGTCGTGCTCGGTCGCCGGACCATGCGTCTCGCCACTTGGGAGCGCTGTGACCTGCGACACCGCATTCTGCGGTACGACGATCGGTCTTCGGAAGGGGCTGGGACGTCCGAAATTCCCGCGCTTGTGGGGTTTCGGGGCACCCGAAGAGGCGAACGCGGCTTTTCACTCCCCCGAGGGTTCGGTCCGCATTGGCCGAATCTTCACCCGGCGTTGACAGTCGGGCCGACGCGTCGGACGACCTCGTCCCAGATCCGGTCGGCGAGCGCTTCCTTCGGGCCGTACGGGACCGGCGACTCGCTGCCGTCGGCGCCCAGGATCACGGCCTCGTTCTCCTCGGAGCCGAAGGTCTTGCGCTCCCCGACCTCGTTGACGACGAGCAGGTCGCAGCCCTTGCGGGCGAGTTTGGCGCGGCCGTTGGCGAGGACGTCGTCGGTCTCCGCGGCGAAGCCGACGACCACCTGGCCCAGGCGCGGCCGGTCCGCGGACAGTTCCGCCAGGATGTCCGGGTTGCGCACCAGCGCGACCGGCGCGGGCTCCTGCCCGTCCTTCTTCTTGATCTTGCCGGTCGCGTACGTCTCGGGGCGGAAGTCGGCCACGGCCGCCGCCATCACGACCGCGTCGGCGTCCGCGGCCGCCTTGAGGGCGGCCTCCCGCAATTGCACGGCGGTGCCCACGCGGACGACGTCGACGCCTGCCGGATCGGGCAGGGCCGCGTTCGCCGACAGCAGCGTGACCCGCGCACCCCGGGCGGCGGCGGTACGGGCCAGCGCGTAGCCCTGCTTGCCGGAGGAGCGGTTGCCGAGGAAGCGGACCGGGTCGAGCGGTTCGCGGGTGCCGCCTGCGCTGACGACGACGTGCTTGCCGGCCAGGTCGGGCGCGGCGGCAGCGGCGCCGCGCGCCAGTACGCGACGTACGTACTCGAAGATCTCGGCCGGGTCGGGGAAGCGCCCCTTGCCGGTGTCGACGCCCGTCAGCCGGCCGACCGCGGGCTCGATGACGAGGGCGCCGCGGCGGCGCAGCGTGGCGACATTCTCCTGCGTGGCCGGGTGCTCCCACATCTCGGTGTGCATGGCGGGCGCGAAGACGACCGGACAGCGGGCCGTGAGCAGGGTGTTCGTGAGGAGGTCGTCGGCGAGGCCGTGGGCGGCCTTGGCGAGCATGTCGGCGGTGGCCGGAGCGACGACCACGACGTCCGCGTGCTGGCCGATGCGGACGTGCGGGACCTCGTGGACGGAGTCCCAGACCTCGGTGGAGACCGGGTTGCCGGACAGCGCCGACCAGGTCGCGGCGCCCACGAAGTGCAGCGCGGCGTCGGTGGGGACGACGCGTACGTCGTGGCCCGACTCGGTCAGCCGCCGCAGCAGTTCGCACGCCTTGTAGGCCGCGATCCCGCCGCTGACCCCCAGAACGACCTTCGGCTTGTCCACCGCATCCACCGTCCGTGCCTCCCCGCACTCGTGTCCGTACGACTCCATGACACACCACAGGCCCGGCAGCAGCACTGCCGGGCCTGTGGTGACGTACAGAAACCGCGTGTTACTGCGCGGGGCCCTCGATGGCCTCCGACGTCAGCAGACCGGCGTTGATCTCACGAAGCGCGATCGAGAGCGGCTTCTCGTGGACGTGCGTGTCCACCAGCGGGCCGACGTACTCGAGCAGGCCTTCACCGAGCTGCGAGTAGTACGCGTTGATCTGACGCGCGCGCTTGGCGGCGTAGATGACCAGACTGTACTTCGAGTCGGTGGCTTCGAGCAGCTCATCAATCGGCGGGTTGATGATGCCCTCGGGCGTGGTGATGGAAGAGGACACTCTCTGCCTTCCGATGGGGGCCGGAACCTGGGGGGTCCCGACTGGGGTAAAGATCAAAGAACCTTCATCAAGGCTAGCAGCTCGCGCGCCACGTCCTCGACGGAGGTGTTGACCAGGGTGGTGTCGAACTCCGCCTCGGCGGCCAGCTCCACCTTGGCGGCCTCGAGCCGGCGCTCGATGACCTCCGGGGCCTCGGTGCCGCGCCCGGTGAGCCGGCGGACCAGCTCCTCCCAGCTCGGCGGGGCCAGGAAGACCAGCTGCGCCTCGGGCATCGACTCGCGCACGAGCCGCGCGCCCTGCAGATCGATCTCGAGGAGCACCGGCTCGCCCGCCTCCAGGCGCTCGAGCACGGCGCGGCGAGGGGTGCCGTAGCGGTTCCCCGCGAACTCGGCCCACTCAAGGAGCTCGCCATTGGCGATCAGCTTGTCCATCTCCTCATCGGTGACGAAGAAGTACTGGACCCCGTGCTTCTCGCCGGGGCGCGGCTTGCGGGTCGTCGCCGACACCGAGAGCCAGACCTCGGGGTGTTCCTTGCGCATATGAGCGACGACCGTGCTCTTGCCGACTCCAGAGGGGCCGGAGAGCACGGTCAGCCGCGGACGTTCACTCATGCAGCGATTATTCCAGTTGTTCCGGAGTGCCCGGACCAGCCCTCGGGCCGGCCAGTGGCACTCAGGCTCCGGTGCTGCCGAACTCGCGCTCCAGGGAGGCGATCTGGTTGGAACCGAGACCGCGCACCCGGCGGGATTCGGAGATCCCGAGACGCTCCATGAGCTGCTTGGCGCGGACCTTGCCCACGCCCGGCAGGGACTCGAGGAGGGCGGAGACCTTCATCTTTCCGATGACGTCGTTCTCCTGACCCTGCTTGATGACCTCATGGAGAGAGGCACCGGAGTGCTTGAGTCGATTCTTGACCTCGGCCCGCTCCCGGCGAGCCGCGGCGGCCTTTTCGAGCGCGGCTGCGCGCTGTTCAGGGGTAAGGGGCGGAAGAGCCACGCCTACGTCACCTCGGATGTCGAACTGTCGGATACGGACCGGTGAGGAACCTAATCGCCCCACACCTGGGGAGCAAAGAGCAACGCGGTTGCCTGCGTTCGCCCGTTCGCTCTCGACGGAGACTAGCGGGCAAGGCCGCCCGAGTCAGCGAGAACAGAGGAAAAGTCCTGGTCAGCCTCGCTCAGGACGTACATTTCCGGCAAAACGACCGTTAAATCGGTCAGGATTCGGACGCGGGGCCCAAGGTCGGCACGGAGTGCCACCCCTGGACACCGTCATTTCGCGTCCGTGTCCGCGCCGGCGACCGCCTCACGCACCTCGTCCGCGAACCGGACGGCCGCGTCCCGCAGCGCGCTCGCGGACGGCCCCGCCTTGAGGACCCCACGGCTCACATTCGGTACGACGTTGCGCACGGCCGCGCCGAACACCGCCGGGAGATCGGCGGCCGTGGCGCCCTGGGCGCCGATGCCGGGCGCGAGGAGCGGGCCGTTGATGTCGAGCGCGTACGAGGACAGGTCCCCGAGCGTCGCGCCGACGACCGCGCCGAAGGAACCCATCGGGCTCTCCCCCGCGTTCTCCTCGGCGAGGTGGCCGAGCATCGTCGCGCCGACGTTGCGGCCGTCCGCCCGCACGGCGTGCTGCACCTCGCCGCCCTCGGGGTTGGAGGTGAGCGCGAGGACGAAGAGCCCCGCGCCGGTCTCGCGCGCGAGGTCGACGGCCGGCTTCAGCGAGCCGTAGCCGAGGTACGGGGACACCGTCAGGGCGTCCGAGAACAGCGGCGCGTCCTTGTGCAGGAAGGTCTGCGCGTACGCGGCCATGGTGGAGCCGATGTCGCCGCGCTTGGCGTCCATGACGACGAGGGTGCCCGCGGCGCGCAGGTCGGCGACCGCCCGCTCCAGGACGGCGACGCCGCGCGAGCCGAACCGCTCGAAGAAGGCCATCTGCGGCTTGACCACGGCGACGGTGTCCGCGAAGGCCTCGACCGCCGTGCGCGTGAAGGTCTCCAGGCCGGCGACGTCGTCGTTCAGGCCCCAGGAGGAGAGCAGGGCGGCGTGCGGGTCGATCCCGACGCACAGCGGGCCGCGCTCGTCCATGACGCGGCGCAGACGGGCACCGAAGGGTTCGAGGACACTCATGCGGCGTTGGCCTTCTTCCTGACATCGGCGCCGATCGCGTCGGCGAGGGTGACGTGCGGGCTCGTACGGAGGCGGGCGGCGAGCCCCTTGTGGATCGCGCGGGCGTAGAACGGGCCCTCGTAGATGAAGGCCGAGTAGCCCTGGATGAGCGTGGCGCCGGCGAGGATGCGCTGCCAGGCGTCCTCGGCGTTCTCGATGCCGCCGACGCCCACGAGGGTGATCCGGTCCCCCACGCGCGCGTAGAGGCGCCTGAGGACCTCCAGGGAGCGCTCCTTGAGGGGTGCCCCGGACAGGCCGCCGGTCTCGTTGACGAGCGCGCCCTTGGTGGTGAGGCCTTCGCGGGAGATCGTGGTGTTCGTGGCGATGATGCCGTCGAGGCCGAGTTCCACGGCCAGGTCCGCGACCGCGTCGACGTCCTCGTCCGCGAGGTCGGGCGCGATCTTCACCAGGAGCGGGACGCGGCGGGCGCGCACGGTGCGGTCGGCGGCCTCGCGCACGGCGGTGAGCAGCGGGCGCAGCGCCTCCGTGGCCTGGAGGTTGCGCAGGCCCGGCGTGTTCGGCGAGGAGACGTTCACGACCAGGTAGTCGGCGAAGGCGGCGAGGCGCTCGGTGGACTTCACGTAGTCGGCGACGGCCTCCGCCTCCGGGACGACCTTCGTCTTGCCGATGTTCACGCCGACCGTGGTCCTGACGACCGGGTTGCGCGAGGCGAGACGGGCGGCGACGGCCAGCGAGCCCTCGTTGTTGAAGCCCATGCGGTTGATGAGCGCGCGGTCCGGCACGAGCCGGAAGAGGCGCTTCTTGGGGTTGCCGGGCTGCGGCTCGCCGGTGACGGTGCCGATCTCGATGTGGTCGAACCCGAGCATCGCCATGCCGTCGATCGCGATGGCGTTCTTGTCGAAGCCGGCGGCGAGGCCGAAGGGACCGTGCATACGGAGACCGAGGGCTTCGGTACGCAGTTCCTTGTAGCGCGGCGCGAGAGCGGCCGCTACGAAGGTGCGCAGGACCGGGGTGCGGGCCGCGAGGCGGATCCAGCGGAAGGCCAGGTAGTGGGCCTTTTCGGGGTCCATGCGCTTGAAGACGAGGCGGAAGAACAGCTTGTACATGGCTCAGGTCCTAGGGGTGTGCAGGAGGCGGGGGCTCATGCGGGGCTCATGAAGAGGGGGACACCGCTTTCGGTGTCCCCCTCTTGGCTGCTAGTCGCGGGCCGCGGTCAGGTGTTCCGCGTGTTCCTGCAGTGAACGGACGCCCACGTCGCCGTGGTTGAGGGCGTCGATGCCCTGGACGGCGGCCGCGAGGGCCTGGACCGTGGTCAGGCAGGGCACGGAGCGGGCGACCGCCGCCGTGCGGATCTCGTAGCCGTCGAGGCGGCCGCCGGTGCCGTACGGGGTGTTGACGATCAGGTCGACGTCACCGTCGTGGATGAGCTGGACGATCGTCTTCTCGCCGTTCGGGCCCTCGCCCTCGGACTGCTTGCGCACGATGGTGGCGTTGATGCCGTTGCGCTTGAGGACCTCGGCCGTGCCGGAGGTGGCCATCAGCTCGAAGCCGTGGGCGACCAGCTCGCGCGCCGGGAAGATCATCGAGCGCTTGTCCCGGTTGGCGACCGAGATGAAGGCGCGGCCCTTGGTCGGCAGCGGCCCGTACGCGCCCGCCTGCGACTTGGCGTACGCCGTGCCGAAGACGGAGTCGATGCCCATGACCTCGCCGGTGGAGCGCATCTCCGGGCCGAGGACGGTGTCGACGCCGCGGCCGTGGATGTCGCGGAAGCGCGACCACGGCATGACGGCCTCCTTGACGGAGATCGGCGCGTCCAGCGGCAGCGTGCCGCCGTCGCCGGTCTTCGGGAGCAGGCCCTCGGCGCGCAGTTCGGCGACGGTGGCGCCCAGCGAGATGCGGGCGGCGGCCTTGGCGAGCGGCACCGCGGTCGCCTTCGAGGTGAAGGGGACGGTGCGCGAGGCGCGCGGGTTGGCCTCCAGGACGTAGAGGATGTCACCGGCCATCGCGAACTGGATGTTGATGAGTCCGCGGACGCCGACGCCCTTGGCGATGGCCTCGGTCGAGGCGCGCAGGCGCTTGATGTCGAAGCCGCCGAGCGTGATCGGGGGCAGGGCGCACGCCGAGTCGCCGGAGTGGATGCCGGCCTCCTCGATGTGCTCCATGACGCCGCCGAGGTAGAGCTCCTTGCCGTCGTAGAGCGCGTCCACATCGATCTCGATGGCGTCGTCCAGGAAGCGGTCCACCAGGACGGGCCGGGACGGGCTGATCTCGGTCGACTCCTCGATGTACGAGGACAGGCGGGTCTCGTCGTAGACGATCTCCATGCCGCGGCCGCCGAGCACGTACGAGGGGCGCACGAGGACCGGGTAGCCGATCTCGTCGGCGATGGCCTTCGCTTCCGCGAACGTGGTGGCGGTGCCGTGCTTCGGGGCCGGGAGACCGGCCTCGGCGAGCACCCGGCCGAAGGCGCCGCGGTCCTCGGCGGCGTGGATCGCCTCCGGGGACGTGCCGACGACGGGCACGCCGTTGTCCTTGAGCGCCTGCGCGAGGCCCAGCGGGGTCTGCCCGCCGAGCTGCACGACGACGCCCGCGATCGGGCCCGCGAGGGACTCCGCGTGCACGATCTCCAGCACGTCTTCCAGCGTCAGCGGCTCGAAGTACAGGCGGTCGGAGGTGTCGTAGTCCGTGGAGACGGTCTCCGGGTTGCAGTTGACCATCACGGTCTCGTAGCCCGCGTCGCTGAGCGCGAAGGAGGCGTGGACGCAGGAGTAGTCGAACTCGATGCCCTGGCCGATGCGGTTCGGGCCGGAGCCCAGGATGATCACCGCGGGCTTGGTGCGCTGCGCGACCTCGGACTCCTCGTCGTACGAGGAGTAGAAGTACGGCGTCTTGGCGGCGAACTCGGCGGCGCAGGTGTCGACCGTCTTGTAGACCGGGCGCACCCCGAGGGCGTGCCGGACCTCGCGGACGACGTCCTCGCGCAGGCCGCGGATCTCGGCGATCTGGTGGTCGGAGAAGCCGTGCCGCTTGGCCTCGGCGAGCAGCTCGGTGTCGAGCCGCTCGGCGGCCGCCAGCTCGTCGGCGACCTCCTTGATCAGGAACAGCTGGTCCACGAACCAGGGGTCGATCTTCGTGTAGTCGAAGACCTCCTCGGGCGTGGCGCCGGCCCGGATCGCCTCCATGACGGTGTTGATCCGGCCGTCGGTCGGGCGCACGGCCTCTTCGAGGAGAGCGGTCTTGTCGCCGACCGGGCCCACGAAGGTGAACTGGCTGCCCTTCTTCTCCAGGGAGCGCAGCGCCTTCTGGAAGGCCTCGGTGAAGTTGCGGCCGATGGCCATGGCCTCGCCGACCGACTTCATGGTCGTGGTGAGGGTGGAGTCGGCGCTCGGGAACTTCTCGAAGGCGAAGCGCGGGGCCTTCACGACGACGTAGTCGAGCGTCGGCTCGAAGGAGGCCGGCGTCTTCTCGGTGATGTCGTTCGGGATCTCGTCGAGCGTGTAGCCGACGGCCAGCTTGGCGGCGATCTTCGCGATCGGGAAGCCCGTGGCCTTGGAGGCCAGGGCGGAGGAGCGCGAGACGCGGGGGTTCATCTCGATGACGATGATGCGGCCGTCGTCGGGGTTCACCGCGAACTGGATGTTGCAGCCGCCGGTGTCGACGCCGACCTCGCGGATGATCGCGATGCCGATGTCGCGCAGCCGCTGGTACTCGCGGTCGGTGAGCGTCATCGACGGGGCGACGGTGATCGAGTCGCCGGTGTGCACGCCCATCGGGTCGAAGTTCTCGATGGAGCAGACGACCACGACGTTGTCGTTCTTGTCGCGCATCAGCTCCAGCTCGTACTCCTTCCAGCCGAGGATGGACTCCTCCAGGAGCACCTCGGTGGTCGGGGAGAGCGTCAGGCCCTGGCCGGCGATGCGGCGCAGCTCCTCCTCGTCGTGCGCGAAGCCGGAGCCGGCGCCGCCCATGGTGAAGGAGGGGCGGACGACGACGGGGTAGCCGCCGAGGGTATCGACGCCCTTGAGGACGTCGTCCATGGAGTGGCAGATGACCGAGCGGGCGGACTCGCCGTGCCCGATCTTCTTGCGGACCTCTTCGACGACGCCCTTGAAGAGGTCGCGGTCCTCGCCCTTGTTGATCGCCTCGACGTTGGCGCCGATGAGCTCGACGCCGTACTTGTCGAGGACGCCCTGCTCGTGCATGGAGATCGCGGTGTTGAGTGCGGTCTGGCCGCCGAGGGTGGGCAGGAGCGCGTCGGGGCGCTCCTTCGCGATGATCTTCTCGACGAACTCGGGGGTGATCGGCTCGACGTACGTGGCGTCGGCGATCTCCGGGTCGGTCATGATCGTCGCCGGGTTCGAGTTGACGAGGATGACCCGCAGGCCCTCGGCGCGCAGGATGCGGCACGCCTGGGTGCCGGAGTAGTCGAACTCGGCGGCCTGGCCGATGACGATCGGGCCGGAGCCGATGACCAGGACGGACTGGATATCGGAGCGCTTAGGCACGCTGGCCCTCCATCAGAGAAACGAAGCGGTCGAACAGGTAGGCGGCGTCGTGCGGACCGGCGGCCGCCTCCGGGTGGTACTGGACGGAGAACGCCGGCTGGTCGAGCAGCTGGAGGCCCTCGACGACCTGGTCGTTCAGGCAGACGTGGGAGACCTCGGCGCGGCCGAAGGGGGTCTCGCTCACCTTGTCGAGGGGCGCGTCGACGGCGAAGCCGTGATTGTGCGCGGTGACCTCGACCTTGCCGGTGGTGCGGTCCTGCACCGGCTGGTTGATGCCGCGGTGGCCGTACTTCAGCTTGTACGTGCCGAAGCCGAGGGCACGGCCGAGGATCTGGTTGCCGAAGCAGATGCCGAACAGCGGCGTCCTGCGCTCCAGGACGGCGGTCATCAGCGCGACCGGGCCCTCGGCGGTGGCGGGGTCGCCCGGGCCGTTGGAGAAGAAGACGCCGTCGAGAGCGACGGCGTAGACGTCCTCGACCGTCGCCGTGGCGGGCAGCACGTGGACCTCGATGCCGCGCTCGGCCATGCGGTGCGGGGTCATGCCCTTGATGCCGAGGTCGATCGCGGCGACGGTGAAGCGCTTGGTGCCGACCGCCGGGACGACGTAGGTCTCCTTGGTGGCGACCTCCTCGTACAGGCTCAGGCCCTTCATGGCGGGCTGCGCCTGGACCTTCTGGACCAGCTCGGTGTCGGCCGGCAGCGTCTCGCCGGAGAAGATGCCGGAGCGCATGGAGCCGCGCTCGCGCAGGTGGCGGGTGAGCGCGCGGGTGTCGATGCCGCTGATGCCGACGATGTCCTGGGCGACCAGCTCGTCGTCGAGGGAGCGCTGTGCGCGCCAGTTCGACGGGATGCGGGCGGGGTCGCGCACGACGTAGCCGGAGACCCAGATGCGGCTCGACTCGTCGTCCTCGTCGTTCCAGCCGGTGTTGCCGATCTGCGGCGCGGTGGCGACCACGATCTGACGGTCGTACGACGGGTCGGTGAGGGTCTCCTGGTAGCCGGTCATGCCGGTGGAGAACACGGCCTCGCCGAACGTCTCCCCCACGGCCCCGTAGGCGCGACCGCGGAACACCCGGCCGTCCTCCAGGACGAGTACGGCGGGAACCTTCGCGGTTCCCCTGGTGGAGGTGGTCATCGTGCGGCGCCTTCCGTCGTGTCCGTCTGTGTGGTCGTGGTCTTCGGGTCGGTCATGTCGTTGAGGGCGGTGACCCAGTCCGCCTGCTCGGCGGCCCGGTCCGAGCGGAACCCGGAGTCGATCAGCTTGTCGCCGAGCGCCCAGGTGACGATCAGCAGACCGCCTTCCGTCAGGACCTTGCCGGCGATGCCCTTGTCCAGCCGGGCCCCGCGCAGCGCCTGTGCCGGGACGAAGAAGTCCGCCGCCCCGGGGCGTACGACGTCGAGACCGGCGTCCGTCAGGGTCAGCTCCACGCGGCTGCGGGTGCCGAGGCCGTGCGCCACGATGCGGTCGAGCCACTGCCCGGCGGTGGTGGAGCCGTGGTACCGGCCGCTCAGCTCAAGTTTCGCCGCGCCCCGCTCGGACGGCGCGCTGGGCAGCTCGGGCAGGCCGCCCTGCAGGGTGCCCCGCCACTTCCAGCCCTGGCGCATCAGCCAGTACACGAGCGTGATGAAGAGCAGCAGTCCGACGATCCAGCCGATCCGGTCGGGCCAGTCCGTCACGTCCGCCGACTTCTGATCGGCAGCGAGGTACAGCAGTGGAGTCACGCGAGCTTCCCGTCGGCGAGGGTGGCCTTGCCCCGCAGCCAGGTGTGGGTGACGCGCCCCGGCAGCTCACGGCCCTCGTACGGGGTGTTGCGGCTGCGGGAGGCGAAGCCCGCGGGGTCAACGGCTCCACGGTAGTCGGCGTCGACCAGGACGAGGTTCGCGGGCTCACCAGCCGAGACGGGACGTCCGTGGCCGGCTGCCTGCCCGATCTCGGCGGGCTTGACGGACATGCGCTCGGCGACGCCCGCCCAGTCGAGCAGGCCCGTCTCGACCATCGTCTGCTGGACCACGCTCAGCGCGGTCTCCAGGCCCACCATGCCCATGGCGGCCGCGGCCCACTCGCAGTCCTTGTCCTCGTGCGGGTGCGGGGCGTGGTCGGTGGCGACGATGTCGATCGTGCCGTCGGCGAGCGCCTCGCGCAGCGCCATGACGTCCTTCTCGGTGCGCAGCGGCGGGTTGACCTTGTAGACCGGGTTGTACGAGCGCACGAGCTCGTCGGTGAGGAGCAGGTGGTGCGGGGTCACCTCGGCGGTCACGTCGATGCCGCGGGACTTGGCCCAGCGCACGATCTCGACGGACCCGGCCGTGGACAGGTGGCAGATGTGCACGCGCGAGCCGACGTGCTCGGCGAGCAGCACGTCGCGGGCGATGATCGACTCCTCGGCGACGGCCGGCCAGCCGCCCAGGCCCAGCTCCGCGGAGACGATGCCCTCGTTCATCTGCGCGCCCTCGGTGAGGCGGGGCTCCTGTGCGTGCTGCGCGACGACGCCGTTGAAGGCCTTCACGTACTCCAGGGCGCGGCGCATGATCACGGCGTCGTGGACGCACTTGCCGTCGTCGGAGAAGACGGTGACGCCGGCGGCCGACTCGTGCATGGCGCCGAGCTCGGCGAGCTTCTGTCCCTCCAGGCCGACGGTGACGGCGCCGATGGGCTGTACGTCGCAGTAGCCGCCCTCCTGGCCGAGCCGGTAGACCTGCTCGACGACGCCGGCGGTGTCGGCGACGGGGAAGGTGTTGGCCATGGCGAACACGGCGGTGTAGCCCCCGGAGGCGGCGGCCTGCGTGCCGGTCAGGACCGTCTCGGAGTCCTCGCGGCCCGGCTCTCGCAGGTGGGTGTGCAGGTCGACGAGGCCCGGCAGGAGCACCTTGCCCTCGGCGTCGACGACCTCGGCGCCCTGCGCGCTCAGGCCCGTGCCCACCTCGGCGATGACGGCGCCGTCGATCAGGACGTCCTGCGGCTCGCCGCCGAGCACCTTCGCACCACGGATCAGGATCTTGCTCATGTTCTTAGTTCCCCTCGGTACGGGTGTGGCTGACGGCGGGCTCGTTGCCGCCGAGCAGCAGGTACAGGACGGCCATGCGCGTGTGGACGCCGTTGGCGACCTGCTCGACGACCGTGCAGCGGTCCGAGTCGGCGACCTCGGCGGAGATCTCCATGCCGCGGACCATCGGGCCGGGGTGCATCACGATGGCGTGCTCGGGCATCTTCGCCATGCGGTCGCCGTCGAGGCCGTAGCGGCGCGAGTACTCGCGCTCGGTCGGGAAGAAGGCCGCGTTCATCCGCTCGCGCTGCACGCGCAGCATCATCACCGCGTCGGACTTGGTGAGCGTGGAGTCGAGGTCGTAGCTGATCTCGCAGGGCCAGGTCTCGACGCCGACGGGCAGCAGGGTGGGCGGGGCGACGAGGGTGACCTCGGCGCCGAGCGTGTGCAGCAGGTCGACGTTCGAGCGGGCGACGCGGCTGTGCAGGACGTCGCCGACGAGCGTGACGCGCTTGCCGTCGAGTCCCTGGCCGATCCCGGCGTCCGCGCCGACCAGGCGGCGGCGCATGGTGAAGGCGTCGAGCAGCGCCTGCGTGGGGTGCTGGTGGGTGCCGTCGCCCGCGTTGATCACGGGGGCGTCGATCCAGCCGGAGGTGGCGAGCCGGTACGGGGCGCCGGAGGCGCTGTGCCGGATGACGACGGCGTCGACGCCCATGGCCTCCAGGGTCTGCGCGGTGTCCTTCAGCGACTCGCCCTTGGAGACGCTGGAGCCCTTGGCGGCGAAGTTGATGACGTCGGCGGACAGGCGCTTCTCGGCGGCCTCGAAGGAGATCCGGGTCCGGGTCGAGTCCTCGAAGAAGAGGTTGCAGATGGTCCGCCCGCGCAGCGCGGGCAGCTTCTTGATGGGCCGGTCGGCGACCCGGGCCATCTCCTCGGCGGTGTCGAGGACCAGGACGGCGTCGTCGCGGGAGAGGTCGGCGGCCGAGATGAGGTGTCGCATCATCTGGGGTGCTCCGTAAGGAAGTTCAGGACGATTCGGGGCATACGGGCGCGCGAGGGCGCACCTGTCCCGCCGTACGTGGCGCACGTACGGCAGGGGAGGTGGCTAGTGCTCGGCTGCCTGGGCGTCCGGCTTGGCACCGAGCAGCACGGCGTCGCGGCCGTCCTCCTCGGCGAGCTGGACCTTGACCGTCTCCCGCAGCGACGTGGGGAGGTTCTTGCCGACGTAGTCGGCGCGGATCGGGAGTTCCCGGTGGCCGCGGTCGACGAGGACCGCGAGCTGAACGGCGCGCGGGCGCCCGATGTCGTTCAGGGCGTCGAGCGCGGCCCGGATGGTGCGGCCGGAGAACAGCACGTCGTCGACGAGGACCACGAGGCGTCCGTCGATGCCCTCGGCGGGGATGTCGGTGCGGGCCAGCGCGCGCGGCGGGTGCATGCGCAGGTCGTCGCGGTACATCGTGATGTCGAGCGAGCCGACGGGGACGGTGCGGCCGGTGACCTCGGCGAGCTTGTCGGCCAGTCGGCGGGCGAGGAAGACGCCGCGGGTGGGAATGCCCAGGAGGACCACGTCCTCGGCGCCCTTGGCGCGCTCGACGATCTCGTGGGCGATGCGGGTCAGTACCCGCGCGATGTCAGGGCCTTCGAGTACGGGCCGGGCATCGGACTTCTGCGTGTCCATGTGCTGCGTGTTCACAACGGCTGGACCCCCTTCTCCGCCTCACGGGACGGACCTTAAAGGACGTCGGAATTGCGCCACTCAGACTACCAGCCCCCGAACATCACCGATCACCCCCCACAAGGTGCGGGAACTGCGAATTCACGAGAAGGTCGGTACGGACCATTCGGCTTGACGCGGCCAAGTAACGCTGCGTAACCTCACAGTGAGTTACCAGCCACGCGGCGCAGCCGCTAAGTGATGCAGTGTCCGGGGAGCTATATGTCCAGCGAATACGCCAAACAGCTCGGGGCCAAACTCCGCGCGATCCGCACCCAGCAGGGCCTTTCCCTCCACGGCGTCGAGGAGAAGTCCCAGGGACGCTGGAAGGCGGTCGTGGTCGGGTCGTACGAGCGCGGTGACCGTGCCGTCACCGTGCAGCGCCTTGCCGAGCTGGCGGACTTCTACGGAGTGCCGGTGCAGGAGCTGCTTCCGGGGACGACCCCGGGCGGCGCCGCCGAGCCCCCGCCGAAGCTGGTCCTGGACCTGGAGCGCCTGGCCCACGTGCCGCCGGAGAAGGCGGGCCCGCTGCAGCGCTACGCCGCCACGATCCAGTCGCAGCGCGGTGACTACAACGGCAAGGTGCTCTCGATCCGCCAGGACGACCTGCGCACCCTTGCCGTCATCTACGACCAGTCGCCCTCGGTCCTCACCGAGCAGCTGATCAGCTGGGGCGTGCTGGACGCGGACGCCCGGCGCGCGGTGGCGCACGAGGACGTCTGAGCCGGATCCCCAGCGCAGAAACGTCACACCCGAGGGGCGGAGCCGACCGGCTCCGCCCCTCGGCGCATGTCCGGCCTCTAGGACCTGTCCTCAGCCTCCCGTCTGCCCCACGACCCACGCCCCCCCCTGGCACGCGCTCTCGCTACACCGGACGCCGCGAGGCCGCGCTTCGGGCGACGACGGGAGTGCGACGACAGGCCCTCGCGGACGGGTCAGACCTGGTACAGCCGCCCGATGACCTCCGGCAGCAGCCGCTCGCTCAGCCGGGGCGGCAGCGCCTGCAGCACGGCGAGCACCGGCGCCATCCGTTCGGGCAGCCCGCCGCCCACCCCCGCGAGGGCCAGCGCCGCCTCGACCTCCTCCGGGGTGAGCGCGTCCGGGTCCAGCGAGGCGGCGGCCTCGACGATCGCCGGATCGACCTGCACGGGCCCGTGCACGCGCGCCCGCGCCACCGCCTTCTCCAGCTCCGCGAGCAGCAGCCGCACCGTCTCCTCGTCCGCCACCGCCGCGGTCACCGTCAGATGCAGGTTGGCCGGGGACGCGCCGAACGCCGGCTGGGGCTGCAGGTACCAGCCGCTCCCCCGGATCTCGTCCGCCACGACGAACACGTCGAGGCCGGGGTCGTCGCAGGCGACGGCCAGCAGCGACGCCTCGGGCGGCGCGAGCAGCCGCAGCCCCTCGATCCGCTCGACACCCTCGGCGAGCGCGCGGGTCGCCCGGTGCACGCGCGTCGACAACGCGGTGTAACCCTCGTCGCCGACGCGCTCGGTCACCGCCCAGGCCGCCGCGAGCGGCCCGGCCGACTTGGTGCCCTGGAGCGTGGAGTTGACCACGGGGTAGCCGGGCCAGGCGGCGTGCGCGAACCAGCCGTGACGGCGCAGCGCGGCGTCCCGGAACAGCAGGAGCGAGGCGCCCTTCGCCGTGTACGCGTACTTGTGGAGGTCCACCGAGAGGGAGGTCACACCGGGTACGGACAGGTCGAAATCCGGTATTTCCGGCGCGTCATGGGCAAAGCACCCCTGTCGCACCGCCTGCCTCAGGTGCCCGAGGTACCAGCCCCCGATGCAGGCGTCGACATGGCAGAGCACCCCGCGCCGCGCCGCCTCGGCCGCCACCTCGGCGACCGGGTCGAGGACGCCGTGCGCGTACGACGGCGCGGAGACGACGACCAGCGCGGTGCGGTCACTGATCGCCGCGGCCACGTCGCAGGGACGCACCTTGAAGGTCGCCGGGTCGACGGGCACGCTCACCACCCGGAGTCCGAAGAGCTCGGCTGCCTTGTGGAACGCGGCGTGCGCCGTCTCCGGCAGGACCAGCTCGGGGTCCGTCACGCCCCGCAGCCGACGGGCGTGCTGACGTGCCGTCAGCACGGCGAGCAGGCAGCTCTCGGTGCCGCCGCTGGTGAAGGTGCCCGCTGCGCCGCCGAGCAGCGTCGTGGCCCGCCGGACCAGGTCGTTCTCCAGCTCCACCACGCTCGGGAACGCCGTCATGTCGAGCCCGTTGACCCCGGCGAACGCGGCCTGCGCGGCGTTCGCCAGGTCCTCCAGGCCCGCGAGTCCGGAGTCGTAGACGTAGGCCATGGTGCGTCCGCCGTGGACCGGCAGATCGTCCGCGCGCAGGGCGGCGAGGCGGGAGAGGATCGGGTCGGACGTCATACGAGCTCCTCGTTGTGCGGGGTGGACCCGGCGCGCAGCCGGGTCAGTTCGGCCTCGGTGAGGCGGTAGCGGGCCAGCAGCGGGAGGCTGAGCAGCAGCAGGACGGCGGGCAGGATGCCGAAACCGACGACGATCGCGGTGAGTGCGGAGTCGGGCTGGGCGACGCGGTGGTCGGCGTCGGACGAGGCGAAGTCGCCGAGCGCGAGCACGAGCCCGAACAGGCCGGGCCCCAGGGCGAGTCCGAGCGTCTCGCCCGCGGTCCACAGCCCGGTGAAGACCCCGGCCCTGCGCCGCCCGCTGGTGTACGCGTCGGCGGCGATGGTGTCGCCGAGCATGGCCATCGGCAGCATCTGCATGCCGGCGTACCCGACCCCGGCCAGCGCGACGGCCGCGTAGATCAGGGCGGTCGGCAGCTCGCGGCCCGTCGCGGCGCCCACGGCCCCCAGCAGGAAGCACAGCGAGGCGGCGAGCGCCGCGTTGCGCTTGCCGGTGCGGCGGCCGACGGCCAGCCACAGCGGCATCGCGAGCAGCGACGGGACGATGAGGCAGGCGAAGAGCAGAGTCGTGGCGCCGGGGCTGTCGAGGATGTACGTCGCGAAGTACTGGGTGCCCGCCAGCATCAGGCCGGTCGCGGCGGCCTGCAGGACGAAGGCGCCGAGCAGCCGGGCGAAGGG
>NZ_JAAGMG010000342.1 GCF_010548525.1 Streptomyces sp. SID14478
GGTGGGGTGGGGTGGGGTGGGGTGGGGTGGGGTGGGGTGGGGTGGGGTGGGGTGGGGTGGGGTGGGGTGGGGTGGGGTGGGGTGGGGTGGGGTGGGGTGGGGTGGTTGGTACTGGTGCAGGTGGTGTGGTGGCTGGTCGCGCAGTTCCCCGCGCCCCTCAAGGCCGGACTGCGTCCTGCGGCTGACCGCTCGGCGCCGGGCGCAGGACTCGTCCTGGTTGAGCGCGCAGTTCCCCGCGCCCCTCAAGGCCGGTCTGCGTCCTGCGGCTGGCCGCTCGATGCCGGGTGCAGGACTCGTCGTGGTTGAGCGCGCAGTTCCCCGCGCCCCTCCAAGCCGGACTGCGTCCTGCGACTGACCGCTCGATGCCGGGTGCAGGACTCGTCCTGGTTGAGCGCGCAGTTCCCCGCGCCCCTCAAGGCCGGACTGCGTCCTGCGGCTGGCCGCTCGATGCCGGGTGCCGGACTCGTCGTGCTTGCTCGCGCAGTTCCCCGCGCCCCTGGGAGCGCGGCTGCGCCGCTGCTCCCAGGGTGCGTTCGCCGCGCTCAGGCCGTCGCGGTGGCCACCGCCCTCCCCCACGCCTGTACGGCCTCGTCGATCTGCTCCTGGGCCACCACGAGCGCCGGGATCATCCGCACCACGTTTCCCCACGGCCCGCAGGTCAGCAGCAGCAAGCCCTCGTCCGCCGCGGCCTGTTGGGCCTTGAGGGCGGTCGCCGGGTCGGGCTCGCCGTCGGCCGTGGTGAACTCGTTCGCGAGCATCAGGCCGAGGCCCCGCACGTCGCCGATCGCCGGTGTCTTCGCGGCGACGTCCTCCAGGCCGGCCCGCAGCCGCGCGCCCATCGTCGCGGCGTTTTCGACGAGCCCTTCCTCGGAGATGACGTCGAGGGTGGCGCACGCCGCCGCGCACGCCACCGCGTTGCCGCCGTACGTGCCGCCCTGCGAGCCGGGCCTGGCCTTGTGCATCAGGGACTCCGGAGCCGCGATGCCCGACAGCGGGAAGCCGCTGGCCAGGCCCTTCGCGGTGATCAGGACGTCGGGCCTGACGTCGAAGTGGTCATGGCCCCAGAAGCGGCCCGTGCGGCCGACGCCGGTCTGGATCTCGTCGAGGATCAGCAGGATGCCGTGCCGGTCGGCGCGCTCGCGCAGCCCTTGCAGGAACGCCGTGTTGGCGGGCACGTAGCCGCCCTCGCCGAGGACCGGCTCGATGAGGATCGCCGCCGTGTCGTCGGGGTCGGACACCGTCTGCAGCAGGTGGTCGAACTCCCGCAGCGCGAACCGGGTGGCCGTCTCCTCGTCCCAGCCGTAGTGGTACGCGTTCGGGAAGGGCGTGATGGCCACGCCCGCCATCAGCGGGCCGAAGCCCGTACGGATCTTGGTGCCCGACGTGGTGAGCGACGCCGCGGCCACGGTACGGCCATGGAAACCGCCGTGCGCGACCACGATGTTGGGGCGTCCCGTGGCCTGCCGGGCCAGCCGCAGCGCCGCCTCGACGGCCTCGCTGCCCGAGTTCGCGAAGAAGAGGCTGTCGAGGCCCGCGGGCAGCACGTCGGCGAGCTTGCCCACGAGGCGCTGCAACGGCTCGTGCATGACGGTCGTGTACTGGCCGTGGATGAGGGTGGCGACCTGCTCCTGCGCGGCGGCGACGACTCGGGGATGGCAGTGGCCGGTACTGGTGACCCCGATCCCGGCGGTGAAGTCCAGATAGCGGCGGCCGTCGATGCCGTAGAGGTGGACGCCTTCCCCGCGCTGCGCGACGACGGGGGTGGCCTGGCGCAGATGCTCCGACAGTTGGGTCATGCCCCCCAGCGTCAGCGTCGGGCCGAAGAGGCGTCAATGGGGCATCTGTGACGATCCATGGGAGGCGCCGTCCCGCTCGCCCTCCTCAATTCGCAGGAGCTCTGCGTAATTTCCGTGCCGACGGGCTTCCCAAGGCCCTGTGGTTATGCAACAGTCCTGCGCAACCTGACCGCACGACCACCCGAACAGCTCACGGAGGCAGGTGCCATGCCGGTGCACGACCGGGCGCGCGGGCACGATCTCGCGGCGCTGCGCGGCCTCAACACCGCCGTGGTGCTGCGGGCGTTGCGCCAGGAGAGCCCGCAGACGGTGAGCGGGCTCGCCACCACGACGGGGCTGTCCCGGCCGACGGTCGAGGCCCTCGTGGAGGAGCTGGCCGCGCAGGGCTGGATCGCCGAGACGGACGCCCCGGCGGCCGGGCGGGCACCGGGGCGGCCCGCGCGCCGCTTCCGGTTCCGGGCCGAGGCCGGGCACGTGGTCGGCATCGACATCGGGCTGAAGAAGCTCGTGCTGCTGCTCGCGCGGCTCGACGGCGAGGTCGTCGCCCGCCGACGGGAGGAGTTCCCCGCCGGACTGTCCGGTGGGGAGCGCATCGAGCTGCTGCGTGTCCGGCTGCGCCGGTTCCTCGCGCAGGAGGGGCTCGGCCCCGACGCGGTCTGGTCGGTGGGCATCGGCGTGCCCGGCATGGTCGACGACACGGGCCGGATCCGCTCGGTGATCGTGCCGGACTGGACCGACCTGGACCTGGCGCGGCGCCTCGCCGACGACGTGCCCTGCCGGGTCTTCGTGGAGAACGATGTCAATCTCGCCGTGCTCGCCGAGCACTGGCGGGGTGCGGCGGTCCTCGCCGACGACGTGGCCTGCGTGCTCGTGGGGCGGCGCATCTCGTGCGGCCTCATGATCGACGGACGGCTGCACCGGGGCCGCCGCGGTGGCGCGGGCGAGCTCGGCATCCTCCCCCAACTCGGCCTGGACGAGGCCGAGAAGGCCCTCGCCTGGGACGGCGAACGGCAGCCGGGCGAGTCGACCAGCGACGCGCTCGCGCGGGCCGTGCGCACCGGGGAGCCCGGAGCGCTCGACGTCGTCGACCGCTATCTGGCCGGGGTGGCGCCCGGCATCGCGGCGCTCGTGCTCGCCCTCGACCCCGAACTCCTCGTGCTGTCCGGGGCGTTGTCCCCGGTCGGCGATCCGCTGGGGCCGCTGCTCACCGAGCACCTGCGGCCTCTGACCCTGCACGTGCCGCCGATCGCGGTGAGCACGCTCGGCCGCGAAGGCGTGGCCCTGGGCGCGGTGCGCCGCGCCCTGGACGCCGTCGAGACCCAACTCCCGCACCAGCCGGGCCCGTTACTGCCGACCGCATTGCACTGACCCTGTGCCGCCGTCCTCGCCCGACTCGGCGGCACCACTCCCTCGCCCCGACCACTCCTCCTTCTCCCCGATCACTCCACCCTCTCCCCGACCTCCCTTCTCCTCTATCGACCGGAGACGCGTATGCGCAGGAGAACGCTTCTCGCCGGTGCGCTCGCGGCGGCGCCGCTCGCCGCCGGCTGCAGCAACGACGACGGAGCTCTGGACACCGCCTCACCCCGGGGCCGCACCACGATCTCCTACGGGATGTGGGACCCGGCCCAGGCCCCCGCGCTCCAGCAGATCATCAAGGCGTTCGAGCGCGAGAACCCGCAGATATCCGTGGAGATCCAGCTCACCCCCTGGAACACGTACTGGACGACCCTGCGCACGGCGATGCGCGGCGGCACGGCGCCCGACGTGTTCTGGATGAACGCCGTGAACATCCAGCTGTACGCGGCGAACGGCATGCTGGAGCCGCTGGACGCGCACATCGCCCGGGACCGTACGCCGGTCGACGAGCACCCCGAGGCGCTCGTCGACATCTACGCGTACAAGGGCAAGCAGTACGGCCTGCCCAAGGACTTCGACACGATCGGGCTCTGGTACAACAAGGCCCTGTTCGACAAGGCGGGCATCACGTACCCGGACTCCGCGTGGACGTGGGACGACGTGCGGGACGCGGCCCGGGAGCTGACCGACCCGAAGAAGCGGATCTACGGGATCGCCTCCGAGATGGACCGGCAGTCGAAGTTCTACCCGACGATCTTCGGCGCCGGCGGCTACGTCCTGCGGGACGGCCACTCCGGCTTCGCCGATCCGCGCTCGATCGAGGGCCTGCGGTTCTGGACGGACCTGGTGGACCGGGGCTGGTCTCCACCGCAGAGCGCCATGGCGGAGGTGCGGTCGCGCAACCTGTACCTGTCGGAGCAGGTCGCGATGAACTACGACCTGTCGGCGATGGCCTCGTTCATGTACGCCACGCCCGCCATCAAGGACCACGGCGGCGTCACCGTGCTGCCCAAGGGCCGCAAGCGGGCCACCGTCATCCACGGCCTGGCCAACGTCGTCAGCGTCAAGTCCCGGCACAAACAGGCGGCTTGGAAGCTCGTGGACTTCCTCGCGCGCCGCGAGGCCGCCGAGATCCAGGCGAAGGCCGGCATCACCATCTCCTCCTACACGGGGACGCAGGACGCCTGGCTGAAGTCGATGCCCGAGTTCGACCTGAAGAACTTCATCGACATGCTCGACTACGCGGTCCCGTACCCGAGTTCGCGCAACACCGCCGTCTGGGAGGACCTGGAGTACCTGCTGCTCGGCGCGCCGTTCAGCGGCAAGGGCGGCATCGAGGACACGGCGCGGACGCTGGCGAAACAGATGGACCGGGCGCTCGACGAGGAGGACAACTGATGGCCGTGTTCCCGTCGACGGCCGCCGCGGAGGCGGACGGCCGCATCCGCAGGCCCCGCACGAAGGCCGGGCCGGACGGCGCCACACGAGGCCCCAACTCGCGGACGCAGAAGGCCGCTTATCTCTTCGTCGCGCCGATCGGCATCGGTTTCCTGGTGTTCTACATCTGGCCGATGATCCAGACGTTCGGCTACAGCTTCACGGACTTCGGTCCGTTCGGCGGCAACACCTGGACCGGCGGGGACAACTACGTGCGGGTCGTGCAGGACGTCACCGTGTGGCGTGCCGTCGGCAACACGCTGCTGTACGGCGCGATCGGCCTGGTCACGCTGCCGATCTCGATCGCGGTGGCGGCGCTCCTGAACCGGCGCGGGCTGCGCGGCGTGAGCGTCTACCGCGCCTTGTACTTCATCCCGTTCGTGACGCTGCCGGTCGCGGTCGGCCTGGTCTGGAACTGGCTCTACAACGGCAACTTCGGCCTCCTGAACGAGGTGTTGTCGTGGTTCGGCGTCTCCCGGCACTTCTGGGCGTCCGACCCGTCGACCGCGCTGTGGGCGATCGGCGTCGTCTCGGTGTGGCAGAGCGTCGGCTACTACTTGATCATCTTCATCGCGGGGATCAAGGGCATTCCGCAGGACTACTACGAGGCCGCCGAGCTGGACGGGGCGGGCCCGGTGCGCCGGTTCTTCACCATCACGCTGCCGTTGCTCACCCCGAGCATCTTCTTCGCGGCGATCATCTGCGTCATCAACTCGTTGCAGATGTTCGACCTGATCTACGTGATGATGAGCCCGACGAATCCGGCGCTCGGCTCCACGCAGTCCGTGGTGAGCCTCTTCTACCAGTGGGCGTTCGGGCAGAACAAACAGGGCGCCGCGGCGGCGCTGGCGTTCGTCCTCATGGTGCTCACCGCGTCCCTGACGTTCCTTCAGTTCCGGCTCCAGAAGAGGTGGGTGCACTATGCGTGACAGCATGCGCCGCATCGACCGCGGCTCCCTCGCCACGCACGTCCTGCTGTCGCTCGGCGCCCTGGTGATGATCTTTCCGTTCCTGTGGCAGCTGTTGACGGCGCTGAAGACGCTGGGCGAGGCCGTGCACGTACCGACCACGTTCTTCCCCGAGCGGTGGAACTGGGACGCGTTCCACGAGGTCTTCACGGCACTGCCGTACGGGGACATGCTCCGCAACAGCGTCATCAACACGGTCGGCCGCACGCTCGGCCAGCTGGTGTTCTGCTCGCTGGCCGCGTACGCCTTCGCCCGGATGCGCTTTCGCGGCAAGAACGTGCTGTTCGCACTGTTCCTGTCCGTGCTGCTCGTCCCGTCCTCGCTGCTGATCCTGCCGCAGTACGACATCATCCAGCGGCTGGGCCTGCTGAACTCGACGCCCGCGCTGTTCCTGCCGGGCATGTTCAGCGCGTTCGGCACGTTCATGCTGCGCCAGTTCTTCCTGTCCCTGCCCCGGGAGTTGGAGGAGGCGGCGCGCATCGACGGCGCCGGATCGTTCCGGATCTTCTGGTCGATCATGCTGCCGCTGATCCGCCCCGCGCTCGCCGCCCTCGCGGTGATCACGGCGATGTGGTCGTGGAACGACCTGTTGTGGCCGCTGGTCGTGAACACCGACCCGGCGCAGATGCCGATCAGTGCCGGACTGACCTCCCTGGAGGGCCAGTTCGAGACCAACTACCCGGTGATGATGGCCGGTTCGCTGATCGCGAGCCTGCCGATGATCCTGCTCTACCTCTTCCTTCAGCGGCACTTCGTGCAGGGCATCGCCCAGAGCGGCACGAAGGGCTGACCCGCCGCCGTACTGCCCGTACCACCCGTTCCTCCGGAAAGGACCTTCATGGCACGCCTCGACGTGGGGCTGATCGGCGCCGGCGGCATCGCACGCGCCCACCTGCCCGCATGGACGGAGCTGGGCGCTCGCGTCTCGATCCTGTCCACCGACGGTCATGCGGAGCAACTGGCCGCCGCATACGCCGAGTTCGATGTGACGGCCGTGCACAGCCTCGGCGAACTCCTCGACCGCAGCACCGTCGTGGACATCTGCACCCCGACGTTCACCCACCGCGCGCTCGCCCTCGACGCGATCGCCGCGGGCAAGCACGTGCTCTGCGAGAAGCCGCTCGCGCTGCGCGTCGACGAGGCGCAGGAGCTGCTCGACGCGGCGCGCGCGGCGGGGGTCCTGCTCTTCCCCGCACATGTCGTGCGCTACTTCCCCGCGTACGCCGCGCTCGCGCAGGCGGTCGCGGCGGGCGGCGTCGGCGACCCGGCGGTCCTGCGCTTCACCCGCTCGGGCAGCTATCCGGTCTGGGCGCCCTGGTTCTCCGACCCGGAGCTGTCCGGCGGGATCCTGGTCGACCAGATGATCCACGACTTCGACTTCGCGCGACTGCTCGCAGGAGAGGTGGTACGCGTCCACGCGCGGGTCCGCGGCCGTCAGGAACCGGGCGCCGTCGCCGGGGACGTGACGACGGGCACGGCGGTGCTCACGCACGCGTCCGGCGCCGTGTCGCACGTCCTCGGCGTGTGGGGCCTGCCCGACCTCCCCTTCCGTACGACGTTCCGTGTAGCGGGACCGGCCGGAATCCTGGAGCACGACTCGACTGCCCACACCGGCTTCCGCGTGCTGGCCCAGGGCTCCCGCCCGCGCGGCGAGGGCATCCCCGGCAGCCCGATGACGGAGAGCCCCTACCTCACGGAGCTGCGCGAGTTCGCGGCCGCCGTCGCGGGCGGGCCCGCGCCACGGGTGTCGGCCCGAGACGGCGTCGAGGCGGTCCGCATCGCGACCGCGGCGGCCGAGTCCGCGCGCACCGGGGAGAGCGTCGAACTGAAGCCGACCGAGGAGGCCGGACTGTGAAGAACATCAAGGTGGGGGTGCTGTCGTTCGCGCACGTCCACGCGGGCGGTTTCGCGCGGCAGCTCGCGGCCATGGACGGCGTGGAGGTCCTCGCGGCCGACCCCGACACGGATCTGGCGGCGCCCGGCGAGGTCCGCGGCAAGGACTTCGCGGCCCAGCTGGGCGTCAACTACGTAGACGGGTACGAGGAGTTGTTCGCCTGGGGGCCGGACAAGGTGGTGGTCTGTTCCGAGAACGTCCGCCACCGCCCGCTGGTCGAACTGGCCGCGTCCCGCGGCGTCGACGTCCTGTGCGAGAAGCCGCTGGCCACCACGCCCACGGACGGGGCGGCGATGGTCGCGGCGTGCCGGGCGGCCGGGGTGCGGCTCGCGGTGGCGCACCCGGTCCGGTTCAGCCCCGCGTACCTCGCGGTGCGCGACGCGGTGCGGGCGGGCACGGCCGGCGAGGTCCTCGCGGTGTCCGGGGCGAACAACGGCTACATGCCCGGCGAGCGGCGGCGCTGGTTCGTCGACCCCGAACTGGCGGGCGGCGGCGCCCTGATGGACCACACCGTGCACCTCGCCGACCTGCTCGACGACCTCTTCGACGGCGTCCCGGCGCACTCCGTCTACGCGCAGACGAACAACATCCTGTACGAGAACGACGCGGTCCCGGTCGAGACCGCGGGCCTGCTCACCGTCACGTACGCGAACGGGGCCGTCGCCACGATCGACTGCAGCTGGAGCCAGCCGCGGCACCACCCGGCGTGGGGCGGCCTGTCGATGCAGGTCGTCGGCGACCGGGCGACGCTGGAGATGGACGCCTTCGACCAGAAGGTGCACGGCTTCAGCGAGGCGGCGCGCGCCGGGGTGGAACTCCCGTACGGCGTCGACCTCGACGCGCTGATGCTGCGCGCGTTCCTCTTCGGCGCGTCCTCGATCGACGTCACGGACGGCGAGGCCGGACTGCGGTCGCTGCGGATCGTGGCGGCGGCGTACGAGTCCGCGCGGACGGGGCGGACGGTGCCGGTCACCGGGTAGCCCGCGACGGGACCACCGGACCGGTTCCGGCCGCCGGGCCCGGCCCAGGGCCAGGGCCAGGTCACGAGCGGCAGAACCGGACTGGCCCTGGTTCCGGCCGCAGGCCTCGACCCCGGTACAGGTCACGACCGGCAGACCCGGTTGGGACATCCGGCCCCGGACCGCTCGGACCTGGTTGCGGCCACCGGACCCAGCCCTGACCAGGCGGCGACCGCCGGCCCGGAACCGGACCTGACCGGGATCACCGGCCCCCGGCACGCACGGCGCGGGACAGCGCGCTCAGGCTGACGTCGACGATCGTGCGCAACTGCTTCTGGCTCGCCCCTGCCCTGCTCATCACGGCCAGGGACTGGTTGACCGCCGCGAGGTGCACCGCGAAGTCGCCCGCCTCGCTCTCCGCCAACGGCGCGGCGCCCAAGGCGGTCCGCAGGCGCGCCTGCTGCAGGCCCAGGGCCCGGACCGCGCGGGCGGCGATGGCAGGGCTGAGCACGGCGGACGCCATCGCGGTCTGGGCGATCAGGCAGCCGTCGGGCACGTCCGGGTCGGCGATGCGCTGCAGGGTGACCTCGAAGAACGCCTGCACCGCTTGCACCGCCTGCACCGCATCCTCCGCCCGTTCCTTCTGGCGCGGTTCCTCGACGGCCGGGGACAGCGCCCGCTCGTACCTGTCTCCGTACCGCGCGGCGTAGCGGTCCAGGCAGCGCAGGTAGAGCGCGTCCTTGTCGCCGAACGAGGAGTAGAGGGAACTGCGGTTCAAGCCGGTCGTCCTGGAGAGGTCGTCGACGGACGTGTCGGCGTATCCGGCCCGCCAGAACTGGACCATCGCCGCGTCCAGCACCGCGTCCACGTCGAACTGCTTCTTCCCGGCCATCACGCACGCACCTCGTTCCCCGACCAGTCTCTGTGGTCTGCCCACCCTATCTTGAACTGAATAGTTCAAGATGCCGTACGCTCGCCGCATGACCGACGACGCCATGGCCCCGAACCCCTCCCGAGACCAGAACCCGCTCCCCGGGCTGCCACTGCACGACCTCGCGGGCTTCACCCACCGCTGGGTCGACGCGGACGGCATCCGACTCCACACCGTGCGGGGCGGCCGGCCGGCCGGGCCCACGGTCGTCCTGCTCGCCGGGTTCCCGCAGACCTGGTGGGCCTGGCGCAAGGTGATGCCGGGCCTCGCCGAACGGTTCCACGTGGTCGCGGTCGACCTGCCCGGTCAGGGCCATTCCGAACGCCCTCAAGGGGCCTACGACACCCACACGGCCGCCTCGCGCGTCCAGGCCGCACTGGACGCGCTCGGCGTGCCGACGTACTGGCTCGTCGCCCACGACATCGGGGCCTGGGTCGCCTTCTCGCTCGCCCTGAAGCATGAAGAGCGCCTGCACGGCGTCGCCCTGCTCGACGCCGGCATTCCCGGAATCACCCTCCCCGACGCCGTCCCCACCGATCCCGAACAGGCCTGGAAGACCTGGCACTTCGCGTTCCACCTGGTGCCCGAGCTGCCCGAGACCCTCCTCACCGGCCGTGAGCGCGAGTACGTCGACTGGTTCCTGAAGGCCAAGACGCTCCTGCCGGACACCTTCGACGACGCCGAGGTCGACCACTACGCCGCCGCGCTCGCGGCCGAGGGCGGGCTCCGGGCGTCCCTCGCCTACTACCGCGACGCGACGGAGTCGGCGCGCAGGAACCACGACGCCCTGGAGCGCGGGAACCTGAGCGTCCCGGTCCTGGGAATCTCCGGCTCCCACGGCTCGATCCCCGACATGGCCGCCTCCCTCGGCCCCTGGGCGGACACCGTGACCGGCGCCGTGATCCCCCGAGCCGGACACTTCATCCCCGACGAGCAACCCGACGCGACGGTGGACGCGTTGACGGCGTTCATCGAGGGCGAGCGGATCGGGTAGTACTCGCGAACTCGCGGCGCATCTGTGCGAGTTACTCCTCGGCGGAGAGCGGAGCGGGGCGCCTAGCGGGCAGGAATGTCCACAAGCCGCACCCTCCGAAGGCCTACCCCACTCGTCGTCCCGGTACCGCTCGGCGTCTCATCACCGGTCCTGTGCCCGCTTCCTGACGCCGACTACGTCACACCAGGTCCCCACCGTCCGCACGGTTCGGGCACGTACGGCAGGATGTCCGTCCGGTGCCCCGACCGCTCCACGGTACGGCGCACCGCTCCTGACCCCGAACAAGCAGGTACCACGTGACGAAGCTTCACATATCCACCTCCGTCCCGGCGTTGCGCCCGGGAGGTGCCCGATGACCCGCGGACTCGCACTCCACGACCTGATCGTCGCCGGCATCGCCCTCGTCGCGGGGCTGCTCGCCGGGCTGCTGCTGCGGGCCCTGCTGCGCTGGCTCGGCGAGCGGGCGAGCCGGACGCGGTGGGGCGGGGACGACGTGATCGTCGACGCGCTGCGCACGCTGGTCCCGTGGGCCGCGTTCGCGGCGGGCGCCGCGGTGGCCGCCGAGGCGCTGCCGCTGACCGCCCGCACGGGACGCAACGTGAACATGACGCTCACGGCGTTCGTCATCGTCGCGGCGACGCTGACCGCGGCCCGGGTCATCACCGGCCTGGTGCGGTCCGTCGCGCACTCCCGCTCCGCCGTGGCGGGTTCGGCGACGATCTTCGTGAACATCACCCGGGTCGTGGTCCTCGCGATGGGCTTCCTCGTCGTCCTGCAGACGCTCGGGATCTCCATCGCTCCCCTGCTCACCGCGCTGGGCGTCGGCGGTCTCGCGGTGGCGCTCGCCCTGCAGGACACGCTCGCCAACCTCTTCGCGGGCGTGCACATCCTCGCGTCGAAGACGGTGCAGCCCGGCGACTACATCCGCCTCAGCAGCGGCGAGGAGGGCTACGTCGTCGACATCAACTGGCGCAACACCGTGGTCCGGCAGCTCGCCAACAACCTCGTGATCATCCCGAACACCCAGCTCTCCGGCACGAACATGACCAACTTCAGCCGCCCCGCGCAGGAGATGACCCTGACCGTGCAGGTGGGCGTCGGCTACGACAGCGACCTGGAGCACGTCGAGCGGGTGACCACGGAGGTCGTGGAGGAGGTCATGACCGGCGTCGAGGGCGCCGTGCCCGAGCACGAGCCGGCCGTGCGCTTCCACACGTTCGGCGACTCGCGGATCAGCTTCACGGTGATCCTCGGCGTCGGCGAGTTCAGCGACCAGTACCGGATCAAGCACGAATTCATCAAGCGGCTCCACCAGCGCTACCGCGTCGAGGGCATCCGCATTCCGTCACCGGCCCGCACGGTGGCCCTGGCACAGGGCAGCGCCCCGGTCGTGATTCCGCACCAGCGGGACACGTCACACACTCCGTCGATCACCCATCCCGCCGCGCATCCAGGATCTCCTCGATGACGCGCTGCGCGGTGCGCGCCATGTACGGGTTCGACTCCCTGTAGTACGCGATCTCGGCGGCGGCGATGCTCAGCGCCCAGCCCTGTCCGCGCGCCCACAGGGCCGGGTCGGCGCCGACGGCGTCCCGGAAGATCCGCCGTTCCGGCGCGTCCAGGACGTACCAGGCGACGATCAGGTCGACGGCCGGGTCGCCCAGGCCCCTGCACTCGAAGTCGATGACGGCGCTGAGCCGGCCCTCGTCCACGAGGAGGTTGCCGGGCTGCAGGTCCGCGTGCAGCCACACATCGGGGTGCGCGTCCCGCGGGGCGCGCACGGCGGCGTCCCAGACGGTGAGCGCCGCGTCGGTGTCGACGGTCCCGGCGATGCGGCCGAGCGTCTCGCGGGTGGAGGCGTCCCGCTCGGTCAGCGGCTGCCCCCGATAGGAGCGTGGCGCCCCCGTGGTGTCGACGCCGCGCAGCGCACCGACGAACGCCGCCAGATCCTCGGCCAGCGCCTCCGGCTTCGCCAACTGCCCCACGACGGGGATGCTGCCGGGCAGCCACTGGTGCACCGCCCACGCCCACGGATATCCGTGGGCCGGCGCCCCCTCGGCCACGGGGCCGGGCACGGCGACCGGCGAAGCGGCCGCCAGGAGCGGCATCCACCGCCGCTCGAGCCCCAGGTCGGGGGCGGCTTCCGCGCGGCGCGGCAGCCGGATCACGTGGTCGTCGCCGAGCCGGAACAGCACGTTCGACGTGCCGTGCGACGCGACGTGCCGCAGCGGCGAGCCGGCCCACTGCGGAAACTGCTCGTCGACGAGGCGCCGCACGAGATGCTCGTCGATGTCCGGCTCGCCGTCGTGCAGTTTGGGGATGTCCATGGTCGCCTCTCGCGGGGTGGCACAGCGACGCGCGAGCCTACCTGCGGCTCACGGCCGGCGCGCCTGCTTTTCCGCTGCCCCGCGGGACTCCGTCAGTGGCGTCCTGGTCCCGCACGCTCTCCAGCGCCCGCCCCGTAGTGCGCGGCCCGAGCAGCGCCACGTCCACGCACAGCAACGCCATCAGCACGGCGCAGCCGGCGAAGAGCCCCTCGGCGCCGAAGTCGTCCAGGACGGCGATGCCGACGAAGGGGAGGATGCCGCCGGTCAGCCGGGACAGCGAGTACGCGATGCCTACGGCGCCGCCGCGCACCTCGGTCGGGAACAGCTCGGCCTGGTAGACGTGGAAGGCGTTGGAGAAGATGTTCTGCGTCAGGGTCATCAGGACGCCCGCGGCGACGATCGCCGCCGACGAGCCGGCCGTGCCGAAGGCGAGACCGAACACGGCGATCGCCGCGGCCGAGACGATGATGAGCGTCTTGCGTTCGAGCCGCTCGATGAACAGGACCGAGACGGCGGAGCCGATCGGGTAGCCGAGGAAGCTCAGCGCCGTGTAGGTGAGGGAGTCCACCACGTCGTGGCCCTTGGCCATCAGCACGAGGGGGGCCAGGGAACCGAACCCGTAGTAGCCGACGGTCTGCAGCACCTGGAAGATCCAGAGCATCGCGGTACGCCGCAGGTAGGGCGGGCGCAGCAGGGCGGTCACCGGGACGGTGGCCGCCCGGGGGGCGGGTTGCGGTGCGGGCGGCGGCAGTTGGGGCGACGGCAGCGGTGGGGTGAGCCCGGCGCCGCGCTCCACGCCGGCGACGATGCGGTCCGCCTCGGCGTGCCGGCCGTGCGCGCTCAGCCAGCGCGGCGACTCGGGCAGGGACCGGCGCAGCAGCCACACGAAGGCGGCACCGACACCGCCGAACACCAGCAGCCACCGCCAGCCGTCGATCAGCAACTCCCGCCCGGCGACGAGTTGCCCGCCCAGCAGCGCGGCGACGGGGGCGCCGCAGAAGCCCAGGGTGTACGCGACGGCGACGAAGCGGCCACGGACCGCGCCGGGCAGCAGTTCACTGACGTACGTGTCGACGAGCGGGAGCTCCGCGCCGAGGAAGAGACCGGCGACGACGCGCAGCACGATCAGCGAGGTCAGGTCCGGGGCGAAGGCCGCGAGCAGTGAAGTGACGCTGTAGCCGGCGAGGTTGACCATGAACAGCGCGCGCCGTCCGAAGCGGTCGGCCGCCCTGCCGAGCACGACGGCCCCGGCGAACATGCCGAAGAAGGGCGCCCCGACGAGGAGTGCCTTGGCGTCCGCGTCGAGCTGCCACTGTTCGCTCAGGACGCTGCCGAGGACGCCGCCGAGGAAGACCTCGTACAGGTCGAAGAAGGTGGCGAGCCCGGCGAGCAGGGTGATCCGCCAGTGCCAGGCGCCGACCGGGACGGCGTCCAGGCGGGTGGCGACGTGCGGCCAGGCGCTGCGGCCGGGCGTCGCCCCCTCGTCGGAAGTCGCGTCAACCGCCCCGCCCGCCATGCCCGTTCCGCCCCTCAGTTTTACGTGCTGATTACATGAATGTTGCCACGCGGGACAGCCCGCGACGAGGGCCTCCACGATCTCCCCCCATTACTGACGTATCACTGGACCCATGTGCCACTACTGCGGGTGCCGGGACATCCCGCTCATCAAGGAGTTCATCGCCGAGCACGAACGCGTCACGGATGCCGCCGGGGACGCGCTGCGGGCCCTCGAACGCGGCGACCCGGTGCGGGCACGCGCGCTGGTGGACCGGATGGCGGGCGAGCTGGCGGCGCACTGGCGCGGCGAGGAGGACGGCCTGTTCCGGGTGATGCGCGAGGACCCCGAATACGCGCAGTACATCGCGGCGCTGGAGGCCGAGCACCGCGAACTGGCCGCGCTGCTGCCCGCGTTGGACCTCGCGGACCCCTCCGACGTCCGCACCTTCACCGAGGCCGTGCACGAACTGCACCGCCACATCGCGAAGGAGGAGGACGGTCTGTTCCCGGCGTCGCTGACCGCGCTGTCCGGGGACGACTGGGACGCGTCCATGGCGGCCTGGCGGGCGGCGCACTCCTGAACGCAGGACGTGCGGGAACGACCGTGGGGCCGTCCCAGATCTCTCTGGAACGGCCCCACGGCCTACGACCTCACGTCGTGTGAAGTCGGGACGACAGGATTTGAACCTGCGACCCCTTGACCCCCAGTCAAGTGCGCTACCAAGCTGCGCCACGTCCCGATGTCGACTGCCTCACGGTGTCCCGTCCGGCGGCGACAGACAGAACATTACCCCAAGCTCACGGATGGTTTGAAACCGGTTGCGCGGCCCACGAGCGGGGTGCGCGAGAATCGGGCCATGAGCACTTCGCCGAGCGCCGACCGGGACCGCGACGACGGGGGCCGGGCGCGCAACGCGCGCCCCCGGGACGGTCTCGGCCGTCCCCTGCCGTACGGCTCCCCGGGCGTCGAGCGCCAGCCGGAGGGCGTCGTGCGCACCGCGGCCGAGACCGTCGCCGAGGCACAGGCGCTGCTCGACGCCGGCCGGCCTTTCCATGCGCACGAGGTCTTCGAGGACGCGTGGAAGTCGGGTCCGGACGCCGAGCGCGACCTGTGGCGCGCCCTCG
>NZ_JAAGMG010000386.1 GCF_010548525.1 Streptomyces sp. SID14478
GCCCCGCCCGCGCACCCCCACGACCGCCACCCCGAGCGCACCGCCGCCACCTCCGGCAAGCGCAAGGGCCCGGCCAAGCCGCCCGAGCCCCGTGGCGGCATCCTCATGGGGCGCCCGTTCGGCGTCCCGGTCTACGTGGCGCCCAGCTGGTTCCTCGTCGCCGCGCTCATCACCTGGGTCTTCGGCGGCCAGCTCGACCGCGTCCTGCCCGAACTCGGCGCGGCCCGCTACCTGGTCTCGCTCTTCTTCGCGGTCGCCTTCTACGCCTCCGTGCTCGTCCACGAACTCGCCCACACCGTCGCCGCCCTGCGCTTCAAGCTGCCGGTCCGCCGGATCCAGCTGCAGTTCTTCGGCGGCGTCTCCGAGATCGAGAAGGAGTCGGAGACCCCGGGCCGCGAGTTCGTCCTCGCCTTCGTCGGCCCCCTGCTCTCCCTCGTCCTGTCCGGCCTCTTCTACCTCGGCATGATGGGCGTCGAGGCCGGCACGGTGCCCGGCGTGCTGCTCGCCGGACTGATGGTCTCGAACCTCATCGTCGCGGCCTTCAACCTGCTGCCCGGGCTGCCCCTGGACGGCGGCCGGATGCTCCGCGCCGTGGTCTGGAAGATCACCGGCAAGCCCATGAGCGGCACCATCGCCGCCGCCTGGGTCGGCCGCGCCCTCGCGATCACCGTCCTCATCGGCCTGCCGCTGCTCACCCAGACCGGCGCGCTCGGCGAGAACGCCGAGGACGTCAGCGGCATGGACACCGTCACGGACGCCCTGCTCGCCGCCATCCTCGCCGCGATCATCTGGACCGGCGCGGGCAACAGCCTGCGCATGGCCCGCCTGCGCGAACACCTCCCGGAGCTGCGCGCCCGCAGCCTCACCCGCCGCGCCGTCCCCGTCGCATCCGCCACCCCGCTCTCCGAGGCTCTGCGCCGCGCCAACGAGGCCGGCGCCCGCGCCCTCGTCGTCGTCGACGCGGACGGCGAACCCCGCTCCCTGGTCCGCGAGGCCGCCATCGTCGGCATCCCCGAGCACCGCCGCCCCTGGGTCGCGGTCAGCAGCCTCACCCAGGACTTGACGGACGGCATGCGGGTCTCCGCCGAGCTCGCCGGCGAGGACCTCCTCGACACCCTGCGCGCGACCCCGGCGACCGAATACCTGGTCGTCGAGGACAACGGCGCCATCTACGGCGTCCTCTCCGCGGCCGACGTGGAACGCGCCTTCGTGAAGGCCATGGCCCGGCCGACCGGGTAGGGCGTGCGGTGACAGTCCCGCCTGCGGGGACGGCAACGCGGTGGTCAGCGGCCCCCGCCGCGCCCGGTAGGCTGTTCACATGTCCGAACCGACCGGTGCCGCCCGCAGGCGCGGGCCCTTCAAGGTCGGGGACCAGGTTCAGCTGACCGACCCCAAGGGCCGCCACTACACGTTCACGCTCGAAGAGGGAAAGAACTTCCACACCCACAAGGGTTCCTTCCCGCACGACGAGCTGATCGGCGCACCCGAGGGCAGCGTTGTCCGCACCACCGGAAACGTCGCCTACCTCGCGCTGCGCCCCCTGCTCCCCGACTACGTCCTGTCCATGCCCCGCGGCGCCGCCGTGGTCTACCCCAAGGACGCGGGGCAGATCCTGGCCTTCGCCGACATCTTCCCCGGCGCCCGCGTCGTCGAGGCGGGCGTGGGCTCAGGCTCGCTGAGCAGCTTCCTGCTGCGCGCCATCGGCGACGACGGCATGCTGCACTCCTACGAGCGCCGCGAGGACTTCGCCGAGATCGCCAAGGGCAACGTCGAGCGCTACTTCGGCGGCCCGCACCCCGCCTGGCAGCTCACCGTGGGCGATCTCCAGGACAACCTGACGGACGGGGACGTCGACCGCGTCATCCTCGACATGCTGGCCCCCTGGGAGTGCCTGGACGTCGTCAAGAAGGCGCTCGTCCCCGGCGGCATCCTGTGCTGCTACGTCGCCACGACCACGCAGCTCGCCCGCACCGTCGAGTCCATCCGCGAGATCGGCTGCTTCAACGAGCCGACCTCCTGGGAGTCGATGATCCGCAACTGGCACGTGGAGGGCCTCGCCGTCCGCCCCGACCACCGGATGATCGGCCACACCGGCTTCCTGCTCACCGCGCGCCGCCTCGCGGACGGCGTCGAGCCGCCCATGCGCCGCCGCCGCCCCGCCAAGGGCGCGTACGGCGAGGACTACGACGGCCCGAACGCGGACGGCGGCAGCCGAGGCCGCTGACCCGCACCCGGCCACGTACCACCGAACAACGCACCGGCGCCGCCACTGAGTTCCCCGGCTCGAAGGGGAACTCAGTGGCGGCGCCCGTTCGTTGACCCCTTGGCAGCACTGCGCTCACCGGCCACTGCGGAACCGCTGAACACATCAGGACCCCGCCGTTCCGCCCCACTGTGACGTATGGCACGATGCTGGCCATCCCCCCGGCACAGCCCTCACAGGAGACGCTCCTAGTGCAGCAACCCGCCGTCCCGGAACTGGCGCACACCACCACCCGCCCCGTCCACTGGCTGGCCACCGCGGCCGCACTCGCCGCTGTCGTCGCGGCCTCCGGCTTCCTGCAGCCGGGCTCCGCCACCGCGGCCCAGGCCGACTCCAAGCCGGTCGGCACCGCCGCCCACGCCGTCGCCCCGCCCGACCCGGCGGCGGTCCGCTTCCCGCTCAACTGCGGGCCCGTCAAGGTCCTCGTCCAGAAGAAGGCCTCCGGCGACCTCGACGGCGACGGCAGACCCGAGACGGTCGCGGTCGTGCGCTGCGACGCCGGCTCCGGTACCCCGCCGAACGGCGTCTACGTCCTCACCCAGCCCCCGGGGGCGAAGCCGAGGATCGTCGCCACGCTCGTCGACCCGAAGGACCGGTTCTCCGTCCGCGCCCTCGCCGTACGCGACGGAGCCGTCACCGCGACCCTCGACGGCTACTCCTCCGACGCGGTCCCGCGCTACCGCCCGGACGTCCACGACAAGGCCAAGTGGCAGTGGCAGGGCGGGTCGTTCGTCCGCTCCACCCCGGCCGCCGCGAGCAGCGTCTGAGCCGACGGGAAGGGCCCTGCACGCCGACGTCCGGCGTACAGGGCCCTTCCGCGTGACGGAACCCCTACTCCGCGTCGGGCCCGTACACCTCGACGCTGTCCGAAACACGACGTACGTGGATGCAGTCTCCCGGACACTCCTTCGCGGACGCCACGACATCCGTGAGAAGCGGAAGCGGTACGGGTGTTGAGGCGCCCGGTGCCTGCAACAGTTCGTCGTCCGCGCTCTTCACATACGCGAGTCCGTCGATGTCCAGCTCGAAGACCTCCGGCGCGTACTGTGCACAGATTCCGTCCCCGGTGCACAGGTCCTGGTCGATCCACACCTCCAGCGGAACACCGGTGGCGGTGCCGGATCCGGCCTCTTGCTGCACGGTCATGTCTCCTGCCGTTTCCTGCGTCGCGGCCCCGGAAATCCGACTTCACAGGAGCAAGTCGGGCCAGGCCTGACGGGTGTTGAACAGTTCGACCCTACAACCGCCCGCTTTCCGATGTTGTTGGGTGGGTATTCCCCTGGCGTGAGGGAGAGCGCAAGGGTGAAGATCGGACACTCCTCGACCGTCTTTGTGATCTAGGGGTTTCAATCAACACCCACCCAGGTAGGGTCTGGAAGCGTCCAGCTCCCCTTGGAGGAGGTGAGGACCGTGGCAGCCCACGACGACGACATCAACCGCGGCATCCGCCCGGGACGAGGGTCCGACGACCCCGCCGGACAGATTGCCTATCTCGAGCAGGAAATCGCCGTCCTGCGGCGCAAGCTCGCCGACTCTCCGCGTCATACGAGGATTCTCGAAGAGCGGATCGTCGAGCTGCAGACCAACCTGGCCGGCGTGTCCGCCCAGAACGAACGGCTTGCGAACACGCTCCGAGAGGCCCGCGACCAGATCGTGGCCCTCAAGGAGGAAGTCGACCGGCTCGCGCAGCCGCCGGCCGGCTTCGGAGTTTTCCTCACAGCGAATGAGGACGGTACCGCCGACATCTTCACCGGCGGCCGCAAACTCCGGGTGAACGTGAGCCCCGGCGTCGAGCTCGAAGAGCTCAGGCGCGGCCAGGAAGTAATGCTCAACGAAGCGCTCAACGTGGTCGAGGCCATGGAGTTCGAGAGCGTCGGCGACATCGTCACCCTCAAGGAGATCCTTGAGGACGGCGAGCGCGCCCTCGTGACGGGGCACACCGACGAGGAGCGGGTGGTACGGCTCGCCGAGCCACTGCTCGACGTCGTCATCCGCCCCGGCGACGCACTTCTTCTCGAACCCCGTTCCGGCTATGTCTACGAAGTCGTACCGAAGAGCGAAGTGGAGGAACTGGTCCTCGAAGAGGTCCCGGACATCGGCTACGACCAGATCGGCGGCCTGGGCAACCAGATCGAGCTGATCCGGGACGCGGTCGAGCTGCCCTACCTCTACCCGGACCTCTACCGGGAGCACGAGCTGCGGCCGCCGAAGGGCGTGCTGCTGTACGGGCCCCCCGGATGCGGTAAGACCCTGATCGCCAAGGCAGTCGCGAACTCCCTCGCCAAGAAGGTCGCCGAAGTGACCGGACAGGGCCAGGGCAAGAGCTTCTTCCTGAACATCAAGGGCCCTGAGCTCCTCAACAAGTACGTCGGCGAGACCGAGCGGCAGATCCGCCTCGTCTTCCAGCGTGCTCGTGAGAAGGCCAGCGAGGGCACGCCCGTCATCGTCTTCTTCGACGAGATGGAGTCCCTGTTCCGCACCCGTGGCTCCGGCGTCAGCTCGGACGTGGAGAACACCATCGTCCCGCAGTTGCTCGCCGAGATCGACGGCGTGGAAGGCCTGCAGAACGTGGTCGTGATCGGTGCCTCGAACCGTGAGGACATGATCGACCCGGCCATCCTGCGGCCCGGCCGGCTCGACGTGAAGATCAAGATCGAGCGTCCGGACGCAGAAGCGGCCAAGGACATCTTCGGGAAGTACCTCACCCAGCGCCTGCCGCTGCACGCCGACGACCTCGGCGAGCACAGCAGCGACCGGGGAGCCACGGTCCACAACATGATTCAGACCGCCGTGGAGCACATGTACGCGGAATCCGAGGAGAACCGCTTCCTGGAAGTCACGTACGCCAATGGCGACAAGGAAGTCCTGTACTTCAAGGACTTCAACTCCGGCGCAATGATCGAGAACATCGTCGGACGCGCCAAGAAGATGGCCATCAAGGCCTTCCTCGAACAGAACCAGAAGGGCCTTAGGGTCTCCCACCTCCTGCAGGCTTGCATCGACGAGTTCAAGGAGAACGAGGACCTGCCCAACACCACCAACCCGGACGACTGGGCCCGGATCTCCGGCAAGAAGGGCGAGCGGATCGTCTACATCCGCACCCTTGTCACCGGAAAGCAGGGCGCGGACACCGGACGCTCCATCGACACGGTGGCGAACACCGGTCAGTACCTGTAAAAGACAGGGGGCTGCGGGTGCCCGGTTTCGGGTACCCGCAGCCCACTGTTTTTCCAGGCAACCAACGGGCAGCGACCACCGGGCCGCCTGCCCGATGTCGGAGCGAAGCAATGACGCAAATGATCTCCCCACCGGCGCAGAGGCGTTCTAGGCTCTTCCATGCCGCCGAGTCGCGCAGTGCGGGGACGGGCACCGTGCGCGCACCGGAGAACCAGCGGTACTTGAGCGCCGCCCCCGACCGAGGGCGCCGCCGGGCAAGGAGGGCCGCATGACCGTACGGCGAGTAATGGGTATCGAGACGGAGTACGGAATCTCCGTCCCCGGCCACCCCAATGCCAATGCCATGCTCACCTCGTCCCAGATCGTCAACGCGTACGCGGCGGCGATGCACCGGGCCCGCCGCGCCCGCTGGGACTTCGAGGAGGAGAACCCGCTGCGCGACGCGCGAGGCTTCGACCTCGCCCGGGAGGCCGCCGACTCCAGCCAGCTCACCGACGAGGACATCGGTCTGGCCAACGTCATCCTGACCAACGGCGCGCGCCTCTACGTCGACCACGCACACCCCGAGTACAGCTCCCCGGAGATCACCAATCCCCGCGACGCCGTCCTGTGGGACAAGGCCGGTGAGCGCATCATGGCCGAGGCCGCCGAGCGGGCCGCCCAGCTGCCCGGCGCCCAGCCGATCCACCTCTACAAGAACAACACCGACAACAAGGGCGCCTCCTACGGGACGCACGAGAACTACCTGATGAAGCGGGAGACCCCCTTCTCGGACATCGTGCGCCACCTGACGCCGTTCTTCGTCTCCCGTCAGGTCGTCACCGGTGCGGGCCGCGTCGGCCTCGGTCAGGACGGGCACGAGCACGGCTTCCAGCTCAGCCAGCGCGCGGACTACTTCGAGGTCGAGGTCGGCCTGGAGACCACGCTGAAGCGCCCGATCATCAACACCCGCGACGAGCCGCACTCGGACGCCGAGAAGTACCGCCGGCTCCACGTGATCATCGGCGACGCGAACCTCTCCGAGATCTCGACGTACCTGAAGCTCGGTACGACCGCCCTGGTCCTGTCCATGATCGAGGACGGGTTCATCGCGGTGGACCTGGCCGTGGACCAGCCGGTCCGCACCCTCCACCAGGTCTCCCACGACCCGACGCTGCAGCATCTGATCACTCTCCGTAGCGGCCGCACACTCACCGCGGTACAGCTCCAGATGGAGTACTTCGAGCTCGCCAGGAAGTACGTGGAGGAGCGCTTCGGCGCGGACGCGGACGAGCAGACCAGGGACGTCCTCACGCGCTGGGAGGACGTGCTCGGCCGCCTGGAGAGCGATCCCATGAGCCTGTCCGGGGAGCTGGACTGGGTCGCCAAGCGGGAGCTCATGGAGGGCTACCGCCGTCGGGACGACCTGGACTGGGACGCGGCCCGGCTGCACCTGGTCGACCTCCAGTACGCCGACGTACGGGCCGAGAAGGGCCTCTACAACCGCCTGGCGGCGCGCGGCAAGATGAAGCGCCTGCTGGACGAGACAGAGGTCGAGACGGCCCGTACGAAGCCGCCGGAGGACACTCGGGCGTACTTCCGGGGCCGCTGTCTGGAGCAGTACGCGGACGACGTCGCCGCGGCGTCCTGGGACTCGGTGATCTTCGATCTGCCGGGCCGGGACTCGCTTCAGCGCGTCCCGACCCTCGAACCGCTTCGCGGAACGCGGAACCACGTCAAAGAGCTCCTCGACCGGTGCCGCACGGCCGAAGATCTGGTCCGGGTGCTGTCCGGAAACTGATCGCCGGCTGATCCGCGGCTGAAAAGTCGGCCGCAGGGGAATCACAGAGGTGGGCTCCGCACGTTGGACGAAGTGCGGGGCCGATGTCGGACCCGACTTGTAGGGTTCTGATCACGAACGACCTGTACGACGTGAATGTCGAACCGAGCGGGGTGAGCTGGACATGGCAACCAAGGACACCGGCGGCGGACAGCAGAAGGCGACGCGTTCCACCGAGGAGGTCGAGGAGCAGGCGGTCGACGAGCAGTCGACCGAGGACCTCAAGGAACGCCAGGAGAAGCTGAGCGACGACGTCGACTCGGTTCTGGACGAGATCGACGACGTCCTCGAGGAGAACGCAGAGGATTTCGTGAGGTCATTTGTGCAAAAGGGTGGGCAGTAGTCCACGTACATGAGCGAGGGGGTACGGCGTTCTCGCCGCGAGGCGCGGCGGCCCCGGGCTGTCCTCGACGGACACGAGGTCTTCGGCGGACACCAGGGGCGGGACGGCGGCCTGCGGGCATGCCGCAGGCCGTACGTCCCCGGGCATGCGCGATCTGTCCCGATGCCCCGGCCGCACATGTGGATCACCGCCATGAGACGGGTAGGGTCCGTGGCGTACTGTGCTTCAACTGCAATTCGGCCATCGGCAAGTTGGGGGACGATCCCGACACCCTCCGTCGAGCCGCCGCATACCTGGAAGGAAACGCGTGGAAGCCAACCCTCGTAGCACCGGGCGTCTGCCGGCTGCCTTCCTGACGCCCGGATCGTCGTCCTTCATGGACTTCCTGTCCGAGCACCAGCCCGAAATCCTTCCGGGCAACAGGCAGTTGCCGCCCACGCAGGGCGTCATCGAGGCCCCGCACGGCACGACCATCGTGGCGGTCACGTTCCCGGGGGGCGTCGTGCTCGCCGGTGACCGTCGGGCGACGATGGGCAATGTCATCGCGCAGCGTGACATCGAGAAGGTCTTCCCGGCGGACGAGTACTCCGCCGTCGGCATCGCCGGTACGGCCGGTCTTGCCGTCGAGATGGTCAAGCTGTTCCAGCTCGAACTGGAGCACTTCGAGAAGGTCGAGGGTGCGCAGCTCTCCTTGGAGGGCAAGGCGAACCGGCTGTCGACCATGATCCGGTCGAATCTGGCGATGGCCATGCAGGGGCTGGCGGTTGTGCCCCTGTTCGCCGGGTACGACGTCGACCGCGAGAAGGGGCGCATCTTCTCGTACGACGTCACGGGCGGTCGCAGTGACGAGCACGGGTACGCCGCGACCGGTTCCGGTTCGGTCTTCGCGCGTGGGGCGATGAAGAAGCTCTATCGCGAGGATCTGACGGAGACGGAAGCGACGACGCTGGTCGTGCAGGCGCTGTACGACGCTGCCGACGACGACTCGGCGACGGGTGGTCCGGACATGGCACGGCGGATCTTCCCGATCGTCACGGTGATCACGGAGGACGGTTTCCGGCGGTTGTCGGACGACGAGTCGTCCGAGATCGCGCGCTCGATCCTGGAGCGGCGGCTGGAGCAGCCGGACGGTCCGCGGGCCGCTCTGCTCTGAGCCGGCCGTTCTTGTTGCCTCTGGTTCCCCACTGACGCGTTACTGACAGAAAGGGACGGATAGCCGGTGTCGACGCCGTTCTATGTCTCACCCCAGCAGGCGATGGCCGACCGCGCGGAGTACGCGCGCAAGGGCATCGCCCGCGGTCGCAGCCTGGTCGTGCTGCAGTACGCCGACGGCATCGTGTTCGTCGGGGAGAACCCGTCCCGTGCGCTGCACAAGTTCAGCGAGATCTACGACCGGATCGGCTTCGCCGCCGCCGGCAAGTACAACGAGTACGAGAACCTGCGGATCGGCGGGGTCCGTTACGCGGATCTGCGCGGATACACGTACGACCGTGACGATGTGACGGCCCGTGGCCTGGCCAACGTGTACGCGCAGACGCTCGGCACCATCTTCTCCAGCGCCGCCGAGAAGCCGTACGAGGTGGAGTTGGTCGTCGCGGAGGTCGGTGAGACCTCCGAGGGGGATCAGATCTACCGGCTGCCGCACGACGGGTCGATCGTCGACGAGCACGGCTCGGTCGCGGTCGGCGGCAACGCCGAGCAGATCAGCACCTATCTGGACCAACAGCACCAGGAGGGCATGACGCTCTCCGAGGCGCTGAAGCTGGCGGTCCAGGCGCTGTCGCGCGATACGAACGGCAGCGAGCGGGAGATCCCCGCGGAGCGTCTTGAAGTGGCGGTCCTCGACCGGACGCGGCCGCAGCAGCGCAAGTTCAAGCGGATCGCCGGGCGGCAGCTGTCGCGGCTGCTGACGGCCGAGGGCGCTGCCGAGGTCTCGAAGGCGGCGTCGGACGCGGTGTCCGACGACGACTCCTCCGACGACGAGTCCACCGAGGAGTAGCCCGCGGTGCGTCGTGCGTGTGCCCCGGCCGGTTTCCGAACCGGCCGGGGCACACGCACGTCACGGCTCGGTGCGGGGCGGCGGCGCCGTCGAGCCGCGCACGATCAACTCGACCGGGAGCGGGGTGGTCTCCGGCGTGCGGCCCTCCAGGACGGCCAGCAGAGCCGCCATGCCGCGCTCACCGAACTCCTCGGCCGGTAGCCGCACGGTGGTGAGTTCCGGCTCGACCGCGGTGGCCAGGGAGAGGTCGTCGAAGCCGGTGATCGAGAGGTGGTCGGGGATGCGCAGCCCCATCCGGCGCGCGGCCTTGTAGGCGCCCGTGGCGAGCTTGTCGTCGTCGCAGACGATGGCCGTGGGCGGGAAGAGGCCACTGGTGCGCAGGGCGCGCTCCGTGGCCACCAGGGCGTCCTCGACGGTGAGGGCGGAGCGCACGGTACGCACCGTGGTGCCGGGCAACCGGCCGGTGCGGGCGGCCAGTTCCCGCGCGCGCACGTCGAAGGTCCACGACGTGACCGCCGAGGCGATGTGCAGGAAGTGCCGGTGGCCGAGGTCCAGCAGGTGGTCCGTGAGCCGGCGGGTGCCGTCGGCGAGATCGAGGTTCACGGTCGTGGCGCCGAGGTTGCCCGCCGGGTCGCTGTCGAGCATGACGAGGGGCAGGTCGTCGCCGCGCAGCGCCGCGACGGCGTCGGCGGCCATGGAGGAGGCCAGGATGCCGTCCAGGGCGGCGCGGGCCGAGGGGAACGGGTCGCGGGCCGGGCCGACGCCGTCGGGGGAGGGGTAGAGGACGACGCCGAAGCCGTGCCGGGCCGCGAGGCGGGCGGCGCCCGTGTAGACGCCCGCGAAGAACTCGTTCGTGAGCGCGGGGACGACGAGCAGGGCGGTGCGGGTGC
>NZ_JAAGMG010000429.1 GCF_010548525.1 Streptomyces sp. SID14478
TCGGCCTCGCCCCGATGCGCAACGTCCCCGGCGCCGACTGGCCGCACTGGTACGCCGAGCACCGGATCCTGCCCTACCTCCGGCTCGCGGTGGACGCCGGGACGCTGCGGGCCGCCGAGGCCCACTCCGTCGAGAAGGTCCTCGACCGCCTGCCCTCCCTCGCCGGGCCCGCCGAGCCGCCCGCCCGCCTCCACGGCGACCTGTGGAACGGCAACGTGCTGTGGGGCCCGGGCGGCGCCGCGTGGCTGATCGACCCGGCCGCGCACGGCGGGCACCGGGAGACCGACCTCGCGATGCTGCACCTGTTCGGCGCCCCGCACCTGGGCCGGATCGTCGACGGCTACCAGGAAGCGGCGCCGCTCGCCGACGGCTGGCAGGACCGTCTCCCGCTGCACCAGCTGTTCCCGCTCCTCGTGCACGCGGTGCTGTTCGGCCGCGGCTACGCCGAGCAGGCCCTGACCGCGGCAGGGAGTCAACTCGCGCGGTAAGTCTATGAACTGACGGCTCGTCAGGTTACGCTCCCGCGCATGACTTCCACGGTGGTCTGGGGCACCGGGAACGTGGGCCGCGCGGCGATCCGAGCCGTCGACGCCCACCCCGGGCTCGAACTCTGCGGCGTGCTCGTGCACGACCCCGCCAAGGACGGCCGCGACGCGGGCGACCTGGCCGGTTGCGACCACGCCCTCGGTGTCACCGCGTCGACCGACGTCGACGCGGTGCTCGCGGCACGTCCCGGTGCCGTCTTCTACGCGGCCTCCGGCGAGCTGCGCCCCGACGAGGCCCTCGACGACATCTGCCGCGCCCTGCGCGCCGGTGCCGTCGTCGTCTCCCCGGCTCTCTATCCGCTCTACGACCCGCGCAGCGCGCCGCCGGACTTCACCGACCCGGTGCGGGCGGCGATCGAGGAGGGCGGGGGCTCCCTGTTCGTGTCCGGCGTCGACCCCGGCTGGGCCAACGACGTGCTGCCGCTGCTGGTCAGCGGCCTGGGCACCCGCGTCGACGTACTGCGCTGCCAGGAGATCTTCGACTACTCGACGTACGACCAGGAGGACTCGGTACGCCATCTCATCGGCATGGGGCACCCCATGGACTACGAGCCGCTCATGCTGGCCGAATCCATACCCACGATGGTGTGGGGAGGGCAGTTGAGGCTCCTGGGCCGGGCCCTCGGGGTCGAGATCGACGAGATCCGCGAGGCGGTGGAACGCCGCCCGCTGGAGAGCGACGTGACGACGGCGACCATGGGCGACTTCGACGCGGGCACCCAGGGAGCGGTCCGCTTCGAGGTGCAGGGCGTCGTGGACGGCGAGGTGCGCCTCGTCGTCGAGCACGTGACCCGCATCCATCCCTCCTGCGCACCCGACTGGCCGGTGCCGCCCGGCGGCGGGGCCGGCGCGCACCGGGTGATCGTCGAGGGCCGCCCGCGCATCGAGGTCACCGTCCAGGCCACCGACGAGGGCGGTAACCACGCGGCGGGCGGCAATGCGACCGCCGTAGGGCGTCTCGTCGGCGCGATCGACTGGCTGCTGGCCGCGCCGCCCGGCCTCTACGACGCGCTCGACGTGCCCGTGACCCCCGCTGTCGGCCGGCTCGGAAGGAAGCAGCCATGAGGATCGACATACCCGACGGCCAGGACCCCATCGGCCACGTGTGGGGCGAGATGGTGCCCGGGATCGGGCCCGCCGCGGCGAACTTCTCCCTGGCCGTCTACGAGCACACGACGCTGGGGCTGCGGGAGTTCGAGGCCGCGCGGCTGCGGATCGCGCAGATCAACGGGTGCCTGTTCTGCCTCGACTGGCGCACCGAGCGGGACGGCCAGAAGGTCGAGGAGTCCTTCGCCGACGCCGTCGAGGGATGGCGCGAGACCGACGCGTTCGACGAGCGGACCCGGCTCGCCGCCGAGTACGCGGAGCGCTACGCCCTCGACCACCACGGCCTGGACGAGGAGTTCTGGAAGCGGATGACCGCCCGCTACAGCCAGGTCGAGATCGTGGAGCTGAGCATGTCCATCGGCTCCTGGCTGGCCTTCGGACGGCTCAACCACGTGCTGGGACTGGACGCCGTGTGCGTCCTGCCCAAGCCCTGAACCACCCCTGGGCGGCCGCGGCTTGGGCAGGTCGCGGCCGTCACAGGTCAGTGGTGACGATCTTGGCGATGTTGCGCTCCGCGAGCGCCGTGATCGTCACGAACGGGTTGACGCTGGTGTTGCCCGGGATCAGCGCGCCGTCGATGACGTAGAGGCCCGCATAGCCGTGCAGGCGGCCGTAGTTGTCGGTCGCCTTGTTCAGCACGGCGCCGCCCAGCGGGTGGTACGTCAGGTGGTCGCCCCAGATCTTGTACGTGCCGAACAGGTCGGTGCGGTAGATCGTGCCCTCCTTCGCGTTGATCTTGTCGAAGATGGTCTTGGCCGCGTCGATCCCCGACTGCTTCCACGCCGTCTGCCAGTTCAGGTCGACGCCGCCGGACGTGGGGTTGTACGTGAACTCGGCGCGGTGCGGGTTCTTCGTGATGGACAGGTAGAACGACGCGAACGTCTCGATGCCGGTGGGCAGTGGCGCCACCTCGGCGAAGGCGCCGCCCGCGGCCCAGTTGTCGATGCCGCCGGTGGGGATGGACGCCTGGAGCGAACCGGTGGGGTCCCACACGTGGTTGGCGCGCCCGCACATGACGTTGCCGTTGTCGCCCCAGCCCTTGCCGATCTCGCCGTTCAGCGCGGGCAGGGCGCCGGTCGCCTTGAGTTTGGTGAGGAGTTTGCTGGTGCCGACGCTGCCCGCGGCGAAGAAGACCCGGTCCGCGGTGACCTCCTTGGTGGCGGCGACGGCGCCGGAGGTGTCGAGCTGGTCGATGCGTACGGTGTAGCCGCCGCCGGCGGCCGGGGACACCGAGGTGACCTTGTGCAGCGGGGAGATGGCGACCTTCCCGGTGGCCGTGGCCCGTGCGAGGTAGGTCTTCTGCAGTGACTTCTTGCCGTAGTTGTTGCCGTAGAGGATCTCCCCCGCGAGCGCCGACCTCGGCACCGTGCCGGCCTGCTCCTGCTTCATGTAGTCCCAGTCGTACACGTCGGGGACGAACACGAACGGGAAGCCCGAGCGCTGGGCGTGCTTGCGGCCGACGCGCGCGTACTGGTAACACTCGGCGGTCTCGAACCAGTTCGGGTCGATGGTGGCGACGCCGAGACCGGCGTTGGCGCGCGGGTAGTACGTCCCGTACATCTCGCCCGCGTCGACGGACGGCAGGATCGACGCGAAGTTCTCCCGCTTGGGCGTGACGGCCATGCCGCCGTTGACCAGCGAGCCGCCGCCGACGCCGCGGCCCTGGTAGACGGTGATGCCGGCGAAGTCCTCGGCGTCCAGGATCCCGGTGTACTTCGGGATGGCCTTGTCGATCGGGAAGCCGAGGAAGTTGCTCAGGGGTTGCTTCGTCTTGGTTCTGAGCCAGAAGGATCTGTTGTCGGGCTTGGTGGTGTTGGCGAAGATCTTGCCGTCCGATCCCGGGGTGTCCCAGGCCATGCCCATCTCCACCATCTGCACGGGGACGCCGGCCTCGGCGAGCCGCAGCGCGGCCACGGAGCCGCCGTACCCGGTGCCGATGACGAGGGCGGGCAGGTGCGCGCCGTCAGCGACCGGGGCGACGGAGGCCGCGGTGGTCCGGTCGGCCGCGGCGGCGTGCCCGCTCAGGGCGACGGCACCAAGAAGAGAACCTGTTCCTGCGAGGAAGCCGCGGCGGGAGATCCCGTTACGGGCCACTTCAGGGCGGGTCGAGTCGGTCATTGTGCGTTCCTCACTCTCGACGGAATGGGAACGAGTTCTACTGTTGATCGTCAATCAAGTCGATGCATACCGATAGGTAACGTGCGTCCAATTCCCGCCAACTTCTCCCGATCTTGGGCGCGGACATGAAAATGCGGCCGGGGTGCACCCCGGCCGCACGGCATCCGTTCCCAGCTCAGGGCACCCGCGCCACCACCGCGTAGATCCCGCTCGCCTCGGACTCGGGAGCGGGCTCCTCGCGGAACCATTCGGTCGCGGTCACCAGACCGGGCGCCACCGGCTCCAGCCCGTCGAAGAAGCGGGCCACGCCCTCGCGGGTGCGGAACGCGAGCTTGATGCCGCCCTTCGCGTACTCGGCGGTCACCTGGTCCGACAGGTCGGGGAAGATGTCGGACGACGCGTGCGACAGCACCAGGTGACTGCCGGAGGGCAGTGCGGAGACCAACGTGGAGACGATGTCGTACGGGTTCTGCTCGTCCCCGATGAAGTGCATGAGCGCGATCAGCGACAGGGCGATGGGGCGGTCGAAGTCCAGGACGGTGCGGGCGTGTTCGAGGATCGCCTTCGGGTCGCGGACATCGGCCTGGATGTAGTCCGTCGCCCCCTCGGGGGCGCTGACGAGCAGGGCCTGTGCATGGCGCAGCACGATGGGGTCGTTGTCGGTGTACACGACCTTCGCGGAGGGCAGCGCCCGCTGGACGACCTGGTGCAGGTTCGGGGCGGTCGGGATGCCCGTGCCGATGTCCAGGAACTGGTCCGTGCCCTGGGACGCGAGCCAGGCGGCGGCCCGGTGCATGAACGCGCGGTTCTGCCGGGCGGCGTCCCGCGCCTCGGGCGGCAACTGCGTCCCGACGGCCTCGTCGACCGGGTAGTTGTCCTTGCCGCCGAGCAGCCAGTCGTAGACCCGGGCGGGGTGCGCCTGGCTGGTGTCGATGGGGGGCCTGGGGGCGGGTGCCGTCATGAGCGGACTCCAACGTCGCGAGGGGCGGGCCGGGTCGGATGACCTCGTCTGCAGTCTGCCACGTCAACTCCCCTAGTTGATCAATGCGTTGGGGGTTTCACGCCGGGTGGGCCTTTGACAGCGCACCGTGGCGTCTGATCCCATGGCGGCGGTGCCGCGGGGCGCCGGCCACAGAGCAGTGGGCCGGCCGGCCGCCGGGCGAGCACCCTTCACTCAGGGACGACGTCATGAGTTCTCGCTCCGCGACCTGATGCGCGTGCGCCGGTGGCGCACCCCTCTGCCTTTCTCCGCGCGTTTCCCGCGCTTTCGCCCTCCTGCCTGTGCGCAGTGCTCCGAGGAGTTCCCTTCCGCATGTCCCGTACCGCTCGCCCGTCCGCTTCGTCCTCTCCCTCACCTTCGTCGTCCCCCTCGCCTTCCGGCCTGTTGCGGCTCACCACCACGGGGGCCCGCTCGGGCCGCCCGCACACCGTGCCGCTCGGGTACGTCCGCCACGCGGGGCAGATGCTCGTCGTCGCGTCGAACCTCGGCGCCGACCGGCATCCGGCCTGGTACCACAACCTGCTCGCCCGGCCCGTCGTGACGGTCCGCCCCGACGGCGACGACGCGGTCGCGTTCCAGGCCGTGGCGGTGCCCGCGCAGGGTGCGCGCCGCGACGCCCTGTTCGCGGCGGTCGTCGAGGCCGCACCCGGGTACGCCGCGTACCAGGCGCGCACCTCGCGGACACTGCCCGTCGTCGTCCTGGAACAGCCCGCGACCGACGCGCCGCAGACCGTGACGACGCTCGCCGGGAAGCTCCTGCAGGTGCACGTCTGGCTGCGCGACCAGCTGCGGCACGTGCAGGCGGAGACCGAGGCCCACTTCGCCGCCCCGGCGGCGACGCGCCCTGGCCTCGGCCTGCAGATCCGGCAGCACTGCCTCGCCTTCTGCCAGTCGCTGGAGTTCCATCACGACAGCGAGGCCGGGCACCTGTTCCCCGGGATCGCCCGGTTCCATCCCGAACTGGCCGGCGTCTTCGACCGGTTGCGCGCCGAGCACGTGGTGGTGGGCCGCATCCAGGACGCCCTGGTGGCGCTGCTGGACGACGTGGCCACCGCCGATCCGGTGGCCTTCCGCGCCGAACTGGACCGGATGACGAGGGAGCTCACCGCGCATCTCGACTACGAGGAGGAGCATCTGCTGCCGGTGCTCGCCGAGGTGCCGTGGCCGCCGGTACACCCATAGCGGACCGACCGCTCGCCCGTGCCCCGTCGAGCACGCTCGACGGGGCACGGGGTCAGCCCAGCGTGCGGATCGGGCTGCCCGCCAAGTACGCCTCGATGTCCTCGACCGCCCCCTCGAAGAAGGCGGCGTAGTTGCGTGCGGTGACGTAGCCGAGGTGGGGCAGGCCCAGGAAGCGCGGCGCCGTGCGCAGCGGGTGGTCGAGCGGGAGGGGTTCGGTCGTGAAGACGTCGCTGCCGGCTCCCGCGATCCAGCCCTCGTTCAGGGCCCGCACCAGCGCGTCCTGGTCGACGATCGCGGCGCGCGAGGTGTTCACCAGGTAGGCGGTGCGGCGCATCCGCCGCAGGTCGTCGGCCCCGACGAGACCGCGGGTGCGCTCGCTCAGCACGAGGTGCACGGAGACGAAGTCACTGGTCTCCAGGAGTTCCTCTTTGGAGGTGGCGAGGAGAGCGCCCGCCTCGGCGGCTCGCTCCTCGCTGAGGTTCTGGCTCCACGCCGCCACCTCCATGCCGAAGGCGGCACCGACACGGGCGACCCGCGCGCCGATCTTGCCCAGTCCGAGCAGGCCGAGGCGGCGTCCGTGCAGGTCGGCGCCGAGGGTGGACTGCCAGGGGCCGCCGGTGCGCAGGTTGTCGTTCTCGGTGACGACGCCGCGGGCGAGCCCGAGGATCAGCGCCCAGGTCAGCTCGGCGGGCGGCTCGGAGTTCCCGGGCGTCCCGCAGACGGTCACGCCCTGCGCGGCCGCGGCGGCCAGGTCGATCGAGGCGTTGCGCCTCCCGGAGGTGATCAGCAGGCGCAGCTTCGGCAGCCGGGCGATCAGCTCGGCCGGGAACGGGGTGCGCTCCCGCATCACGACGACGATCTCGCAGTCGCCGAGCTCCGCGACGAGCTCGTCGTGCGCGACGAGGTGGCGGTGCAGGAAACGCACGTCGGCCCGGCCCGCGAGGCGCGCCCAGTCGGCCCGCTCACGGGCGGCGTCCTGATAGTCGTCGAGTACGGCACAACGCAGCGTGGCCACCAGTCACTCCCCTGTTTCGATCACCTGCCGCGACCCTAGTACGCCCCCAGCGGGCGGACCCGACGGCCCCGCGGCGGGCAGGCGAGTCCGGCATCGAGGAGCGGCTTTCACGGCCGGGACGGTACGTCACGGAGGGCATGCGGTGGTGCCTGCACCGGGACTCTCGTGGCACCCGGGCGCCCCAACTTCCTTTGCCGTTCGTCGACTTGGTACGGACGAATCCCTTGACGGCACTTCCCACCGTCTCTTAAATCAACTCTTGAAGTTAACGCACCATGCGCACCTCCCTTGTCTTCACTTTCTGGCGTGCCCGGGACAGGCACGATCCCCTACCCGAAGTGATGTGATGCTCCATGCGCATACCCCTGCGCCGCCGGCTCCCCCTGGCCACGGCCGCGCTCCTGTGTCTCGGCGCCGCGCTCGTCCCCACGGCGAACGCCGCCGGGGCGGACCCGACCGCGTCGACCGCCGCAGCCACCTTCGCCGACGAGTTCGACGGCCCGGCGGGCTCGCCCGTCGACGGGTCGAAGTGGCAGATCGAGACCGGCGACAACGTCAACAACCACGAACGGCAGTACTACACCGCGGGCGCGAACAACGCGGCGCTCGACGGCCAGGGCCACCTGGTCATCACCGCCCGCAAGGAGAACCCGAACAACTACCAGTGCTGGTACGGCACGTGCCAGTACACCTCGGCACGCCTGAACACGTCGGGCAAGTTCACGACGACGCACGGGCACGTGGAGGCGCGGATGAAGATCCCGCGCGGGCAGGGCATGTGGCCCGCGTTCTGGATGCTCGGTGACGACCTCGGCTCGGTCGGCTGGCCGCAGTCGGGCGAGATCGACGTGATGGAGAACGTGGGCTTCGAGCCGTCGACGGTGCACGGCACGATCCACGGGCCGGGCTACTCCGGCTCGGCCGGCATCGGCGCGGGCTACTCGCTGCCCGGCGGACAGGCGTTCGCGGACGACTTCCACACGTTCGCCGTCGACTGGTCGCCGAACTCCATCAAGTGGTCGGTGGACGGCACGGTCTACCAGACGCGCACGCCCGCGGACGTCGGCGGCAACCAGTGGGTGTTCGAGCACCCGTTCTTCGTCATTCTCAACCTGGCGGTCGGCGGGTACTGGCCCGGCGACCCGGACGGCAGCACGCAGTTCCCGCAGCAGTTGGTCGTGGACTACGTACGCGTGAGCAACTAGCGCCCGGTACGGCGGGACGCGGCCGGTGGCCATCACGGCCACCGGCCGTACCCGTGCTCGACCACCCTGGAGTGAAGGGCAGTTGAGTACGAGAACCGCAGAGTCGTCAGGCCGACGTACGGCACTCCGGGTGGCCCCAGCCGTCCGGGTTCTTGGCGATGTCCTCGCCCGCGGCGTACGAGCGGCCGCAGCGGCAGCGGCCGGGGTACTTCGCCTTGAGGGTGCGCGCCGAGGACCCCGAGGACCCCGCCTTCTTCGTGGCCGCGGCCCGGGGGCGGGCGGCGCCTCCCGACGCCTTCGCCGGGGACTTCGACGACGGGGCCGACGGCGGCGGCTCGGGCGAGCCGAGGGCGCTGCCCGCGTCCTCCTGGACGACGGCCGCCTGGCTGGCGGCGCGGTCCGCGAAGTCGTTCAGCGGGTCGCCGTCGACCTGGTGCGCGGGCACGTACTTGAACTCGACGGTGCGCCCTTCGAGGAGCGCGTCGATGCGGGCGACCAGCTCCTGGTTGGCGACCGGCTTGCCCGCGGCGGTCTTCCAGCCCTTGCGCTTCCATCCGGGCAGCCAGGTCGTGACCGCCTTCATCGCGTACTGGGAGTCCATCCGGACCTCCAGCGGCACGTCCGGGGCCACGGTGCTCAACAGCCTTTCCAGGGCGGTGAGTTCGGCGACGTTGTTGGTCGCCGTGCCCAGCGCTCCGGCCGCCCACTGGACGGGCTTCTCGTCGCCGTCGGCGACGACCCACGCCCATGCCGCCGGACCGGGGTTTCCTTTCGAGGCGCCGTCACACGCGGCGATCACACGTTCTGCCATGCCCCCGATCATGCCAGGGTGCGGGCCCGATCGAGGATTGCTGACGTGTCCACGCCCAGTGGAAGCGTGCCGAAGGCGACACCCCAGTCACGGTCGAGCCGGGAGGCGCAGAAGGCGTCGGCGACGGCCGGGGCCCCGTGGCGCACGAGGAGGGAGCCCTGCAGGACGAGCGCCATCGTCTCGACGAGGCGGCGGGCGCGGAACTGCAGGGCGTCGAGATCGGTCCCGAGGTCCGCGAGGTCCTTGCGCAGTCGGGCTGCGGCCTCGTCGAGCCGCCGGTCGGCACCGCTCGCCCGGTCGACCTCCTCGAAGTACGCGTCCACGGAGGCGGGTTGGCGGGCCATGGCGCGCAGCACGTCGAGCGCGGCGACGTTGCCGGAGCCCTCCCAGATCGACGGGAGGGGCGCCTCGCGGTACAGGCGCGGCAGGCCCGACTCCTCGACGTAGCCGTTGCCGCCGAGGCATTCCAGGGCCTCGGCGGCGTGGGCGGGGGCCCGCTTGCACACCCAGTACTTGGTGACGGCGAGGCCGATGCGGCGCAGCAGGTCCTCGGAGTCGTCGCCCCGGGCGGAACGGTCCACGGCCCCCGCGAGCCGCAGCCCGGCGACGGTGGCGGCCTCCGTCTCGACAGCCAGGTCGGCGAGGACGTTGGTCATCAGCGGCTGCTCGACGAGCCGGGCGCCGAAGGCGCTGCGGTGGGTGGCGTGGTGCACGGCCTGAACGAGGCCCTGGCGCATCCCGGAGGCCGATCCGATCACGCAGTCGAGGCGGGTCATGTTGACCATCTTGATGATGGTGGCGACGCCCCGGCCCTCCTCGCCGACGAGGGTGCCGAGCGCGCCCTCGTACTCGATCTCGGAGGAGGCGTTGGAGCGGTTGCCGAGCTTGTCCTTGAGGCGCTGGAGGCGGATCGCGTTGCGGGTCCCGTCGGGCAGGACGCGCGGCACGAGGAAGCAGGAGAGGCCGCCGGGCGCCTGGGCGAGCGCGAGGAAGACGTCCGACATGGGCGCGGAGGTGAACCACTTGTGCCCGGTGAGCGCGTACCGGCCCTCCTCACCTGTCGGCACGGCGCGGGTGGTGCCCGCGCGGACGTCGGAGCCGCCCTGCTTCTCGGTCATCGACATCCCGGCGATCAGGCCGCGCTTGCCGGTGGGCTCGCGCAACCCGAAGTCGTACACGGTGGAGGTGAGCAGCGGCTCGTACACGGCGGCGAGCCGCGGCGATTCCCGCAGGGCGGGGACGGCCGCGTAGGTCATCGACACCGGGCAGATGTGGCCGGGGTCGACCTGCCCCCAGACGTACGTCTTCGCGGTGCGGGCGACGTGCGCGCCGGGGCGCTCGTCGGCCCAGGGCGCGGCGTGCAGCCCGCGCTCCACGGCCACCCGCATCAGGTCGTGCCAGTACGGGTGGAACTCGACCTCGTCGATGCGGTGGCCGTACCGGTCGTGGGTGTGCAGGCGCGGCGGGTTCTGCTCTGCCGCCCGCCCCCATTCCTGGGCCTGTTCGGTGCCGGCGAGGGTGCCGAGGTCGTGCAGCTCGGGTTCGGCCCATGCGGCGCCCTCACGGCGCAGTCCCTCCAGGAGGGCGGGGTCGGCCGCGAGGTCGTGGCCGGTCAACGGCGGTACTTGGTTGGTGACTTCGTGCGTGGCTTCACGTGTGGGCGGCATCGACGGCTCCCAAGGTTCCGAGGGCTCGCAGGGCGAAGGTGATGAGGGCGGGGACGACGTCCGGTCCCCGGTCCGGGTCCGACAGCGGGCCGATGAGCGCCTCGGCGCCCGCGCCGACCAATGCCGCCGCGGTCAACTGCGCATCCTGTGGCGGCAGTTGTCCCTCCTGGACTCCGGTGGCGATGTGTTCGGCGAACACGTCGCGAAAGGCGTGCCGGAAGACGAGGCGCTCGGCGTCCACCGCCGGGTCGACGGGCTCGGCGAGCAGTGCGTAGGCGAGGCGGGGGGACTTGAGCGCGCGGCGCGCGAACGTCTCCACCACGGCGACGACCCGCTCGGCCGACGTCCCGGCGGGCCGGCCCGCCGCCTCCCGCACCGCGGCCACCTCACGGGTGACGACGCGCCGGAACAGCTCGACGGACAGCTCGGCCTTGCTCGGGAAGTGCCGGTACACGCTGCCCGTGGCGATGCCCGCGCGCGCGGCGACGGCGGACATGGAGCAGCCCGCGTACCCGTGCTCGGCCAGCAGCGCGACGGCCGCGTCGAGGACGGTGGCGCGCTGCGCGTCGATGCGGGCCTGCACGGCAGGTGTTCGTCGGTAGGGCACCCAAGAAGTGAAGCACTGATTCATTGCTTCAACAAGGGGGTGCGCTGAGGGGCACGCGCTACCCGGACGAGAACGCGGGTCGCCTCAGTCGGTCAAGTCGACGCGGACCGTGAGCAGTTGGGTGCCGAAGGCGCGCACGGCAGTGCTGTTGTAGCGCGGGAGTTCCTTCAGACGGGCGCGGACGTCGTCGTCCGGGAGCAGATGGGCCGTGCCGGTGTGCCAGCGTCCTCGCAGCCGGACGCGGACCGTGGGGTCGGCCTGGATGTTGCGCACGTACTGCGACTTCAGGCCGAACTCGGAGACGAGCCAGAAGGAGTCACCGACGCGCCGCCCGCCGACCGGGGTACGGCGGGGCAGGCCCGAGGTGCGGCCCGTCGTCTCGATGAGCACCTGGCCGGGCATCCGGGTCGACAGCGGATTGGCGACCCGGCGCTGGAACGTGGTGACGATGCGGTGCTGGATCTCGTGGGCACGGGACATCTCCGCACTGTAGCGGGAGGCCGCCGCCGGGGCCCCGACGGCCCGTCGCGGTGCGCGCCGCTCAGTCGCCCCCTTCCGGAGGCAGGTAGACGAGGTGCGGGGTGCCGGCCGTCGGATGGGGGCCGATGCGGGTGCGCACCCCGTACACCGTCCGCAGGAGTTCCTCGGTGAGGACGTCCGCGGGCTTGCCCGAGGCGACGACGCGGCCCGCGTCCAGGACGTAGAGGCGGTCGCAGTACGTGGCCGCGAGATTGAGGTCGTGGAGCACGATCAGTTTGGTGGCGGGCAGGGTGCGCAGCAGCGCGAGGAGCTCCAACTGGTGCCGGATGTCGAGGTGGTTGGTGGGTTCGTCGAGGGCGAGCAGGCCCGGCTCCTGGGCCAGTGCGCGGGCCACGAGGGCGCGTTGGCGTTCGCCGCCGGAGAGTTCCTCGAAGGGACGGCTCGCGAGGTCGGCGGCGCCGACGCGGGTGAGGGCCTCGGTGATGCGGCGGGCGTCGTCCCGGGTGTCCTGTTCCCAGAACCGTTTGTGGGGGCTGCGGCCCATGGCGACGACCTCGGCGACGGTGAGGCCGAACGCGCCGGTGGCGTCCTGCGGGACGACGGCGACGCGGCGGGCGCGTTCCTTCACGGTGAGCGTGGCGGCGTCGGTGCCGTCGATGCGCACGGTGCCGGCGGTGGGGCGCAGGGTGCCGTACACGCAGCGCAGGAACGTCGTCTTGCCGCTGCCGTTGGGCCCCACGAGGCCGACGGTCTCGCCGGGCGGCGCGTCCAGGTCGACGTCGCGCACCAGGCTCCTGCCGCCGGGGGTCGCGTAGCCGAGGCCGCTCACGGTGAGCCTGGCGGGCGTCATGCGGCGACCCCTTCCGCGCGGGATCCGCGGCGCAGCAGCCACAGGAAGTAGGGGCCGCCGGTGAGCGCGGTGACGACGCCGACGGGGATCTCCTGCGGGGCGGCGACCGTGCGCGCCACGAGGTCGGCCAGCAGCAGGAACACGGCGCCGCCGAGCGCCGCGACGGGCAGCAGCCTGCGGTGTCCTGCGCCGGTGAACATGCGGGCGGCGTGCGGCACCATCAGGCCGACGAAGCCGATCGCCCCGCTGTACGCGACGAGCACGCCGATGACGAGCGAGGTGAGGACGAAGACGGCGGCCCGGAAGCGGTGCGTGTCGAGGCCGAGGACATGGGCGCCCTCCTCGCCCGCGAGCAGCAGGTCGAGCGGGCGGGCGAGCGCCACGAGGAGCACCGTGCCGAGGGTCAGCACGACGGTGGGCAGGGCGAGTTCGTCCCAGCGGGCGGCGCCGAGTCCGCCCAGCGTCCAGAACATGATGGCGCGGGCGTGTTCGGCCTGCGCGGACAGCACGAGGACGAGGCTGGTGAAGGCGGCGAGGATGTACTGCACGGCCACGCCGGCGAGCACGAGCCGGCCCGCGGTCATGGTGCCGCCGCGCCGCGCGAGTGCGTACACGGTGACGAGCGCCGCCATCGAGCCGAGGAACGCGGCGAGGGGCAGCGCCACGGTGGTTGCGGCGCCCGCGCCGAGGCCGAGCACGATGACGAGGACGGCGCCCGACGAGGCGCCCGAAGACGCGCCGAGGAGGAACGGGTCGGCCAGCGGGTTGCGGACGACCGCCTGCAGGACGGTGCCCGCGACGGCGAGTCCGGCGCCGACGACGATCGCGAGGACGATGCGCGGCAGCCGTACGTCCCACACGATCGAGGCGAACGCCCCGGTGCGTTCCCCGGCGAACAGGATGTCCAGGACGCGGCCGGGCGGAATGCTGACGGAGCCGAGGGCGAGCCCGGCCACTGCCACGGCGACGACGGCCGCGCCGAGCCCGGCGACGAGGACGGGGAACGGGGGCCTGCGGGCGCTCACTTCGTACCGGGGTGCAGCTGGCCGGCCAGTTCGTCGACGGCGTCGGCGGCGCGCACCCCGAGCACGGCGGACGACAACGGCAGCACGGCGAACTTCTTGTTCTTGACCGCGGGGACGTCGGCGAGCGCGGGGTCGTCCAGCAGGCGCTTCTTCTTCGCGGCCACGCTGGTGCCGCCGTAGTCGTAGATGACGACGACCTCGGGCCTGCGCGCGATGACGCGCTCCCAGGACACGTCGGCGAAGGACTTGTCGACGTCGGCGAAGACGTTGCGGCCGCCGGCCCGCTCGATGAGGTCGTTGCCGAGCCCGGCGCCGCCCGCGGTGAAGGCGCTGGAGTCCCCGGAGTCGTAGACGAAGACGGAGGCGGGCTTCGTCCCCTTCAACCGGTCCTGGACCGCACCGAGTTTCCTGTCCTCCTCGGCGATGAGCTTCTTCCCGCGCTCCGGTACGCCGAAGGTCCGGGCGACCTGGGTGATCTCGGTCTTCAACTCGTCGATTCCGACGCCGCCGTGCGTGCAGCTCTCGATGTTCAGGCGGGTGTCGACGCCGGTTTTCCGCAGTCCGGCGCGGTCGCGGCCCTCGCCCTTGTCGAAGGCGCTGGCGTAACCGCCGTACACGAAGTCCGGGTCCGCGCCGAGGAGTTCCTCCTTGGAGGGGTACTCCTTGGCGAGCACCTTCACCTCGCCGTACGCCTTCGTGTACCGCGGCTCTATGTGGTCGTCGAGGTAGGCGGTGCCGGCCATGCGGTCCTGCAGGCCGAGGGCGAGCAGCACCTCGGTGGCGTGCTGGTTGAGGGTGACGGCACGCCGGGGCGGCCGGTCGAACGTCGTGCGCACACCGCAGTTGGTGACGGTGTACGGGAATCCGGGCGCGGCGCCCGCCTTGTCCCGTTCTTCGGAGCCGCTCGTGCCGCAGGCGGCGAGCGGGAGCAGGAGGAGGGTCGTCAGGAGCGCGCGCGGGGCTGTGCCGATGCGGGGCATGCGGGTGCCTTTCCGGGGGATCCTCGTCCCCTGGTCGGTACGGAAAGGCGGCCGGGCAGTGTCTGACTTCCGGCCGGCTCCAGGGAGCGCGGCCGGTCACAGTGGCGGGACCGCACCGGTGTCGCACCGGTTTCCTGGCCCTGGCCGCCTGGGTGGAGTGCCCACAGTGTGCCAGATGAGTGATCACTGTGTGCAGGGCGGCGTAAGGGGCAAGAGGAAGCCCCGACCGTGACGGGGGACCACGGCCGGGGCGGCTGAGAGGTGGACACGGATGGCGGTCGCCTCTCGGCGGGGGGCTCCGCAGGGCTTCAGCCGAACGATCTTCCCTGCGGGCGATAGGTAGGGCCCGGGGACACTGTTCCATCCGCGTCCACAGTGGGTTCAACGGGCAGGAGGCCAGGGTTGTTCCCCGCGGTACGGGGGCGCGGCGTGAAGTACGTCACGGTCCGTACCGGCACGTGCCCCTCTGCCGGGAGTGCCGGGAAAGGACCGGGGCGTGGTGCAGCGACGACGACGGTCCCGGCCCGTATCGGGCCTGCCTTCGCCGTGCCGTGAAGTGCGGCGCGGGCCCGTAAGGTGCCGTGGTGATCTTCGCCCCGGTCTCCCGTCGGCCGTATGCCGTGTTCCCGGCCCTGCTCCTGGTCCTGACGGCCGCTCTGGTGTCCGCCTGCTCCTCGGGGGCGGCCGCTCCGGAGCGGCCACCCCATGTCGTGCGTCCCACCGCCGACGCGGACTTCGACTACCAGATCGGCGGCCCCTACCGCCCGCCCTCGGGGGTGCGGGCCGTGGCGCGGGACCGCGGCGCGGCACCGGCCCGCGGCCTCTACAACATCTGTTACGTCAACGCCTTCCAGGCGCAGCCCGACGCGCTGGACTGGTGGCGCGCCAACCACCCCGACCTGCTGCTGCGCGACGCGCACGACCGTCTGGTGATCGACGAGGACTGGGACGAGGCGCTCCTGGACCTGTCGACGGCGGCCAAGCGGGCCCGGCTCGCGAAGATCGTCGGGGCGTGGTTCGACGGGTGCGCGGACGCCGGGTACCAGGCCGTCGAGCCGGACAACCTCGACTCCTACACCCGGTCGCAGGGCCTCCTGACGTCCTCGGACGCAGTCGCGTTCGCGAAGCTGCTCGCTGGTCGCGCGCACGCGGCGGGGCTCGCCGTCGGCCAGAAGAACACCGCCGAACTGCTGTCGCGGCACGCGGCGACGGGATTCGACTTCGCGGTGGCCGAGGAGTGCGCACGCTACGACGAGTGCGGGCAGTACGCGTCCGCGTACGACGACCGGGTCTTCGTCATCGAGTACCGCGCGGCGGATTTCGCGCGGGCCTGCCGCGCCTGGGGCGCCCGTTTGTCGATCGTGCTGCGGGACCTCGACGTGCGGCCCGCCGGGGCGAAGGGGTACGTGCGCAAGGCCTGTTGAGCGGGCAGTGCGTCACGGCGTACGGGCCGCGGTGGCCAGGGCGTCCAGGCGGCGCCTGATCGCCTCCACCGCTCCGGGGCGGCGCCCGGGCACCTGGCGTCGCAGGGCCGTCAGGGCGGCGGCC
>NZ_JAAGMG010000475.1 GCF_010548525.1 Streptomyces sp. SID14478
GCGCCCGCCGTGCGGCCGCGGGGCAGCGCCCGCTGGGTGACGGAGTGGGCGGTCAGCACCCGGCGGTTGCGGCCCAGGCCCGGCGGCAGCACCAGATAGGCGAGGCGGACGAGACGGGGGTAGTGCTCGACCAGTGCCGCCTCGGCCTGCTCTACGTCGATGACATCGGCTCCGCCGGCGGGCGGGGAACTGGGTTGCTGCACCTTTGACTGCACGTTCAGCAGAACGAGCGAATCGTGGGATGGTCACCCCGCGCCCTACTGGCCGGACTGCACCAGGGCCCGCGCGTAGTTCCCCATCGACCGCTGATACCGGGGCAGATGGGGAGCCAACGCCCCCAGCACCAGGGACAGTCCCTCCCGGTCCCGGCCCAGCGACGACAGGCACAGTGCCAACGCGGCCCGCACCGCGTCGTCCAACTCGTCGCTCGGCGCCGTCAGTTCGGGCTCCAGCAGGGCGACGCCTTCCTGCGGGCGGCCCATGTTCCGCAGCGAGCTGGCCAGTTGGATCTTCGTGCGGCGCGCGCGGTACCCGGTCAGGCCGCGCCGCAGCGCCTCCTGGTACAGCGGCACCGCCTTGTCCGAGTGGCCGGTGGAGTCGAAGGCGCTGGCCCGCTCGAACGGACCGACCGGGCTGCTCTCGGGCAGCTCGGCCACCAGCGCGTCGACGAGCGCGCGGAAGTCCCCGGCCGTCGCCTCGTCGTACTCGTCGATCGTGGCCCAGGCGGCGGCGATCCGCTCTTCCCACCCACTGTTCTCGGTGCTCATCGGGCCACCTTCGGAGATCACCCCCGATCCGTCAACCGTCGGGGGCCCCGGGCCGCACCCGCCGCCCGGCGCCCCCCCCTGCGCGGCAGCCCCGGCTACGTGAGCGCCCAGCCGCTGAACTCGACGGTGCCGCGCGTCCCGTTCCCGCCGTTCGTCGCGGTCATGAACAGGCCCACGTCCTGGGTCGCCGCCGCCCCCGGCACCGGCACGGTCGCGACCGTGCGCCAGGTGGCCCCGTCGTCCGTGGAGCACTCCCCGGTGTACGCGCCGCCGGCCCGGCCGAGCCGCAGCAGCACCGGCGCCTTGACCCCGGTGATCCGCTGGTAGGTGTCCAGGGTCCCGTCGCCGTTCGTGTCGTAGGAGAGCACCACCCCGTTCGACGGGGTGACCGAGAGGTTGAGGAAGCCCGGCGACCCGGCGGTGGCGAGGGAGTTGCGCACGACGATGCCCGCCCGCGCCCACGCGCCCGTCACCGCCTGTGCGTCCACCCGCAGCACGACCGACGAGCCGTCCCTGAAGGCGCCCTCGCGGTACGCCGTCCCGAACTCCGTGGTCCCCTTCCACAGGTCGGCGCCGCCGCCGTCGACGGCGAACCGGTCCGCCAGCTGCCCGAAGACCGCCGCGTTGTTGCTGTACGTCTTCCAGCCCTCGGCCAGCGGCCCCGCCTCGAAGAGCGTGCCCTTGTGCGTGTACGTGACGCGGTCCTCGCCCTGCGGCCCGTACTGGACGTCGAGGGTGTACGGCAGCGGGCGCAGCGGCCTGTCGAGCGGGGTGTCCGGCGCGCTCGCCTGCCACGTCACCGTGCCCCGGCCGGCCGGGGCGACGCTCCTGAGGTACGTGGCGCCTTCCGGCTCGGCGTCGATGCCCTTCAGCGTGAAGTCGACGCGGCCGGTCGCGCGCAGGCCGTTGACGTTGCGGAACGTGGCGGTCACGCGTGCGTGCCCGCCCGGCGGGAACGCGGGCGGCTCCGCCGTCACGGTGAGCGCGCCCTGGTAGGGGGCCCGTGCGAGGACGTCCCGGACCCGCGAGGCCGTCCGGTACGCGTCCCCGTACGGCCGCAGGGGGTAGTCCTTGCGCTCCCGCGTCCACGGCTCCTCGAACGCGAACCAGTCGACCGTCGCCGGGGCCCGGCCCGCCGCGAGCGCGTCCTGCAGTTCGTCGAGCCACTTCTGCCAGCGCGGCAGGTAGAAGTCGGCCATCAGACCGTGCCACTCGCGGTTGCCGTACTCGTGCAGATTGCCCGGGTCGGACGTCGCCCGGTCGCCCCACACCGTGATGAGGACCTTGGCGCAGCGCTCGAACTCGGCGCGCTCGGCGTCGCTCGTGGCCATGGTCCTGGCGTCCTGGATCCACGGTCCGAGCAGGAACGCCGCGTGCGTGCCCGTGACGTCGTCCGACAGGCGCATCAGCTTCAGCCACAGCGTGGCGAGGTCCTTGAAGCGGGCTCGGTCCTTGGCGGCGTACGCGTCCTTGAGCTGGGGCAGGAGCTGGCGGCTGCGATGGGCGAGGGCCTGGCGGGTGATGTCGACGAGGTCGTACTTGTAGGCCTGACTGCCCCTCAGGTCCCGGTCCACGCCGAGGAGTCCGGTGAGCGCCGCGTCGAAGCGGCCCGGGTCGTAGGTGAGGGCGCGCGGCGCGTAGTAGGCGGCGCGGTCGGCGGCGAGGTCCGGGCGGGCGGCGAACAGCGAGTCGTGCGGGTCGGAGCGCTCGACGGCCGTGTGCTGGTACGCCGTCTCGTACAGGGCCTGCCAGGCGGCGCGGGCGTCCCTGTCGCGGGCGCCGTACCGGAAGTCGGCGTACCCCGCGAACCACGCGGACCGGTCCACCTTCCGCTCCGTCCACGCCAGTTCGGACCACAGCTCGAAGGCGGCCGGGTCGCGGTCCGTGCCCTCCGGGAGGTAGGCGGTGCCGGTGAGCGCGCTGCCCGGCTTGTCGCGCCACGCGAAGAACTTCTCGTTCCAGATGTGCGCGCGGGCGCCGATGGTGGTGCGGCCGCCGAAGTTGGGGATCGTGCCGAACGCGTACGGGGTGCCGCCCCAGTCCTTCTCGCGGTCGGTGACGGACGCGAAGCGGTCGGAGACCCCGTCGACGATGAGCATCTTCTTCCTGTCGATGGCGTCGAGGAGCTCGGGCAGCGGGTTCGCCTCCCAGCCGAGGATGACCCAGGTGGCCCCGGGCCGGTTCTTCTGCAGCGCCGCCTCCACCCCGCGGGCGGCGTCCGGCACCGGTACGTCCCCGGCGGTGCCGCCCTCGTGCAGCAGGTCCATCTTGAAGGCGCCGATCTCCCCGAACAGGTCCTTCTGGTGCCCGTAGAAGGACGCGGCGACCTGCGCGAACGACGCCGTTCGCGGGTCGAGCCAGTCGGGCCGCTCGAAGCCGTGCCAGGTGCCCTGCGGGACGACGTGCGCGTCGCCTCCGTTGCGCTCCACGAAGCCTTCCGGCACGTGCCCGTAGTAACCGGGCATGACGGGCTTCATGCCCAGCTCGCGCAGCCGGTCGACGATCCGCCCGCCCAACTCCGCCCGCTCGGCGATCAGTTCGGGGGAGAGCGGGCCGCCGTACCCGGAGAGGTTCTGCAGCAGCCACCACGGCTGGTGCGAGGGCGCCGGGAGCCAGGCCCGCGACTCCTCGTCGCTGTACCCGAAGTCCTTCAGGACCCGGTGGTACACGGCCTCCATGCCCGCGATGACGAGCACCTCGTTGCAGCCGTGCAGCGCGAGCACGTCGATCATGCGCTCCCAGTAGGCCCAGCCCGCGAACGGCGCCGTGTAGCCGTCGTTGGTGTCGTTGAGCGCGAACCGGTGGGGCAGCGACGTCGAGCGCTCCAGCGGGCGGCGGGGGGCGGGCAGGGTGCGCGGCAGGTCCAGCTGGCTGCCGTTCCAGGCGATGTGCGCGCCGCAGACGTACTTCAGATACCAGTGGACCCCGGCGAGCAGCACCGCCGGGGTCGTTCCGTACACCTCGATGCGGCCCCGTGTCCCGGACACTCGGAAACGGTCCGCGCCGTCCTGCGGGGCGGCAAGTCTGAGTCGGAACTGGTCCGCGTGATGCGGCAGTTGTCTTTTGAGCGCCGCGTGGGCCGCGGCCGTATCAAGAGCAGGACCGTGCGGTGCCGCCTGCGCGGCCGGCGCGCCCACCCCCAGGGCCGTGCCGAGTCCGATGGCGCCTGCCGTACCGAGAACCGTGCGTCGCGTTGGCGCGGACATGTGGAGCCCCCCTGATTCGCGGATGGTGCGGCGCACGGTAACCGGGGTCAGGTCCGTGCTCAACGGTGCGCACGGGTCTGGCGGGAACGTGTCGACGTGGGGACGCCCTGGAAGACAGGAGTGCGGGATGAGGAAGCTGCTGGTGGCGGGGGTCGTGGTGCTCGCGGCCGCGACCGGATGCACGGATACGGGCGGCGGGCCGGAGGCCCCCCGAACGGCGACCGGGTCGCTGGAGCAACTGGCGCGGCGGGCGGGCTGCAGGCCGGACATCCAGACCGACGCCGACGAGCTGCGCCAGGCCAACTGCGGCAAAGGGAAAGGACGTTACGTGCTCGCCACCTTCGCCACCGACCGCGGCCAGGCCGAGTGGCTGGACGCGGCCGACGACTACGGCGGCACGTACCTCGTCGGCCGCAAGTGGATCGTGAGCGGCGGCGACGGCGTCGTGACACAGCTGCGCGGCCGGCTCGGCGGGACCGTGGAGCGGTCCTCCTCGCACCACACGGGGAGTGGTGGTGGGGGTCACGAGGAGGGGTCCGCCCCGGGGCGCTCGGGTCACCGCTGAGCCGGCCGCGCAGCAGCCGTCAGGGGGCGATCGGGCACCTCAGGTGCAGCGGTCGCCCCGGTTGATGCAGCTCGCCACGCGCCGCATCAGCTTGTCGTCGAAGACGTTGATGAAGTCACCGTGGTCGGTGACCGGCTTGTGCAGCTGCTCGGGGAACGAGTCGACCGCGAAGCCGGGCCCGGGCGGCACGGAGTACACGATCCGCTGCACCAGCTGCGGGATCGCCTTGAAACCGCTCGGGCAGGCACCGGTCCTCGGGTCCTCGAAGGCCACGTGCGTACGGTGGTTGGCGCTGTCGGCGTTCGCCCCGTCCCAGCAGCTCTGGAACCGGAACGTGCGCACGACCTTCGCGCCGCGCGGGCAGATCGGGTACTTGTCCTTCAACTGGCGGTTCTCGAAGCCGGTACAGCTCCACGAGGCGTTGGCGTTCGCGTCGCCGTTGGTGAAGGCCTTGGCGTCACCGGTGATGATCCGCAGGAACCGCGGCATCGGCACGACCTTGCTCGTCGGGTTCCCGTCGAATTTCAAGGTCACGGAGGACGGGGTCCGGATCTCCCCGACGTTCTGGTCCTTTCCGCCGCCGTCCGCGTTCGCGTCGGCCTCGTCCTTTCCGTTCTGCAGCCTCAGGACCGGCCAGTAATAGGTCGACCTGTCACCCTGATTGCGGCAACTGGTCTGCCCGTTCGCGAGGGCGTCGTCGCTGGAGAATGCGTCCGTCGCCTGGTTTCCGACGTAATCGTGCATATGGTGGGCGCCATTGCTCACGCCGGGCGCGACAATGACGTTGTCCGGATTGAATTTGCCGTTCTGGTTGCGTCCGCAGGCCGTGGTGAAGGTGCCGCGCGACGCGCCGCGCTGGTTGCGGGCGGTCACCACATTGGGCCGCACGGACGTGATGTCGACAAAGTCGCTCGCGTCGGGGCCGTTGCCGCCGGTGCCTTCGCCCCCGCCGCCGGTGCCCGGCTGCGACGGGGCCGCACTCCCGCTCGGGGAGGCCGGGTCGCCGGGCGGTTGCGACGGTTGCTGCGAGGGCTGTCCGGGCTGGTCCGGCGCCCGGCCGGTGCATTCCGCCATCCCCTCCAGCTGCCGCGGAGGCGTGCCGCCGGAGCGCTGGATGTCCTGCCCGATCCGGCCGAGCGAGGCCGCGCGCTTGTCCTTCAGCGGGCCCAGGATGCTGTTCCGCACGAAGCCCGGGTCCTGCCCCGCGGCGTCCCGGTTCGAGGCGAGCCGCTGATAGGCCTCCGTGATCTGGCTGTCCAGGGCGGCCAGTTCGCCGTCGACCCCACCGCGGGCGCCGTCCGGGACGTCGGGCAGTGCGTTGCCGACGTCCGGACAGTCGATGGTGGCCACTTGCTGTTGCTGTGACTGCTGCTGCGTCCCGCTGCCCGCGTTCCGCTCCGGGTTCTCATGGGCCTGCGCGTACACGTTGACCGCGGCCAGCCCACCTCCGCCCAGGAGCAGTGCGGCCGACGCGACGGTCATCCGCGTCGTCAGCGAAGAGCGCCGTTTCCGTGAGGTGCGTCCCATGAGAAGACGTACGCAACACGAGGCGGCCGTGTTCAATCGACCGCCGGAATTTCTCAGTGCCCTTGATCCAGATAGGCGAGAACCGCGAGGACCCGCCGATTGTCGTCATCGGAAACCGTCAGATCCAGCTTGGTGAAGATATTGGACGTGTGCTTGGCAATGGCCCGCTCGGTGACCACCAATTGCCCCGCGATCGCCGCGTTCGACCGGCCCTGCGCCATCAGTTCCAGTACTTCCCGTTCGCGCGGGGTGAGCCCGCCGAGGGGCGGGTCCGCGGCCCGCCGCGACAGCAGCTGCTGGATCACCTGCGGATCCATGGCCGTCCCGCCGGCCGCCACCCGCCGCACCGCGTCGATGAACTGATCCGCGTCGAAGACCCGGTCCTTGAGCAAATAACCGACCCCGCCGTTCCCGTCGGCCAGCAGCTCGCGCGCGTACAACTGCTCCACGTGCTGGGAGAGCACGAGCACCGGCAGGCCCGGCCGCTCGCGGCGCGCCGCGAGCGCGCACTGCAGCCCCTCGTCGGTGTGCGAGGGCGGCAGCCGTACGTCGACGACCGCGACGTCCGGGCTCAACTCGGCCAGTGCCTTGGTGAGTTCGGGCCCGCTCTCGACGGCCGCGGCGATCTCGAAGTCGTACGCCTCGAGCATCCGCACCAGACCGTCCCGCAACAGGAACAGGTCTTCGGCTAGGACAACACGCAAGGGATCTCCATGGTCACCATGGTCGGACCGCCCGCAGGGGAGCTGACGGCGAGGACACCGTCGAATGTACCGAGCCTGCGCTCGATCCCGCTGAGTCCTCCGCCGGACGCGATCACCGCACCGCCCCCGCCGTTGTCGGTGACGGCGATCCGCAGGTGCCCCTCGTCGTGCCGGATGTCGATCCAGATCCGGTCGGCGCCCGCGTGCTTCACGGCGTTCGTCAGGGCCTCGCTGACGGCGAAGTACGCGGCCGACTCGACCGGTGCGTCGGCCCGCCCGGCCATCTCCACCTCCACCTCGGTGGCCACGGGCAGCCGTAGCGCCAACGCCCGTACGGCGTCGCCGAGTCCGCGCTCCGCGAGCACCGGCGGATGGATGCCGCGCACGAGGTCGCGCAGCTCGGTCAGGGCCTGCGCGGACGACTGCCTGGCCTGCGCCACCAGCTTCTTCGCCCGGTCCGGGTCCTTCTCGATGAGCATCTCGATCGTGCCGAGGTCCATGCCCATCGCGACGAGGCGGGCCTGCGCCCCGTCGTGCAGATCGCGCTCGATGCGCCGCAGCTCGGCCGCCGAGGTGTCCACGGCGTCCTGCCGGGTCTCCGTCAACACCCTGACGCGCTGCTCCAGTTCACCGGCGGCGGGCGCGAGGACGTAGCGGGTCAGCAGGAAGTGCACCCGCAGCAGCGCGGGCGCGACGAACAGCCCGGTGGTGAGCAGCGCGGTGGCGAGCAGGGCCGCGAGGAGGGCGGTGCCCTGCCCGCTGACCGGCACGAACCCGTACCACCAGCCGACGTACGTGCCGTCGGTGAAGACCCGCCACAGCCCGGCCGCGAGCGCGTACCCCTCCAGCGGGTAGAAGACCAGCGCCACGGGCAGCAGCGCGGTCACGAACCCGGCCGTCATGTCGACGAGCAGCCAGCGCAGGTCCCGCCAGGTCGCCGGGTCCGCCAGCATCAGCCGGCACCGCTCGACCTGCCCGACGATCCCGCCGCGCAGGCCGTCCGGAAACGGCCGGTACGTCGCCGGGATGCGCACCCCGCACCACTCGGCGGCGACGGCGCGGCGCCAGTTCGCCCAGTGCCGCACGAGCCCCAGCACCCAGGGCGTGGTCAGGGCGCCGAACCCCAGCACGAGGAACGCGACCGACAGCACCGTCAGGACGAACAGGGTGATCGACCCGGCGAGCCCGGCCGCGGCGACCCACAGCCCCCGCAGCCCCGCCAGCACGGCGCTCCGCGCTCTCGCACCCATCCCGTACTCCGTCCGTCCGGCCGTCGTTCCCACACCTCACAGTGTGGCCGGTGGCGCGGAGCGGGTCAGTGGGTTCGTCACCCCTAGGGGGGTGTCCCTACGTACACCCCCCGAGGGGCGCGCGGTGGCTAACGGGCGGGCGGTGCGTACTTGTAGCCGACGCGGCGCACCGTCTGGATCGCCCTGCGGTGCTCGGCGCCGAGCTTGCGGCGCAGCCGGGCGATGTGGACGTCGACGGTACGGCCGTCGCCGACGTGCCCGTAGCCCCACACCGTGGTGACGAGCTGATCGCGGGTGTGCACCCGGTGCGGGTGCGCGACGAGATGCGCGAGCAGCTCGAACTCCAGGTAGGTCAGGTCGAGTTGACGCCCGTCGACACCGGCGATGCGCTGCCCGGGGTCGATGGAGATGAGCGCGTCGGACGGCTCCGGCTCCGGCGCCGCGGGCTCGGCGGGCAGCAGCGGCTGCTGGTCGGCCGGTACCAGCACCAGATAGCCGATCATCGGCGGGCGGCCCGGCAGCGTGGGCAGGGTGTGCGGTGGCGCGGGCAGCAGTGTCGCGCCCGGCGGCAGGAAGTCGGTGACGTCGACCGGCGCGGGGGCCGGTGCCACCTCGTCCCGGTCGACGGCGCGCAGCCGGGTGCGTGCGGGGCCGGAGGCGACGGAGAGGGGTCGGGCAGGAGCCATGAGTGGTCAACTTTCGCGCGAGAGGCCGTCTGAGGAGGGACGTACGTCATGCGCGCCGGCCGAAGGCCGCACTGCTCGAAGAGGAGTGCCGGCTTTAGAGGGCCCGCGCGTTCGTCGCGCGGCAACACACCCGGTCGAAATCGTGGTGCTGGCGGGAAGGCCAGAACGGCTCGAGGTCGTGACGACGACCCCGCGCGGTGGTGTTCTGGAAGCTGGCCATGCCCTTATTGAAGCAGATGGAATACGGGAAGAAGAGGGCGCCCGCACAAGATGCGGACGCCCTGGAGGACTTCATGGCCGAAATCGATCCGTGCCGGGGGAGCCGGAGATCAGACCTGGCCGGCCTTCTCCAGTGCGGAGCAGCAGGTGTCGACGAGCAGGCGCGTCACGACGTACGGGTCGACGTTGGCGTTGGGACGGCGGTCCTCGATGTAGCCCTTGCCGTCCTTCTCGACCTGCCACGGGATGCGCACCGAGGCGCCGCGGTCCGAGACGCCGTACGAGTACTCGTTCCACGGGGCGGTCTCGTGCAGACCGGTCAGGCGGTCGTCGATGCCGGCGCCGTAGTGCTTGACGTGGTCGAGCGGCTTGGAGCCCTCGCCGAGCGACTCGCAGGCGGTGATGATCGCGTCGTAGCCCTCGCGCATCGCCTTCGTCGAGAAGTTGGTGTGTGCGCCGGCGCCGTTCCAGTCGCCCTTGACCGGCTTGGGGTCGAGGGTCGCGGAGACCTTGAAGTCCTCGGCGGTGCGGTAGAGCAGCCAGCGGGCCACCCACAGCTGGTCGGAGACCTCCAGCGGGGCGAGCGGGCCGACCTGGAACTCCCACTGGCCGGGCATGACCTCGGCGTTGATGCCGGAGATGCCGAGACCGGCCTTCAGGCAGTTGTCGAGGTGCGCCTCGACGACGTCGCGGCCGTGGATCTCGTCGGTGCCGACGCCGCAGTAGTAGCCGCCCTGCGCGGCGGGGAAGCCGCCGACGGGGAAGCCGAGGGGGCGGTCGCCCTCGAAGAACGTGTACTCCTGCTCGATGCCGAAGACCGGCTCCTGCGCGCCGAACTTCTCCTCGACCTCGGCGAGCGCGGCACGCGTGTTGGACTCGTGCGGCGTCATGTCGATATTCAGGACCTCGCACATGACGAGGACGTCGTCGCCGCCGCGGATCGGGTCCGGGTACACCGCGACCGGCTTGAGGACGCGGTCGGACGCATGGCCCTCGGCCTGGTTCGTGGACGACCCGTCGAAGCCCCAGATCGGCATCGCGTCCAGGCCCTGCGGCTCGCCCGCGATTATCTTCGTCTTCGAACGAAGCTTGGCCGTCGGCTCGGTGCCGTCGATCCAGATGTACTCAGCCTTGAAGGTCACGGGCGACATCCTTAAGGAGCGGGTCTTCAACTGCCGGGAAGCCTGTCAACAGGGCATTTCCCGACCGTTGCCCGTGGGTGAACCCCGTGTTACCGCGGGCGCCCCGCGTCGGAGGCGTCGCGGGAACTCGTATGCGATGCGGCCACCAGCACCCCGTCGGGAACCCGCGCCAACAACCCTGCGGGTTGCGGGTCAATACACCTAGCGCCCCAGCGCGTCCCGCACCGCCTCCTCGCTGCGGCCCACCACCGCCGTGCCGTCGTCGGCGGTGATGATCGGGCGCTGGATCAGCTTCGGGTGCGCGGCAAGCGCCTCCACCCACTGCTCACGGCTGTCCGCGTCGCGGGCCCACGCCCTGAGCCCGAGGTCCTTGGCGGCCGCCTCCTGGGTGCGGGTGATGTCCCACGGTTCGAGCCCGAGCCGGTCGAGCACGGCCCGGATCTCGTCGGGCGAGGGCACGTCCTCCAGGTAGCGGCGCACCGTGTAGTCGGCTCCCTCGGCGTCGAGCAGGGTGAGCGCGCTGCGGCACTTCGAGCAGGCCGGGTTGATCCAGATCTCCATGCTTCTCACAGTAGTCACCCTGCGTCCCAAGTGCCGTTTGGCCAGCGGCTTTTGTCAGTGGGGAGCAGTAGAATAGAAGCAGTGTTCGAGAGCTTCGGGGGCTTTCGAGTTCGCGACAGGAGGATGCCTGTGCCGGCTGCCGCACCCATGCTGATCGATCTGCCGTACGCGCCACTCGCCAAGAGGCCGCTGCCCGCGGGGCGGCCCCGCGACTGGTACATCACCCACAACCGTCGCCTCAAGGCCATGCGCCTGGCGATAGCCCTGCTCGACTCGGGCGTCTACCTTCCCAACCAGGCCCACAACCAGAGGATCCGCCTCACCGCCGACCTCATCGGCGTCCATCCGCCGTCGGACACGACGTGTCACATGGTGCGGGCGCTGATGCGGTACGCGCGCTGACCTGTGCGGTTGCCGCCCGGCGGTCCGGATCTCCGGGCCGCCGGGCGGTTTCGCGCAGCGCACGCTCCGGGGCCGCGGGCAACGGCGCGAGACGCCACGGCGCACCCGGCGG
>NZ_JAAGMG010000517.1 GCF_010548525.1 Streptomyces sp. SID14478
CAGACGTCGGGCGGTTCGGGGCGGCGGCGCAAGCTGTCGAACCGGGCCGAACCCGCCGGGGCCGGCACGCAGACCCCGGCCCAAGGCACCCCTGCCCCCGGTACACCGGCACAGGGGACGGCCCGGCCGCACCCCCAGCCGCCCCTGCTGTCGTCGAACTCCTCGGAGGGGCGCGGCCGTTCCTACGCGATCGGCGCGCCCGACCAGAACGCCGACGAGGGGCCCGAGCCGCTGGACGGTCCCGGCGGCGCGGTCGAGGTCGCCAACCGGCCGCAGCCGCAGCCGATGGACGACGAGCTGCCCCCGGAGCCGCTGGACAACCCGCGCCGGCTGCTCGTGTGGCCCGCGCCCGACGTGACGACGCAGCAGGCGCTCAGCGAACGCGGCTACCGTCCGGTGACCGTGCACTCGCGCGAGGAGGTCGACGCGCAGATCGCGGCGTTCCCCGCCGCGCTGTTCGTGGACCCGCTGACCGGGCCGATCACCCGGACCGCGCTCCAGTCGCTGCGGCAGGCCGCCGTCGCGGCCGAGGTGCCGGTCCTGGTGACCGCGGGCCTCGGACAGGCGACGCGCGAGGCGGCGTACGGGGCCGATCCGGCGATCCTGCTCAAGGCACTGGCGCCGCGCGACAGTGAGCCGCACCCGCCGCGCGTCCTGTTGATCGAGGAGCACGAGGAGATCGCGCTCGCGCTGACCGCCACCCTGGAGCGCCGCGGGATGCAGGTCGCGCGGGCGGCGAGCGACGCGGACGCGGTGACCCTGGCGGCGCAGATGCGGCCGAACCTGGTGGTCATGGATCTGCTCCAGGTACGCCGCCGGCGCGCGGGCATCATCGACTGGCTGCGAGCGAACGGTCAGTTGAACCGCACCCCGCTCGTCGTCTACACCGCCGCCGTCGAACACGCCGACCTGCCGCGGCTCGCGGCCGGGGAGACGGTGCTGTTCCTGGCGGAGCGCTCGACGAGCACGGAGGTGCAGAGCCGCATCGTGGATCTGCTGGCGAAGATAGGCACCAATTGACGCTGAGGCGCATCAGCAACTGACACACAGGGGCGGCCCGTTGATCGACTCAACGGGCCGCCCCTGTTTCACGTGAAACCACACACTCACACGGTCAGAACGCGCCGGCGGCTCAGAGGTGGGTAGCGGCTCAGAGCTGGGTGACGGCTCAACGCTTGCCGGCGACTCAGAGCTTGGTGACGTCCAAGCCGCCCTCGGCGTATTGCCTGCGCAGCACCTTCTTGTCGAACTTGCCGACGCTGGTCTTCGGAACCGCGGGGATGATCGTCCAGCGCTCGGGCAGCTGCCACTTGGCGACCTTCTCGGCGAGGAACGCGCGCAAGGTCTCGAAGTCGGCGCTCGCGCCTTCCTTCAACACGACGGTGGCGAGCGGGCGTTCGCCCCACTTCTCGTCGGGCACGGCGACGACGGCGGCCTCGGCCACGTCCGGGTGCGACATCAGCGCGTTCTCGAGGTCCACGCTCGAGATCCATTCGCCGCCGGACTTGATGACGTCCTTCGCGCGGTCGGTGAGGGTGAGGTAGCCGTCGGCGCTGATCGTGCCGACGTCACCGGTCTTCAGCCAGCCGTCCGCGCTGAACTTGTCGGCGGGGCGCAGCGGTTCGGCGCCCGCGGCGGCGCCGCCGTAGTACGCGCCCGAGATCCAGTTGCCGCGGACCTCAAGCTCACCCGCGGACTCCCCGTCCCAGGGCAGGATCTCGCCGCCGGGGCCGCTGAGGCGTGCCTCGACGCCCGCCGGGAAACGGCCCTGCGTGAGCCGGTACGCGAACTCCTCGTCGCTGCCCGGCTCGACGTGCGCCGGAGGCCGCGCGACCGTCCCGAGCGGCGACGTCTCGGTCATACCCCAGGCGTGGAAGACACGCATGCCCAGTTCGTCGAACGCCTTCATGAGGGACGGTGGGCAGGCCGCGCCGCCGATCGTGACCTGGTTGAGGGACGAGACGTCGCGCGGCTTCGCGGTGAGTTCGGCGAGCAGGCCCTGCCAGATGGTGGGGACCGCGGCGGCGTGCGTGGGACGCTCGCTCTCGATCATCTCGGCGAGCGGCGCGGGCTGCAGGAAGCGGTCGGGCATCAACATGTTCACGCCGGTCATGAACGTGGCGTGCGGCAGCCCCCACGCGTTCACATGGAACTGCGGAACGACGACGAGCGAGAGGTCGGCGTCGGTCAGCCCCATCGACTGCGCCATGTTGACCTGCATGGAGTGCAGGTAGATGGAACGGTGCGAGTAGACGACGCCCTTGGGGTCGCCGGTGGTGCCGGAGGTGTAACACATGGCCGCCGCCTGGCGTTCGTCCAGCTCCGGCCAGTCGTACGTGGTCGGCTTCCCGGCGAGGAGCTCCTCGTACTCGTGGACCTGGGCGCGGGCGCCTTCCAGGACGGAACGGTCGCCCGGCCCGGACACGACGATGTGCTCGACCGTCTCCAGGCGGGGCAGCAGCGGCGCGAGCAGCGGCAGCAGGGAACCGTTGACGATGATCACGCGGTCGGCGGCGTGGTTCACGATCCACGTCAGCTGGTCGGCCGGAAGGCGGAGGTTGAGGGTGTGCAGAACGGCGCCCATGGAGGGGACGGCGAAGTAGGCCTCGACGTGCTCGGCGTTGTTCCACATGAGGGTCGCCACGCGGTCGTCGCCCTCGATGCCGAGTTCGTCGCGCAGGGCGTTGGCCAATTGCACGGCACGGGTCCCGGCCTCGGCGAAGGACCGGCGCTGCGGCTCGCCCTCACCGGTCCAGGTGATGATCTGCGATGAGCCGTGGACCAGTACGCCATGCGCAAGAATGCGGGTCACTGTCAGCGGTACGTCCTGCATCGTGCTCAGCACGGCGTCCTCCCGGTGGGCGCTACGGAGCAGTAAGGTTCCGCCGATTCTCACCGCATACCGCGTGGTATGTCACTACTCCCGGGAATGATCGATCACCGAGCCACCGGTACTGACCAGTACCGAAGGGCGTGGAGCCGCCCGCTCAGCCGCGTGCCGGAATCAGCTCCGGGTCCTCGCGCAGCTTGCCGAGCGCCCGGGAGACCGCGCTCTTCACGGTGCCGATGGAGACACCCAGCACCTCGGCCGTCTGGGCCTCGCTCAGGTCCTCGTAGTACCGCAGCACGACCATCGCCCGCTGCCGCGCCGGCAGCTTCATGATCGCGCGCCACATCGCGTCGTGCAGCGCCTGCTGCTCGGCCTGGTCCGTGGCCGCGAGTCCCGACGACAGCGAGGGCTCCGGCAGCTCGTCACAGACGAACTCGTTGACCTTGCGCTTGCGCCACTGCGAGGTCCGCGTGTTCAACAGGGCCCTGCGCACATAGCCGTCGAGCGCCCGGTGGTCCTCGATCCGGTCCCATGCGACGTACGTCTTCGTCAGCGCGGTCTGCAGCAGGTCCTCGGCGTCGCACGGGTTCGCCGTCAGCGACCGGGCGGTGCGCAGCAGCACGGGCTGGCGCGCCCGGACGTACGACGCGAACGACGGGTACGTCGAGTGCGCTGCATGCGCCGAATGGGTTGCGCGCGGCGAAGGCACCGGACGCGTCCCCACGGGGGTACGGGTCGCCGGCTCCGATGCGCTGGTGCAGACAGGCGCCAGGGTTGCGGTCATGGCTCCACGCTATGAGCGCCCCCTACTCCCGCGGATCGGCCGGAGGTCCCGAAGCGACCTCCGCCTCAGGTTGTACGAGGGGTGGTAACCCCACCTCCTGAAGGTGGAGGAGGCGGTGAGGGCACCTGAGGGTTCGGCCCCGAGAGCCACCCCGAGCGTACGTCCACGGCCGTGCTCCCGGCCGGTCCCGAATCAGCCGATACGCGCCACGGGGGCGTGCACCAGGTTCCGGTCGATCACCAGGGTGCGGCCGCCGTGCCGCTCCTTCACGTTCCCCGCGTACTGGTGAATCCTGCGCTGCGGGTGCCAGGCGTTCCCCCCGAGCGCACGCTCCCGGTACAGGTGGGGCTTGGTGTGCCAGCGCGCGAACCAGATCACCGAGGGCAGGTCCCGCACGCCCGCGCGCCGCGCCGCCTCCATGTGCCGCACCCCCGAATCGGCGCTGCTGTAGAAACCGGACACGTAACCGCGCCGCTGCACCTCCTTGGTCCACGCCCGCACGTACGCCAACGTCGTGTCCGCGCATTTACGGTTCCGGTAGTCGTAGTCCTCCATGTCGAGATAGAGCGGGCTGTGGCGCTCGATGCCGAGCGTCCCGGCGCGGCGCACCGCGTCCCGCGCCTCCCGCTTCCCCTGTCCCCATGGGTGCCGCCCGATGCGCACCCCCTTCTTGTGCCCCGCACCGACACAGGGCGACTGCGACCCCACGTACACCGGCAGCACCGCCCACCCCATGCGGGTCACCGCCCGCGCCCAGCTCCGGGTCAGCGCGGGCTGGTGCGGACAGGCGCGGCCGCGGCCCGCGTAGTAGACGCCCACCGCGCGGTAGTCGGACGTCTGCCAGCGCCGCATCGTGTCCCGGGACGGCGTCGTGCAGGCGTCGAACGCCCGCCCGTGGAAGGTGCGCACCCGGTCGTCCCAGGGCGCGGACCCGGACGTCGCCTCTCCGCCGTCCTCGCCCCCCTTCGCCGGGGCCCGCGCCGACCAGTCCGCCGCCGCGGCCGCCGGCAGGGCGCCGATCCCCAGCAGGAGCACCACAAGTCCAATGATCATCTTTTGCCGATACATGGACCGAGTGAAGGGGGCCCTCCGGCACGCGGGCCGGGCAGACGCGCCGGGTTCAGCCGTCCGACCCCAGAATCAGACCCGATGTGGGGACCCCGGTGCCCGCGGTGACCAGGGCCGTGGCCGCGCCGGATATCTGGTTCACGGCCGTGCCCCGCAACTGCCGCACGCCCTCCGCTATCCCGTTCATCCCGTGCAGATACGCCTCCCCCAGTTGTCCGCCGTGGGTGTTGAGCGGCAGCCGCTCCTCGGCGACGAAGCCGGCCGCTTCCCCGGGCGCGCAGAACCCGAACTCCTCCAACTGCATCAGCACGAACGGCGTGAAGTGGTCGTAGAGGATCCCGACGTCCACCTCCTCGGGCCCGAGCCCCGCCGTGCGCCACAACTGCCGTGCCACCACGCTCATTTCGGGCAGTCCACTCAGGTCGTCCCGGTAGAAGCTGGTCATCTGCTCCTGCCCACGGCCCGCCCCCTGGGCCGCGGCGGCGATCACCACGGGAGCCTGACGCAGATCGCGGGCCCGCTCGACGCTGGTGACGACGATCGCCTGCGCGCCGTCCGTCTCCTGGCAGCAGTCCAGCAGGCGCAGCGGTTCGACGATCCAGCGCGACGCGGCATGGTCGGCGAGGGTGATCGGCTTGCCGTGGAAGTACGCCGCCGGGTTCGTCGCCGCGTACTTCCGGTCGACGACGGCGACGTGGCCGAACGCCTCGGGGGTGAGCCCGTACGTGTGCAGGTACCGCTGTGCCGCCATCGCCACCCAGGATGCCGGGGTGAGCAGCCCGAACGGCAGGTTCCACCCGAGCGCCGCGCCCTCCGCCGAGGGTTCCCGGTGCTGCACCCCCGAACCGAACCGTCTGCCCGAGCGCTCGTTGAACGCCCGGTAGCAGACCACCACTTCGGCCACGCCGCTCGCCACCGCGAGGGCCGCCTGCTGCACCGTGCCGCAGGCCGCACCCCCTCCGTAGTGCACCCGCGAGAAGAAGGAGAGCTCGCCCATCCCCGCGGCCTGCGCCACGGTGATCTCCGGGTTGGTGTCCATGGTGAAGGTGACCATCCCGTCGACGTCGGCGGGGGACAGGCCCGCGTCGTCGAGTGCGGCCTGCACCGCCTCCACCGCGAGCTTCAACTCGCTGCGGCCGGAGTCCTTGGAGAACTCGGTGGCGCCGATGCCGGCGATCGCCGCCCTGCCACCGAGCCCGTCCTTGGTGCGCACGCTCATGACGGACTCCCCTCGGTCTGCGGCGGAGCCGAAGGACCGTCGGTCCGGGGCACGGTGACGGTCACCGTGCCGGTGACATGACTGCCGATGCCGTTCTTCCCGACGACTCTCACCTGTGCCGTGACACCGCCGCCCCCCTCTCCGTCCTCCTCGGCCTCATCGACGACGTCGGTGACCGTGCCCGTCAACACCATGGTGTCCCCGGGGTAGTTGGGCGCACCGAGCCGTATCGCGACCTTGCGCAGCACCGCGGTCGGGCCGAAGTGGTCGGTGATGTAGCGGCCCACCAGCCCGTTCGTCGTGAGGATGTTCATGAAGATGTCGGGGGAGCCCTTCTGCCGGGCCAGCTCCACGTCGTGGTGCACGTCCTGGTAGTCGCGGGACGCGATCGCCCCGGCGACGATCAGGGTCCGGGTGACCGGGATCTCCAACGGCGCCAGCTGCTCGCCCTCCTTCATGCCGACTCGCCTCCTTCCACGTCCGCAGCGGCGATCAACTCGCCCAGTTCCTCCAGCACTTCACTGCCCCCGCCCAGATAACCGTCCAGTTGTCTCCCCCACAGGAAGTGCCGGTGCACCGGATGGTCGAGGTCGGCGCCCATCCCGCCGTGCAGGTGCTGCCCCGCGTGCACCACGCGCCGCCCCGCCTCGGACGCCCACCAGGCCGCGGTCAGCGCATGGCTGCGGTACGCGAGCCCTTCGTCCCGGCGCCAGGCCGCCTCGTAGGCCGTGACCCGGATGGCCTCGACGTCCATGTGGGCTTCCGCGGCGCGTAGTTGCACCCCTTGTTTGGCGGCGAGCGGCCGGCCGAACTGCTCCCGCTGGTTCGTGTACTCCACCGCCCTGGCCAGGGACCCCGCACCCACCCCTGCCTGCAGCCCGGCGAACGCGGTCCGCGCCGTCGCCAGCACGTCCTCGTACGCGTCCGGGCCGCCGATCGGTTCGGCCGGCGCCCCGTCGAGCACGAGGCGCCCGGCCGACCAGGGTGCGGTGAGCTCGACCGGCTCGCAGCGGGCGTCGGACGCCGACACCATCCACAGGCTGTGGGAAACATGTGCGGTCCCGCCCGCGGGGGCCCGCACCGCCACCAGGACGTGTGTCGCCTCCCGCAGCCAGGGCACCCACGGCACGACCCCGGTCAGCCGCGCCCACCCCGGGCGCCCACCGCCTTCGCCCTCGGTCTCGGCATCGGCATCGGCATCGGCATCGGCCACCACGATCCCACCGCGCCCCGGAAAAGCCCCGGTCGCCACCAACGAACCGTCGCCCAGGCCCGGCAACAGCCGCTCGCGCTGCTCCGCGCTGCCGTGCGCGCCCACCGCGAGCAACCCGTACACCCCGCTCGCCGCGAACGGGACCTGTGCCGTCGCCCTGCCCTGCTCCTCCAGCATCAGCACGAGCCCGAGTAGACCGGCCTCCTCCACGGCGCCGACCAGTCCGGCATCGCCCAGTGCCTTCCACAACTCGCTGTCCATGGCACCGCCGAGGCCCGCGAGCCGCTCCGGTGTGGACAGGTCGCCGAAGATCCGTGCGGCCAGCTCCCGTGCCGCCGCCTGCTCCGCTGTGGGTGTGAAGTCCATGTCACGCCTCACCGCCCTCAAGAGCACGGAACACCGGAAGCTCCAACTCCTCGTCCACCCGCAGGAATTCGAGTCGCACCGGCATCCCTATGCGCACCTTGTCGGGAGGCACCCCGATGACGTTGCTGACGATGCGTACGCCTTCCGCCAGCTCTATCAGGCCCACCGCGTAGGGCGGGTCGAAGGCCGGGAAGGGCGGATGATGCATGACGACGTAGCTGAAGACCGTGCCCTCACCGCTCGCCTCGACCGTGTCCCACTCCTGCCCGCCGCACGCGTTGCATCCCGGCAGCCAGGGGAAGCGCAGCGTCTCGCAGCCGCGGCAGCGCTGGATGAGCAGCCGATGGTGCGTGACGCCGTCCCAGAACCCGGCGTTGTCCCTGTTCACCACGGGGCGCGGGCGGGTCTTCTTCGCCGCCGCCTTGTCGCCCTTCTGTGAATCGGGGCTCCGGCCGGCGGGCGCGTACTTCAGGATCCGGAACCGGTGCGTTCCGGCGATCTCCTCGCCCACCCGGACGTCCATCCGCGTCGTGACGAAATGGCCCGTGCCCAGCTTCGTCGTCTTCAGCGGTGACACCGACTCGATCACGGCGTCGTAGGTGATCGCGTCCCCGGGCCGCAGCGGCCGCAGGTACTCCTGCTCGCAGTCGGTCGCGACGACCGAGGTGTACCCGGCCCCGTCCAGCAGGCGCAGCAGGTCGTCGTAGGGCCCCGAGCGGTCCGCGTATCCGGACAGGCCCGGCATCGTCCACGCCTGCAGCATGGTCGGCGGCGCGATGGCGTCCGGGCCTTCGTAGGCCGTGCTCCTGTCGCCCATGGCCTCGCACCAGTGCCGGATCATCGGCGCGTTGACCAGGTCCCTGCCTTCGCCGCCCTGCGCCGCGGCAAGGCCCTCGAACGCCTTCAACCCCTCGTACGACAGCACCTCATGGCCGCTCGTCACCGTGCTCACCGCTTCCCCCGCCGCATTCCGAGCCGCATCGTCGCCACGATCTCCCGCTGCACCTCGCTCACCCCGCCCCCGAACGTGTTGATCTGCGCTGCCCTGTTCATCCGCTCCAACTCCCCGTCCCCCACCGCGAGCTCACCGTCTCCCTCCGCGGACGCCCCGAACGCCCCGGGCGATCCGCCGCGCACCCACCCGGCCTCGCCCGCGATCTGCTGACATATCTGGTACACCTCGACCGCCGATTCGGTTCCCACGAACTTCACGCCGCTCGCGTCGCCGGGGGCCAGCCGGCCTGCCCCGACATCGCCCACCAAACGCCAGTTGAGCAGGCGCGTTGCCGCCAGCCGGGCATGCGCCTGGGCCAGTTGGGACCGCACCCACGGGGCGTCAATCCGGCGCTCGCCCGTCACCGGATCGGGTGTACGGGCGGCGTCGAGGACCTGGTCGTAGAAGTCCTCGGCCTGCATCCCGATCGCGGCGAGGGCGACCCGCTCGTGATTGAGCTGGTTGGTGATCAGGCCCCAGCCGCCGTTCTCCTCCCCGACCAGGTTCGAGCCGGGGACGCGGATCCCGTCGTAGTACGTGGCCGTCGTGGTCAGCCCGCCCACCGTGTGGATCGGGGTCCACGAGAAGCCCGGAGCGTCGGTGGGGACCAGGATGATCGAGATGCCCTGATGCTTGGGCGCGTCGGGGGCGGTGCGGCAGGCGAGCCAGATCCAGTCGGCGTTCTGCGCGTTCGACGTGAAGACCTTCTGCCCGTCGATCAGCCAGTCCCCGTCGGTGTCGGCCCGCACGGCCCGGGTGCGCAGCGAGGCGAGATCGGTCCCCGCCGACGGCTCGCTGTACCCGATGGCGAAGACCAGGTCACCGCTGAGGATCCGGGGCAGGAAGTACGCCTTCTGCTCCTCGGTCCCGAACTTCATCAACGTGGGACCGACGGTGTTCAGCGTGACCATGGAGACCGGCGCACCCGCGCGATACGCCTCGTCGAAGAAGACGAACTGCTCGTCGGGGCCGCGCCCCTGCCCGCCGTACTCGACGGGCCAGCCGAGTCCGAGCAGGCCCTCGGCCCCCATCCGGCGCAGTACCCGTCGCTGCCCGGCGAGGTCGTCGTGCGCGGGCGGCCCGTCCGGCATCAACGTACGGAAACGTTCACGCAGTTGCACGCGGAGCTCGCGCTGGCGCTCGGTGGGAGCGAGATGCACGGCGGCGGCCCTCCCGGACCTCGTACGAACAAGGGTTTCTGACTGTCCGTCAGATATCGGGGAGTGTCAAGAGATCCGCCAGGCCGCACCGGTCGCGCGAAAACGCCTGCGCGGCGGTGCCGGAGCACCGCCGCGCAGACTGTCACGCACCCCACGGAGACCCCTGCCGTGCAGGAGCCGTGAGGTCACCAGAGCTTGGTGAAGTTCACCGCGATGTTCTTGTTCGACTGGTCGATCGCCGTGAAGGCCGAGCCGTTCACCTGGGCGGTGTTGCTCTGGTTCGAGGCACCTGCGCCGACGGCCTGCTGCTGCGTGGTGGACGAGTTGCCCTTGTTGTCGTGTCCGACACCACTGCCGCTGGACGTCGCCACCCCTGCGTTCGATCCGTTGTCCGCGAACGCGCCGTTGTCGGCCATCGCCACCCCGGAGAAGAGGGCCGCGGCGAGGGGCAGGGCGGCGACAGCGGCGATGACGCGGGCACTACGGATGGAAGCCATGTCTATTCCTCCAGAACAGGGAAGTACGCACGGGAGCTCGGACGGGGGTCCGGCACCCGGGAAGTACGGGTTTTCCCAAGGCAGTTGGCCGACCGCCTCGGCGTTGTTCACGACGTCGCGAGATCAGAATTGCCCACCGAATCCCTGGCGAACCAGCCCGGAAGCGACTATTCCCTCGCAAGCGTGAGGACATGTCGATAAACCTTCTTCACGCCCTCAAACCCCCAGCTCATCCCGAACGCGCCCCCTTCCGGTGATCACGGGCCAGTCCTCCCGGGCGAGGAAGCGTTTCGGCACATTTTTGGTAAATAGGCGCCCCGTATGGGTCACCCCCCCTTCCCTCTTTCGAACACTCGTACGAAAATGAAGCCATGGCCACCATCGACCGGCGCCCCGCCCCCTCCTCCCCGTCCGTACCGTCCGTCCCCTCCGCGTCCCTGGCGACCCTGGCGCTCGCGCACGCCCTCTCGGCCGCCGAACGCGGCCTCGCCGTCATCCCGCTCTCCCGCACCAAGCTCCCGGCGCTCCCCTCACCGCACCGCGACGATCCTCCGTGGACTCCCCGCTGCCACGGCGAGTGCGGGCTCCCGGGCCACGGCGTGTACGACGCGACGACCGACCCGCGCCGCATCCGCGCGCTGTTCGCGGCCGCCCCCCGGGCAACCGGATACGGGATCGCGTGCGGCCTCCCACCGCATCACCTCATCGGCGTCGACCTGGACACCAAGACCGGGACGGACTCCTCCGCCTCCCTGCGCGAGCTGGCTTTACGGCATCTGTTCACGATCCCCGAGACCGTGGTCGTGGCCACGCCGAGCGGCGGCCGGCACCTGTGGCTGAGCGGCCCGCCGGACGTCGTCGTGCCGAACTCCGCGGGGCGCCTGGCCCCCGGCATCGACATCCGCGGCGCGGGCGGCTACCTGGTGGGGCCCGGCTCCCGTACCGAGCACGGCGTATACAGCACGGTGCCCGGCACGGCCCACCTCGCGCCCGCGCCCTGCCCCCCGGCGCTCCTGCGGCTGCTCACGCCCCCGCCGCGCGCACACCACCCCGCCACCGACCGCGCGGGGCAACACGGTCTGGGCCTCGTCCAGTTCGTCCTCGGCGCCCATGAAGGGCAGCGCAACACCCGCCTCTTCTGGGCGGCTTGCCGCGCCTACGAGAGCGGCCTCGGTGACACCCTCAGCGACGCCCTGACGGACGCCGCGGTCCGCACGGGCCTGACGGAACGGGAAGCGCGCCAGACGATCGCGTCGGCCGCCCGCCTCACCACGGGCCCCTGAACCCTCCGAGCCGGCACCCGTCCGCCGGCGCCCACGACGAAGGCCCCCGACCAGTACTGCTGGTCGGGGGCCTTCGCCCTACGCGGTGGGTGTGGGATTTGAACCCACGGTGACTCTCGCCACGACGGTTTTCAAGACCGTTCCCTTAGGCCGCTCGGGCAACCCACCCCGCGCGCGTGACGGTTCTCGTCGAGGCCGTCATGGCGCGGGACCAGGGTAGCGGGTGCGCGGACCGGCTCCTCAGTTGCTGTCGCCCTTGCGCTCGCCCAGGGTCACGTCGACGGTGTGCTCCTTGCCGTCACGCGTGTAGGTGAGCTTCACGGTGTCGCCCGGCTTGTGCGTCCAGATCTGGCCGATCAGGGTCGGGCCGGAGTCGATCACCGTGTCGTCGAGCTTGGTGATGACATCGCCCGACTTCAGGCCCGCCTTGGCCGCCGGCCCGTTCGCCGTGACCGCCGCGGAACCGTCGGTGCCCTGCTGGGTGATCTTCGCGCCGCTGGTGCCCTCCTCCATGGAGACCGTGGCACCGATCACCGGGTAGACCGGCTGGCCCGTCTTGATCAGCTGCTGGGCGACCATGTTGGCCTGGTTGATCGGGATGGCGAAGCCGAGGCCGATCGAACCGGACTGGCCCGAGCCGCCCAGGCCGCCGCTGGAGGAGGACTGGATGGCGGAGTTGATGCCGATCACGCTGCCGCTGCCGTCGAGGAGCGGGCCGCCGGAGTTGCCCGGGTTGATCGAGGCGTCGGTCTGCAGGGCGCTCATGTACGAGGCCTTGCTGCCGCTCGCGCCGTCGCTGGAGGCCACCGGGCGGTCCTTCGCCGAGACGATGCCCGTGGTCACCGTGTTCGACAGGCCGAAGGGCGCGCCGATCGCGATGGTCGAGTCGCCGACGGCGACCTTGTCGGAGTTCCCGAGGGTGAGGGGCTTGAGGTCGTTCGGCGCGTTCTTCAGCTTGATGACCGCGACGTCGTAGCCCTGCGCGTGGCCGATCACCTCGGCGTCGTACTTCTTGCCGTTCGAGAACGTCGCCGACAGCTTGCCGCCGTCGACCGCCTCCGCCACCACGTGGTTGTTGGTGAGGATGTGGCCTTCCTTGTCGTACACGAAGCCGGTACCGGTGCCGCCCTCGCCGTTGTTGCCCTCGGCCTCGATGGTCACCGTGCTGGGCAGCGCCTTGGCGGCGATGCCCGCGACGGTGCCCGGGTCCCGCTTGAGGTCGGCCGGGTTCGAGGCGGAGACGGTCGTCGAGCCGGTGCCCCCGTCGTCCCCCCGCTCCGCGGCCCAGTAGCCGACGCCACCGCCGACGGCGCCCGCGATCAGGGCGGCCGCGACGACCCCGGCGAGCAGCCCGCCGCGCCGGCCGCCCGGCTTGGGCTGCGGCTGCTGGTACGAGTCTCCCCACGACGAACCGCCGCCACCGCCGGAGGCGTA
>NZ_JAAGMG010000548.1 GCF_010548525.1 Streptomyces sp. SID14478
CCCCGGCGGCCCGCGCGGCGGCCCGCAGCGAGCGCGTCTCCGGCTCGCTCGGCCGGTCACCGTGGCTGCCGACCTCGCCGAGGACACCGGGCCGGATCCCGGTGCCGGCGAAGCCGTCCTCGATCTCGCGTACGAGGGTCTCGGTGAGGCGGGTGACGCTCGCGTCCGTCAACTCCGGTGTGTGGAAGGGCTCGTAGTACCAGCCGGTGGCAGCGACGACCGCGACGCCGGACTCTCTCGAGATCGCGGCGAGGGCGAGCGGGTCCCGCCCCATGCCGCGGCAGGTCAGCTCTATGACGAGGGAGAGGTCGAACTCCTCGCGCAGCGCGGTCAGTTCGCCGGTGACCGTCGCTCCGTGGCTCTGTGCGTCGAGGACGGCGCCGCCGTCTCCTTTCCGATCCAGGTCGAGGACGAGGTGCTCGTGGGCGAGGGCGGGGCCGCGGACGGCCTCGTAGGAAAGGGGTCCCGTGACGGTGTGGAGGGGTGTGGTGTGCATGGTGGGGGTGTTCCTTTCCTTTGTGCTGACCCGGCTCTCGCCCCTGAGGTGAGCGGCCCTCTCGCACCGCTCACCTCTCCAACGCCCCGCGATCCGCAAAAGTTCACGGAGAGTGACGAAATCGGGAAAGTTTTTCGCGGAGCGTGACGGGCTCGGGGTGCGGCGGGATCCTGAGCCTCGGTCCGCGGCCGCGTTCGGCGCGTCAGGCCTTGATCGGGGTGAACAGGTCGAGCCAGTACAGAACGTTGAGCAGGATGCCGCCGACGATGACCGCGGCCGGCGCCGCCGCCATTCGTACGATCGGCCGGCCCATCGCCTCGTTGAGCAGGTACAGCCCGCCCACGATCAGGATGCCGAGCCCCGCTCCCATGGCATTCGCCGCCATCAACGAACCGAACAGGATGGCCAGTTGCAGGGTGTCGGAGATCGCGCTGCGCAGGTGCTCCGAGGAGTCCCGCACGCTGGGCAGCTTGCCGAGGAACTTGCCGATGTACGACAGGGCGAGCACCTCGGCCGCGAAGACGAGGGCACCGACGACCGCCGCCAGGATCGGGTTCGGCATGAGATAGCCGATGGGGTAGACGAGAGTGAAGCCCGCGATGCCGTACGCGCCGGAGGCCAGGGCCGTCGTCGCGATCAGCGGGATGAATCCGAAGACGCGGTAGAAGTCGACCTGTGCCGCCTCCCCGTACTGCCCCTTGGCGATCAGGAAGCTGGTGGCCTCGCCGCCGCCGAATATGTGCATCTGCGCCAGCACGCAGACACCCGCGCCGAGCACCATGAACAGCGGCAGGTACTTGCGGAGCCGGGCGGCGCTCGCGCTGAAGAGGGAGGCCATCGGGTCGTCCTCGAGGGCGAGCTCCTCGACGCCGTTGGCCCGGTCCGCCTTGCGCTGCTTGAGGTCCTTGGCCACGGCGAGGCCGATCAGCATCAGCACGCCGACGGCCATGGCGATGGCGCCCGCGAAGACGTTCGGCCACAGCTTCATGGTCATCACGACCAGGGCCAGCTCGGCCACGGCCGCGATCCCGCCCCACTTGCGGCCGAACTGCTTGGTGATGGCGAGCACCGGGAACAGCGTGAACAGGAACAGGATCGGCGTCGACATCTGCTGCATCGCCGTCAGGAAGTCGACGGGCAGGTCGTGCGCCAGGTTGTTGGCGCCGTTCAGGCCGAAGACGACGACCGCGCCCCAGGCGCCGCCCAGGATCGGCGCGAGCCATTTCTTGGGAGACAGGATGCCGAGGATGTCGGTGGGCAGGAACACCAGCCACGGGTTGAGCACCCCCGTGGACAGGGCCATCGGCGCGCCCAGGCCGAAGATGAACCCGGCGGACAGGCCGAAGGAGACCGCCGTGGTGGCGCTGCGTGTGGACCGCCCCTGGATGAAGTCGAGCATGAAGGGGCGCACGCCGTCGTTGAAGACGGCCAGGGCCATGTGCGAGATGAACGCGGTCAGCGCGCACAGGGCGATCACGGTGAGCTGCTGCGCGAGCGTGAAGTCGAGGTTCGCGCCGGCGGCGAGGACGGTGCCGGGGGAGGTGTGCATGGCGTGTCCTACAGGTCTACGAGCGGGCGGCGATCGCGCGGGCGATCAGCGGCGCGATCGTGTCGATCTGGTCCATGGAGAAGCCGAACACCTTCTTGCCGTCCGCCAGCAGGGAGGTGACCTGCTCCTCCGTCGGCACGCTGCGCCCGAAGGTGTGGCAGGCGGGCTGCCCCATCAGGCCGACCAGGACGCCCAGAGAGGCTCCGGCGCCGGTGTGACACGTCCCCAGGAAGTAGTCGGCCTGGCCGGCGCGCAGCTTCATAGCGGCATCCATATCGCTGGAGACGGTGACCTCGACGCCGTCGAGTCCCAACTCCTTGACGGTGTTCGCCACTTCGACCTTGCCGACGCCGCCGGTGAGGATCTTCGTCATGACGGGTTCCTTCTTTCGGTAGTCCGTGCGGACTCAGTGGGTGGGCTGCTGTGCCAGTACGGCGAGGTGCATGGCCAGGAAGTTGATCTCGGACTCGGGCAGGGTCGCGCCGAGCGCGGCGCGGGCCCGCTCGGAGACGCGGCGCGCGCGTTCCACCGCTTCGGGGTGACCGGTGAGTTCGGCCGCCACCTGCTCGTCGGTGAGGAACTGCTCGATCGGTGCGCCGTCCAGGAGCCGGGTGAGGGCCATCATGAGATGGCTGGTGAGCATCCCGGCGCTCTCCTCGGTGACCGTGCGGCCCTCGTCCTCCAGGGTCGCCAGTTCGGCGGTCACGAAGTCGGCGACCTCGGGCCTGACCTGGCCTCCCTCGCGGAACAGCCGGATGCGGAGGGTGAGTTGGTCGTCCATGGGACCTCCCAATCGAGACAGTAACCGGGATTCTGGATTCTGAAGCCGACCAAAGGTCCCCCAAGCGTGGGACCTGTGACGGTTCGTCGTCCGTGCGCGCCACCTGCGCGCAGCGTCAGTACGAAGGCATGCGATCGCCTCGGAGTACTTCGGACTGCAGTTGAGCCACCTGTGACAGGTCGAGGGCGTCGTGCACCGCGGACAGGGCTCTGGCGCCCTCGGTCCTGCCGATGATCGCCGCGCTGGAGTTGCGCAGCGCCAGGTCGCGGGTGACCTCGTCGCCCAGAGGCAGTACGTCGACCTCCATGCCGAGCCGCCCCTGCACCTCGTCGAGGTTCCAGACGGTGGCGTCGGCCTGGTTCTGTGCGAACAGGTCGCGCAGTTGCATGTACGACGACTCGACCCACTGGATGTCGGGGCGTCCCGCGAAGGCGCGCTCGGCCAGCATCCGCTGGTCCTCGGAAGCGTGGTCCACGGCGACCCGCAGCCCCGGCGTGTCCAGGGAGGTGCCTTCGCGTACAAGGAAGCCGTGCGCACCTACGTAGGTGGCCGGTCCGAGGTCGGCGACGAGTGCCAGCTCGTCCTTGTGCGTCTCCACGAGACCGTCCGCCGCGAGGCGCGACAGCACGACGAGATCGACTTTTCCCTCAAGGAGGGCCGCGGTTCGGGCGCCCGCACCGCGCATGAAGGTGATGGCAAAGGGGGTGCCGGCTGCTTCGAAGGCGGCGCGCAGGCCCGTCGCCAGGCCTTCGTAGCGGCGCGAATAGGGGAGCGGCATCGCGGCCAGCAAGGTGCCCAGTCCGGACAGGCGCCACAGTATGGCGCGGTCCGAGCGGACCAGGAAGGTGCCCAGATGGCCACGTGCGGCGGTCTCGATGGCGCCCGACTCCTCCAGGAGACGCAGGGCCGCCTGCACGGTTCCGTTCCCGCAGCCCAGTTCCTCGGCGAAGTCCCGTACGCGGGGCAGCCGGGTCTCCGGCGCGTGGCCCATCAGGAGGACCGCGAGCCGGCGGGCCGCCAGGCCGTTGCGCGTAAGGAAGCGATCGTCGAAACCGTTCACGAAAGAGACAGTAACCAGGATTCTGGATACTGGCAAGGGTCCGGGATCTGTGCGGTTATGGGCCCAAGGCTCAAGGCCCCACATCGGCGCTCGGCAGCGGCATGCGGGCAGGAGGAGAGACAGGCGTGGCGAATCCCGTACCCCCGCGCGATCGCACCGATCAGCCCTGGCGCTCCGAGGGCGCACCGCCCCCACCGGCCCCGCAGAGCCCCAAGCGCAAGATGCCCGGTGGCTGGGGCGGGCTCATCCTCACGGCCCTGATCGTCTACCTCATCGCCAACCTGGTGCTGTCGTTCTTCAACCAAGGCGACGAGCCGACCATCTCGTACACCGAATTCAGCAAGCAGGTCGCCAACGACAACGTCACCAAGATCTACGCCAAGGGTGACGCGATCCAAGGGCAGCTCAAGAAGGAGCAGCCCACACCCGACGACAGCGACAGCAGCAGCAAGAACTACACGAAGTTCACGACGCAGCGGCCGTCGTTCGCCGACGACGACCTCTGGGCGAACCTGGAGAAGCACGACGTCACCGTGACGGCCGAACCGGTCGTCCAGGAGCGCAGCTTCCTGTCGAACCTGCTCATCTCGCTCGCTCCGATGCTGCTTCTCGTCGTCCTGTGGATCTTCATCGCACGGCGCATGAGCCAGGGCATGGGCGGCGCGGGCGGCATGCTCGGCCGCAAACAGCCGCCGAAACCGGTCGAGTTGGAGCCGGGCAAGAAGCGCACCACCTTCGAGGACGTCGCCGGCATCGACGAGGTCGAGGGCGAGCTCAACGACGTCGTCGACTTCCTCAAGAACCCCGACGAGTATCGCGAGATGGGCGCCAAGATGCCGCGCGGCGTACTCCTCGCGGGCCCGCCCGGCACCGGCAAGACGCTGCTCGCGCGCGCGGTCGCCGGTGAGGCCGGGGTGCCGTTCTTCTCGGCCTCCGCGTCGGAGTTCATCGAGATGATCGTCGGCGTCGGCGCCTCGCGCGTGCGGGAGCTGTTCGCCGAGGCCCGCAAGGTCGCACCCTCGATCATCTTCATCGACGAGATCGACACCATCGGCCGCGCGCGCGGCGGCGGCTCCGGGATGGGCGGCCACGACGAGCGCGAACAGACCCTCAATCAGATCCTCACGGAGATGGACGGCTTCACCGGCTCCGAGGGCGTCATCGTCATCGCCGCCACCAACCGCGCCGACGTCCTGGACCCCGCGCTCACGCGCCCCGGCCGCTTCGACCGCATCGTCACCGTCTCGCCGCCCGACCGCAGCGGCCGCGAGGCCATCTTGAAGATCCACGCTCGGGAGATCCCGCTCGCTCCCGACGTCGATTTCGCCCAGGTGGCCCGGACGACTCCGGGCATGACGGGCGCCGATCTGGCCAACCTCACCAACGAAGCCGCTCTCCTGGCCGTCAAGCGCAAGCAGAAGCAGGTCACCCAGGGCGACCTCTCCGAGGCGCTGGAGAAGGTCCAGCTCGGCGCCGAGCGGCCCCTGGTGATGCCCGAGGAGGAACGCCGGCGCACCGCCTACCACGAGAGCGGTCACGCCCTCCTGGGCATGCTCCAGCCCGGCGCCGACCCGGTCCGCAAGATCACGATCGTGCCCCGCGGCAGGGCCCTGGGCGTGACGCTGTCCACCCCGGACGCCGACAAGTACGCGTACACGGAGGAGTACCTTCGCGGGCGCATCATCGGCGCCCTCGGAGGCATGGCGGCCGAACACGTCGTCTACGGAGTCATCACGACGGGGGCGGAGAACGACCTGGAACAGGTCACCAACATCGCCCGCGGCATGGTCGCCCGCTGGGGCATGAGCGAGAAGGTCGGCCGCCTGTCGGCCCTCCCGAACGATGCCCAGCAGGCCTACGGACTCGCCGCCGCCCCGGACACCCTCGACGTGATCGACGGCGAAATGCGCCGCATCGTGGACGAGTGCTACACGGAGGCATGCGACAAGCTGCGCGAGAACCGCCACAAGCTGGACGCGCTGGCCGCCGCGCTGATGGAGAGCGAGACCCTGGAAGAGGCCCAGGCATACCAGGTCGCCGGCATCACGCGCCTCACCAAGGAGTGACCCTTCCGGCAGCACGTCTCATACAGCACGGCCGATGAAGCACGGGTCATGAAGCACGGCTACGCGGTACGGGCTATCAAGTAGCGGAAGACATTGGGCATCCACACCGTGCCGTCGGCGCGCACATACGGTTGCAGCGCCTCCGTCATCTCCTTGTCCACCTGTGCCAGATCCGTCGCACCCACTGCCGCGTCGAACAACCCGGTGGACAGCAGTCCGCGCACCGCGCTTTTCGTATCCGCGTACCCGAAGGGGCACGCCACGCGTCCCGAGCCGTCGGGTCGCAGTCCGGCCCGCTGCGCGACCTCTTCCAGGTCGTCCCGCAGGGCAGGGCGCCAACTCCCCGTGCTTCGTAGGGGATCGGCGAGCTTCGCGGCCACCCGTAGGACGGACGAGGTGGTGCAACGCTCCGGAGGCCCCCATCCGACGAGGACCACGGCAGCCCCCCGCTCCGCCAATGGCGCCGCGCCGCTCAACAGCGCGGACAGGCCGTCCGCGTCACCGGCCGTGCAGCCGATCGGCTGGAAGGCGGTGACCAGGGTGTACGGGGGCTCAGCCGGCCCGGCCACGGTGAGACCGTCCTCGCCGCCGTCCGTCAACAGCGCGGCAGGGCGCTCACGGCCCTCCCGCGCGGCGGGCGTCAGCCGCTCCCTGGCCAGCGCCAGACGCTCCGGCCGGGCCGACTCCACGCCCGTCACCGCCGCGCCGCGCGAAGCCGCCATGAGGAGGGCGAGCCCGGAACCGCAGCCGAGGCCCAGGAGCCGTGTGCCCGAGCCGACCTCGAGCCTTGCGTACACCGCTTCGTAGACAGGGACCAGCATCCGCTCCTGGATCTCTGCCCAGTCACGCGCGCGTGCGCCCAGGTCTGCGCACGGTGCCCGGTCCGCGTGGGGATGGCGCCGCCGCACGAGCGTAGGTGTCATCGAAAGTGCCCCAATCCACCGAGAGATGTCGAGAGTTGTCGCTGTGGTGTACCGACCGTCTTAGCGCGCTGCTCGCACTCCCCCCGTATGCCAGGGAACTCCGCATCGTCCGTCACGTCTAGGGGGTGTTTGGCAGGCGCGGCGACAATGCGCGCGTGCACCGTCGTGCGCCCCTTTGGCGTCATATGACGGGTGCACGCGGGCATCCGGGCGAAAAGGATTCGAGTCCTCCCCGGTCCGCGCCCTAGCATGCGCGCCATGGCCAAAGCACCTGTTCTCACGCCCCAGGCGGAAGACTTTCCGCGCTGGTACCAGGACCTGATCTCCAAGGCCGAACTGGCCGACAACGGACCGGTGCGCGGCACGATGGTCATCCGACCGTACGGCTACGGCCTCTGGGAGCGGATGCAGCAGGACATGGACTCGCGCATCAAGGAGACGGGCACGCAGAACGCGTACTTCCCGCTCCTCATCCCGCAGTCCTACCTGGCCAAGGAGGCCGACCACGTCGAGGGCTTCGCGCCCGAGCTCGCCGTGGTCACGCACGGCGGCGGCAAGGAGCTCGAAGAGCCCGCCGTGGTCCGCCCCACCTCCGAGATGATCGTCAACGAGTACTTCTCCAAGTGGGTCCAGAGCTACCGCGACCTTCCGCTGCTCATCAACCAGTGGGCGAACGTGGTGCGTTGGGAACTGCGCCCGCGCCTCTTCCTGCGGACGACGGAATTCCTGTGGCAGGAGGGTCACACGGCACACGCGACCTATGAAGAGGCACGTGATTTCGCGGCCCGCATCCATAGGTACGTCTATGCGGACTTCATGGAGAACGTCCTCGCCATGGACGTCGTCCTGGGACGCAAGACGCCCAAGGAGCGCTTCGCGGGCGCCATCAACACCCTCACTCTTGAAGGGATGATGGCCGACGGCAAGGCCCTGCAGATGGGCACCAGTCACGAACTCGGCCAGAACTTCGCCAAGGCGTTCCACACCCAGTACCTGTCCAAGGAAGGCACGCAGGAACTGGTCTGGCAGACCTCCTGGGGCTCCACGACCCGCATGATCGGCGCTCTGGTGATGATGCACGGCGACGACAACGGACTGCGGGTGCCGCCCCGGCTCGCTCCCCTTCAGGTCGTCGTCCTCGCCATCAAGGGCGACGACGCGGTTCTCGCCAAGGTCCACGAGATCGGAGGCGCCCTGAAGGCAGCCGGCATCCGCGTCCAGGTGGATGACCGCACCGACACCCCCTTCGGGCGCCGCGCGGTCGACTGGGAGCTGAAGGGCGTCCCCGTACGCGTCGAGGTCGGGCCCCGTGACCTGGAGAACGGCACCGCGATGCTCGCCCGCCGCATCCCCGGCGGCAAGGAAGCGGTGGCCCTTGACGCGCTGGCCGGACTGCTGCCCGCTGTCCTGGAGGAGGACCAGGCGCTGCTTCTGAAGCAGTCCCGTGAGCGCCGTGAGTCGCGTACGAGTGACGTCGCGACGATCGAGGAGGCCGTCGAGGCCGCCGCCGCGGGCGGCTGGGCACGCATCCCGTGGGCCTCTCTCGGCGACGCGGGCGAAGCGGAACTCGCTGAGCACGGGGTGTCCGTACGGTGTCTGCTCGCCGCTGACGGGTCGGTGCCCGACGCCGACGACGCACCGGGTAACGTCGCGATCGTGGCACGCGCCTACTGAGCGACCTTCAGTGCTGAGGAAGAGGCCGAAACACCTCTTGCGCAACTGACGGATACCTACGCCCCGGCGCGGGGGACCACCTACGCGCCGGGGCGTACGTGCGTCTACGCACCACCTTGGTGTGAGCTGTGAGGCTTCTCCGCAGATCAGCGCACCCGACCTCGTCCGGACGCATGAGCGGCAACTGACGGGTACGTGCAAATTATTTGGGATGCCCCGGAATAGGAACACAGAGGCACCCCGGCTCGTTGTCACGACGTGAGCACGACACCACCTGTTCTCGCCGCAGAGCTGGCAGGGGCGTGGGCCGACATTCAGCGGCACCACCCCGAACTGCCGGATCTTGCCGCGCCCGAATCCCTGATCGGGGAGTCGTCGTCCGCCTGCGGACACGCGCTCTCCTTCGAGCGACTCCTCCATGAGGCAGTCCATGGCATCGCTGCCGCGCGCGGAATCCGCGACACCTCGCGCGCCGGCCGGTACCACAACCGTAGATTCCTGGCCATCGCCGAGGAGTTGGGCCTCGACCACCCCGAGGAGCCGCACCCCAGCAGTGGCTTCTCCCTGGTCACGCTCAATTCCGAGGCGAAGCAGCGCTACCGGCAGACGATCGAGCGGCTCCAGCGCGCGCTCAAGGCGCACACCGTCGCGACCGCCGCGGACACCAAGCGCAGCTTCCGGGGGCCTGCCGCACGGCACGGGTCCTCGGGCGGCGGTGTCCGGGTCAAGGCCGTCTGCGACTGCGGCCGCAATGTCCGCGTCGTTCCGTCGGTGCTGGCGCAGGCCCCGATCGTGTGCGGAGGGTGCGGCAAACCGTTCCGTATTCCGGAGGTGGTCGGCGCTGCCGCGGGGTGACCGCCCCGTGCCTGGTGGGGCGGCCGGATGCGGGTTCGGCCGCCCCGGCGACGTGTGGCACAATGGCTAGCTGTACTCGACAGTCGCACAGGACCCCTCTCTCCTCCGGCTGACGCGTCCATCGGGCACTCGGGTACCGCAACCCCACGCGGCAATCTCGCCGTGCCCACCCACGTCAACACCAGGAGACACCACTCCCGTGGCAGTCAAGATCAAGCTGAAGCGTCTGGGCAAGATCCGTTCGCCTCACTACCGCATCGTCGTCGCCGACTCCCGTACCCGCCGTGACGGCCGGGCCATCGAGGAGATCGGCCTGTACCACCCGGTGCAGAACCCGTCGCGCATCGAGGTCGACTCGGAGCGCGCCCAGTACTGGCTGGGTGTCGGCGCACAGCCGACCGAGCCGGTCATGGCCATCCTCAAGCTCACCGGCGACTGGCAGAAGCACAAGGGTCTGCCCGCCCCGGAGCCGCTGAAGGTCGCCGAGCCGAAGAAGGCGCGCCCCTCCTTCGAGGCGCTCGCCACGGCCGACGAGCCCAAGGGTGAGGCCATCACCCAGAAGAAGAAGGCTGAGAAGAAGGACGAGGCCGCTGAGGCTGCGTCCGAGTCGACCGAGGCCTGAGCATGCTCGAGGAGGCTCTTGAGCACCTCGTGAAGGGCATTGTCGACAACCCCGACGATGTGCAGGTCGCCTCGCGCAACCTGCGCCGTGGGCGCGTCCTCGAGGTCCGGGTTCACCCCGACGACCTCGGCAAGGTGATCGGCCGCAACGGCCGCACCGCGCGCGCTCTGCGCACCGTCGTGGGCGCCATCGGCGGCCGCGGGATCCGCGTCGACCTCGTCGACGTCGATCAGGTTCGCTGACAAAGTTGAACACCGGCTCGGGCCGGGGAGGGCTTACGAGCCGTCCCCGGCCCCAGTCGTATGACAGGAGAGTTTCGGACCGTGCAGTTGGTAGTGGGGCGCATCGGCCGCGCCCATGGCATCAAGGGTGAAGTCACCATCGAGGTGCGCACCGACGAGCCCGAGCTGCGGCTCGGCCCCGGTGCGGTGCTGGCCACCGACCCCGCCTCCACAGGACCGCTCACCATCGAGTCCGGCCGGGTGCACAGCGGCCGGCTGCTGCTGCGGTTCGCGGGCGTACGCGACCGGACCGGGGCGGAGGCGCTGCGCAACACGCTCCTGATCGCCGAGGTCGACCCGGAAGAGCTGCCGGAGGACGAGGACGAGTTCTACGACCACCAGCTCATGGACCTGGACGTCGTCACCGCCGACGGTGTCGAGGTCGGCCGCATCACCGAGATCTCGCACCTGCCCTCGCAGGACCTGTTCATCGTGGAGCGGCCCGACGGCAGCGAGGTCATGATCCCGTTCGTCGAGGAGATCGTCGCCGAGATCGACCTCGAGGAACAGAAGGCGGTCATCACGCCGCCGCCCGGCCTCATCGACGACCGGGCAGAGGTCGTCTCTGATCGGGACGCCGACGAGGACGAGCCCTCCGAGGGCGCGTCCGCATGAGGCTCGACGTCGTCACGATCTTCCCCGAGTACCTCGAACCGCTGAACGTCTCGCTCGTCGGCAAGGCACGCGCGCGTGGTCAACTCGATGTCCACGCGCACGACTTGAGGGAGTGGACGTACGACCGGCACAACACGGTCGACGACACCCCCTACGGCGGCGGCCCCGGCATGGTCATGAAGACCGAGCCGTGGGGCGACTGCCTGGACGAGGTGCTCGCCGAGGGGTACGAGAACGGGGCTCAGGGGCCCGTCCTGGTCGTTCCCACGCCCAGCGGGCGCCCCTTCACCCAGGAGCTCGCCGTGGAGCTCTCCGAGCGCCCCTGGCTGGTCTTCACGCCCGCGCGCTACGAAGGCATCGACCGACGCGTCATCGACGAGTACGCGACCCGTATGCCCGTCTACGAGGTCTCCATCGGCGACTACGTCCTCGCGGGCGGGGAAGCCGCGGTGCTCGTGATCACGGAGGCGGTCGCCCGCCTGCTGCCCGGCGTGCTCGGCAATGCCGCCTCCCACCAGGACGACTCCTTCGCGCCCGGCGCCATGGCGAACCTGCTGGAAGGCCCCGTCTACACCAAGCCGCCCGAGTGGCGCGGCCGGGACATCCCGGACGTGCTGCTCAGCGGGCACCACGGCAAGATCGCGCGCTGGCGCCGGGACGAGGCGTTGCGTCGCACCGTGCGCAACCGGCCCGACCTCGTCGAGCGCACGGACCCGAAGGCCTTCGACAAGAAGGACCGCGAGATGCTCTCGATCCTGGGCTGGCGGCCGGGCCCCGACGGACGATTTGGGCCAACGCCCGAGGCCGTGGAAGAATAGGCCGCTGCTGTACGTCCAGCCTGCGCCCCTGCCACAGGGGGAACGACGCAAGGCCCGACGCGATCAGCTACCGAAACTCATCGCATACCTCCCGCCGATGACCTGTGGCATCGGCGAAGAAAGCAGAAGATCATGACTCACCTGCTCGACTCCGTCGACGCCGCGTCGCTGCGCAGCGACCTCCCGGCCTTCCGCCCGGGTGACACCGTCAACGTCCACGTCCGCGTCATCGAGGGCAACCGCTCCCGTGTGCAGCAGTTCAAGGGCGTAGTCATCCGCCGCCAGGGCGCCGGTGTCCGCGAGACCTTCACGGTCCGCAAGGTCTCCTTCTCCGTCGGCGTCGAGCGCACCTTCCCGGTGCACACGCCGATCGTCGAGAAGATCGAGCTCGTCACCAAGGGTGATGTCCGTCGCGCCAAGCTGTACTACCTGCGCGACCTGCGCGGCAAGGCCGCGAAGATCAAGGAGAAGCGCGAGAACTGATCTCGCGCCCGCGAGAGCACCTCTCGCGGAAGGCGTCACAGCGCGGCCGGATAGCATCTGGCCTCGATGGACACCGAAGCACAGCACGTGGAGCGCGATCGCTCCTCCGAGCCCCCCGAGAACACCTCAGCGGGCGAGGAGGACCGGCCGCGCTCCTCTGCGTTGTCCGGGGTCGTCGCCTGGCTGCCCGGCGGCCGGATCACGCTCGCCCTGCTGGCATGCATGGCGTTCCTGCTGGCCTTCGGCGTCTTTGTGATGCAGCCGTTCCAGATCCCCAGCAGCTCGATGGAGAGCACATTGAGGGTCGGGGACCGCGTTCTCGTAAATAAGTTGGCGTACCGTTTCGGTGCCGAGCCGAGGCGGGGCGACGTGGTCGTCTTCGACGGCAGCGGGTACTTCGGTGACGCCGACTACATCAAGCGCGTCGTGGGCACAGGGGGAGACCACGTGGTCTGCTGCGACAGCCAAGGGAGGATCGCGGTGAACGGGCAGTCCGTGGACGAGCGCGCCGTGCTGCACGCCGGGGACGCCCCTTCGGAAGTGCCCTTCGACATCGAGGTCCCTGAAGGCACCCTGTTCCTGCTCGGCGACCACCGCAGCGACTCCCGGGACTCCCGCGACTATCTGGGTGCGCCCGGTGGCGGGTTCGTCCCCGCCGACCACGTGATCGGCCAGGCGCAGTGGATCGCCTGGCCTGCCGGACATTGGCACTCCTTGTCGCGCACAGACATCTACGCGCGCGTGCCCGCTCCCGGCGGTGCCCGTGGGTAGGCGCGGAAAGGGGAGCTCCGGCCACGCCGGTGACGACCGACTGCCCACGGGGAGCCGGCCCACCAGCGGGCCGCCCCGGCCAGGCCGCGCCGAGCGACGCAAGCTCGCGCGCAAGGTGAAGCGGCGCAGAAGGCGCTCCGCCATCAAGGAGATACCCCTCCTCATAGGCGTGGCCCTGCTCATAGCCCTCGTCCTGAAGACGTTCCTCGTGCAGGCCTTCGTGATCCCGTCGGGCTCCATGGAGCAGACGATCAAGATCGGTGACAGGGTCGTCGTCGACAAGCTCACCCCGTGGTTCGGCGCGAAGGTGCACCGCGGCGACGTCGTGGTCTTCCAGGACCCCGGCAAGTGGCTGGAGCAAGAAGCCGGCCAGAAGAAGGAGGACCCCGTCGGGGTCAAGCAGGTCAAGGAAGGCCTGACCTGGATCGGGCTGCTGCCGTCGGACAACGAGCGCGATCTCATCAAGCGCGTCGTCGGGGTCGGGGGCGACACCGTGAAGTGCTGCGACAAGCAGGGCCGCGTCACGGTCAACGGGACCCCGTTGAACGAGACTTCGTACATCCACCCCGGCAACGCCCCCTCCAAGTTCGACTTCTCGGTGAAGGTGCCCGAGGGGCGGCTCTTCGTGATGGGGGACCACCGCGCCAACTCCGCGGACTCGCGCTATCACCTCACGGAGGACTTCCACGGGACGGTCTCCGAGAAGTCGGTCGTGGGCCGCGCGCGGTGGATCGTGTGGCCGATCGGACACTGGACGGGTCTGGGAGAACCGGAGACGTTCAGGGCGGTCTCCGACGCGCAGGAAGACGGGGCGACTGCGGCTGCTGAAACGTCGCATAGGCTGGCCACCGCGAACGGCGCCGTACCGATTTCGAATGCACCGGATTCGGACGGATTCATCCCCTTCCCGACCCCTGCGGAACTCCCGCTCGTTATGGGAGTGGTGGGCCTGCATCGCGTAGGGATCAGGCGGCGGCACGTAGTGAGGAGCGGATGTGGGGGACTTGGCGGTCGGCGCACGGTCAGGGCAGGGGCCCGAAGAGCAGCCCGGGCGATCCGACGACGCGACGAGTCCGGCGGTGACGGACCGGGTGCCCGGGAGCGATGACGCCGCGCGGGCGACGCCCGAGGGTGCGGCGGGATCCGGTGGTGACGAGACCGAGAGCAGGCGGAAGAAGCCCCGCTCCTTCTGGAAGGAGCTGCCGCTCCTCATCATCATCGCCCTCGTCCTCGCCCTGGTGATCAAGACTTTCCTGGTCCAGGCGTTCTCCATTCCGTCGGCGTCCATGGAGAACACGCTGCAGATCGGCGACCGCGTACTCGTCGACAAGCTCACCCCGTGGTTCGGCTCGGAGCCCGACCGCGGCGAGGTCATCGTCTTCCACGACCCGGACAAGTGGCTGGAGGGCGAGCCGACCGCGGATCCGAACGCGGTGCAGAAGGTCCTCAGCTGGGTCGGTCTGATGCCGTCCGCCAACGAGAAGGACCTCATCAAGCGCGTCATCGGCGTGGGCGGCGACACCATCGAGTGCAAGGGCACGGGCCCGCTCAAGGTGAACGGCAAGGCGCTCAACGAGCCGTACGTGTACGCGGGCAACACCCCGTGCAGCGACGACAACGCGGGTGGAACGTTCAAGGTGAAGGTTCCCGAAGGCAAAGTTTGGGTCATGGGTGACCACCGCCAGGACTCGGCAGATTCCCGCTACCACCAGAACGACCAGAACGACGGCTTCGTGCCGGTCGACAACGTCGTGGGCCGTGCGATCGTCGTCGCCTGGCCGCCCACGCACTGGTCGACGCTGCCCGTGCCGGACACCTTCGACCAGTCGGGCATCAACGCGGCGGCGAGCGCGGCTCCGGGGGCGCTCGGACTCGCGGGCGCTGTGCCGCTGGTCCTGTGGCGCAGGCGCAAGATCAACCAGCGCCTTACCGAGGGGAACACCAGGGTTTCTGGGACTGGTACCGCCGGGTAGGGTGCCGTCCCAGATCGCCGATCTTCCGCGGTCCGTGCCTTCCGGGGCCGGGCCGCGGAGTCGATTTTCTCCAACGCGGGAGCAACTGGGATGAGCAGGACACGTCGTACGGACGAGGGCCACGGCCGGGTCGGCAGCGCGCTGTCAGGCATAGCCGTGGCGCTCGGCTGTGTGCTGTTTCTCGGCGGATTCGTGTGGGGCGCCTTCGTGTACCAGCCGTACACGGTGCCCACCGACTCGATGACGCCGACGATCGGCGCGGGCGACCGGGTCCTGGCGCAGCGCATCGACGGCAGTGAGATCAAGCGCGGGGACGTCGTCGTCTTCCAGGAGAAGACCTGGGGCGACATGCCGATGGTCAAGCGCGTCGTCGGCGTCGGCGGCGACAAGATCGCCTGCTGCACGGACGGCAAGCTGACCGTCAACGGCAAGAAGATTGACGAACCGTATCTTCCGGCCGGCAAGAACGCGTCGCTCACCGGCATCAACGCTACGACCGTTCCTGGTGGCCGACTGTTCCTGCTCGGTGACGAGCGCAGCGGTTCCCTCGACTCCAGCGTCCACCTCGGGGACTCCGAGAACGGCTCGGTGGAGCGCGGCGCCGTGCAGGCCCGGGTGGACGCCGTGGCCTGGCCCATGAACGGGATGCTGGCGAAGCCCACCGGCTTCGAGGCGCTGCCCGGCGGCATCTCCGAGCCGGGGCCGCTCAAGCTGATCCTGACCACCGTGATCGCCGGCGCGGTCCTCGTGCTCGTCGGGGCGGCGTACGGGCCGATCGCCAAGCGCAAGCAGCGCCCCCGCGCCCGCACCGCGGAGCCGGTCCGTGCCTGAGCTCGGCCACGAGCTGCGCAAGGTGGCCCGGGTCGTGCTCCTCGACCCGGAGGGCCGCGTCCTGCTGCTGCACGGACACGAGCCCGATGACACGGCGGACGACTGGTGGTTCACGCCGGGCGGCGGCCTGGAGGGCGACGAGACGCGTGAACAGGCGGCACTGCGGGAACTCGCGGAGGAGACCGGCATCACCGACGTGGAGCTGGGTCCCGTGCTGTGGCAGCGGGTCTGCTCGTTCCCGTTCGACGGGCGCCGCTGGGACCAGGACGAGTGGTACTTCCTGGCCCGTACGACGGCCTCGGCGGCACGACCGGAGATCAACGAGAAGGGCCTGACCGACCTGGAACGACGCAGCGTCGCCGGAGCGCGCTGGTGGACGTACCGGGAACTGGACGAAGCGCATGAGACGGTGTATCCGACCAGACTCGCCGAGCTGCTGAACCGGCTGCTCGACGAAGGTCCCCCGAGCCGCCCCTTGGTTCTCGACACGGAAATCGTCTAGAGGCCCCAGAGGCTGGCGCACAATAGGGGGACGCACGGCTGAAGGGGAACATGCCATGAGCGCCGAGGACCTCGAGAAGTACGAGACCGAGATGGAGCTGAAGCTCTACCGGGAGTACCGCGATGTCGTCGGTCTGTTCAAATACGTGATCGAGACCGAGCGACGTTTTTACCTCACCAATGACTACGAGATGCAGGTGCACTCGGTCCAGGGCGAGGTGTTCTTCGAGGTGTCGATGGCGGATGCGTGGGTCTGGGACATGTATCGACCCGCGCGGTTCGTGAAGCAGGTGCGCGTGCTCACGTTCAAGGACGTGAACATCGAGGAGCTCAACAAGAGCGACCTGGAGCTTCCGAGCAGCTGATGCGCCGGTCCGGGTGACGCTGTTTTCCACAACCCGCGAGTAGTTCACCAAGATCCACTTCGAGCCCGCTGATGCCTCAGCGTGGACGTCGGAGGTGGTGCCGACGTGAACGCACGGGGCGCAATGGGGAAGTACGGCGAGGATCTGGCCGCGAGGCGGCTGACCGACGCAGGGATGACGGTGCTCGCGCGGAACTGGCGTGCGGGCCGGTCCGGCGAGATCGACATCGTGGCGCGCGACGGCGAAGCGATCGTCGTGTGCGAGGTCAAGACGCGCAGGGGCCGGGGCAGGGAGGGCGCGGCCTTCGAACACCCGATGGCCGCGATCACCCCGATCAAGGCCAGGCGGCTGCGGGACCTCGCCGAGCGCTGGGTGCAGGAGCACGGGGGAGCACCTCCCGGGGGCGTCCGGATCGATCTCGTCGGAGTCCTGCTGCCCGAGCGCGGAGCGCCGCGCGTCGAGCACGTGCGGGGGGTGTCCTGATGGGATTCGCGCGTACGTGTTCCGTGGCACTCGTGGGTGTCGAGGGCGTCGTCGTCGAGGTGCAGGCCGACCTGGAGCCGGGTATCGCCGCGTTCACGCTCGTGGGCCTGCCCGACAAGAGCCTCGTGGAGAGCCGTGACCGGGTCAGGGCGGCCGTCGTCAACTCCGGGGCGGAGTGGCCGCAGAAGAAGCTCACCGTGGGTCTCAGCCCGGCGTCCGTGCCCAAGGGCGGTAGTGGGTTCGATCTGGCCGTTGCGTGCGCCGTGCTGGGGGCGGCCGAGCGGATCGACCCGAAGGTCCTCGCCGACATCGTGATGATCGGGGAGCTGGGGCTCGACGGGCGGGTGCGGCCGGTGCGGGGCGTGCTCCCGGCCGTCCTCGCTGCGGCCGACGCCGGGTACGAGCAGGTCGTCGTCCCGGAGTGCACGGCGGGCGAGGCCACGCTGGTGCCGGGCGTCTCCGTCCTCGGGGTGCGCAGCCTGCGCCAGCTCATCGCCGTGCTCACGGACGAGCCGGTGCCGGACGAGGATCCGGCGGAGCTGGGACGCCCCGACCCGATGCTCTCCGGGCTCAGCATGCCGGGCAGTGGCGCGGGCGCGGGGCTCGGCGGAGCGTCGCACGACGGCCCCGGGCTCGACCTGGCCGATGTCGTCGGTCAGGTGTCGGCCCGCACCGCGATCGAGGTTGCCGCGGCGGGCGGACACCACGTGATGTTGTCGGGGCCGCCGGGCGCGGGCAAGACGATGCTCGCCGAGCGACTGCCTGCCATCCTGCCGCCCCTCACCCGCCAGGAGTCACTGGAGGTCACGGCGATCCACTCCGTGGCCGGCATGCTGCCACCGGGCAGGTCGATGATCGACATCGCGCCGTACTGCGCGCCCCACCATTCGGCGACGATGCAGTCCCTGGTCGGCGGCGGCCCCGGGGTGGCGCGGCCGGGAGCCGTGTCGTTGTCGCACAGAGGCGTGCTGTTTCTTGACGAGGCGCCCGAATTCAGCGGCAAGGCACTCGATGCCCTGCGCCAGCCCCTCGAAGCGGGGCACGTGGTGATCGCCCGAAGCGCCGGTGTGGTGCGGCTGCCCGCCCGGTTCCTGATGGCCCTCGCCGCGAACCCTTGCCCCTGCGGGCAGTACCGGGCGTTGGGCGGTGAGTGCGACTGCCCGTCGGCGACGGTACGGCGCTATCAGGCCCGGCTCTCCGGACCGCTGCTGGACAGGGTCGACCTGCGCGTGGAGGTGGACGCCGTCACGCGCAACGAACTGTCCGGGTACGGGCCGCGGGGCGAGAGCACCCAGGTCGTCGCGGACCGGGTGCGCGTGGCCCGGGAGCGGGCGGCAGCGCGGTTCGCCCAGACTCCTTGGCGGACCAACAGCGAGGTGCCGGGGCACGCCCTCCGGACCCGCTGGCCCGTCGCGCCGGGCGCCCTGGACGAGGCCGAAATGGACTTGGAGCGCGGCTTCTTGACGGCCCGCGGTCTCGATCGGGTGCTTCGGGTGGCCTGGACCGTGGCCGACCTCGCCGGTCGCGACCGCCCCTTCGCCCAGGACGTGGCCCTCGCGCTGCAACTGCGGACCGGCATCTCGCGCGGGGTGCCGATGACGATCGGGGCCGGCTCGTGACCGGGGAGGGCGGTGCTCCGGAGGCGGTGCGGCTGGCGCGGGCCCGGCTGACCCGGATCGTCGAACCCGGATGGGAGGTGACGGGGCGCTGGCTGCGGGAGTTCGGGGCCGTGGAGACGGTGCGGCGCATCGATGAGGCCGACGAGGCCGAGGTCGTCGTGGGCGGGGACGAGACGTTGCCGCTGCCGGGGGTGCGGCCCGAGCGCTGGGCGGGACTGCTCGCGCGGGCACGTGAAGCGCCCGCACCGGCGCGGGACTTGGAGCGTGCGCAGGAGCGCGGGGCGCGGTTCGTGTGTCCCGGGGACGCCGAGTGGCCGGGGCAGTTGGACGACCTGGGGGACGTACGACCCGTCGGGCTGTGGGTGCGTGGCGGGCCGAGCCTGCGGATGTGGGCGCTGCGCTCGGTGGCCGTGGTGGGCGCGCGGGCGTGCACGGACTACGGCGTACGGATGGGGGCAAGCCTCGGGGCGGGGCTCGCCGAGCGCGGGTGGGTCGTCGTCTCGGGCGGGGCGTACGGGGTCGATGCGGCGGCGCATCGTGGCGCGCTCGGAGCTACCGGGGCGACCGTCGCGGTCCTTGCCTGCGGGGTGGATCGTGTCTACCCGCGCGGTCACACCCAGTTGATCGACAGGGTCGCGGAACAGGGGCTGGTGGTGGGCGAGTTGCCACCTGGTGCGCATCCGACACCGAGCCGCTTCATCCAGCGGAACCGGGTGATCGCCGCGCTCACCAGAGGCACGGTCGTCGTCGAGGCGGCGTATCGCAGCGGGGCGCTGGGCACTGCGCGTTGGGCACAGCGTCTGTGCCGTCATGCGATGGGTGTGCCCGGCCCGGTGACCAGCAGTGTCTCAGCCGGGGTGCACGAACTGCTGCGCAAGGAGGGCGTACTGGTGACCGACGCCGCGGAAGTCGTCGAGCTGGTCGGAGAGATGGGGGAGCTGGCACCGCAGCGGCGCGGGCCGGTGCTGCCCCGCGACCTGCTCCCGCCGGACACGGCGCGGGTGCTGGCCGCGCTGCCCGCGCACGGGGCGCGCAGCGTCGCCGAGATCGGCCGGGAGGCCGGGGCGGGTGCGGACGACACGATCGGGAGGTTGTACGAACTGCACTCATTGGGGTTCGTCGAACGACACGGCGATGACTGGCAGTTGACACGCCAGGCGATCCGTTCGGTCTTTTCGGACGGAGGGCCTTCCTGACGCAGGGTGTTCCGCCGTCCGGATGACCCCTGATGAGCTCGGCAAATCCCGGCAGTTGACGCTTTGTCGCGATCACGCGCGGTGACGGGATCGTCCGTACAAGTCGCCCAACGGAACGTATCTGCGTACGTGCGATCCCCTACCCTTCGCACACCGCGACACTTCAGTCACGCTACGCTCACCAGGATTCGGGTTCGTCCGCTCAATCCGTGATCAGGCAGGCGGCTCGGCACCAGCCACCATCAGACGGGCAAGACGGCATCTTCATCAGTAAAGCGACTACAACGACTAGAACCCCCGGCACCCTCCCACCAGACACCTCCCTCGGTACGCAGCAGAACGGCACAAGGCGGCGCATGCCACAGCACACCTCCGGATCCGACCGGGCGGCGGTCCCTCCCGCCGCCCGAGGCTCCCGCGTGCGGCCTCCGGCTCCCTCCTCCCTCGAGGAGCTGTGGAGGTCGTACAAGTCGACCGGTGACGAGAGGCTGCGCGAGCAGCTGATCCTGCATTACTCGCCGCTGGTCAAGTACGTCGCCGGCCGGGTCAGCGTGGGGCTTCCGCCCAATGTCGAGCAGGCCGACTTCGTCTCGTCCGGGGTGTTCGGGCTGATCGACGCGATCGAGAAGTTCGACATCGAGCGGGAGATCAAGTTCGAGACGTACGCGATCACCCGGATCCGCGGCGCGATGATCGACGAGCTGCGTGCCCTGGACTGGATCCCGCGGTCCGTCCGGCAGAAGGCCCGGAACGTGGAGCGGGCCTACGCGACGCTGGAGGCCAAGCTGCGGCGCAGCCCCTCCGAGAGCGAGGTCGCCGAGGAGATGGGTGTCGCGCTGGAGGAACTGCACGCTGTTTTCAGCCAGTTGTCGCTGGCGAACGTGGTGGCCCTGGAGGAGCTGCTGCACGTAGGCGGCGAGGGCGGGGACCGGCTCAGCCTCGTGGACACCCTTGAGGACCATGCGGCGGACAACCCCGTGGAGGTCGCCGAGGACCGGGAGCTGCGGAGATTTCTGGCGCGGGCGATCAACACGCTGCCCGAGCGGGAGAAGACCGTGGTGACGCTCTACTACTACGAGGGCCTCACGCTCGCCGAGATCGGCAACGTGCTCGGGGTCACCGAGAGCCGTGTCAGCCAGATCCACACGAAGTCGGTGCTGCAGCTTCGGGCGAAGCTGGCCAGTTTCGGGCGCTGAGGGCTCAGCCCGCGTCCGGTGGTGAATCGTCCCTGCCGTGACCCGTGACCCGTGACCCGTGACCCGTGACCCGTGACCCGTGGCCCGTGGCCCGTGGCCCGTGGCCCATGACTGGTGTCGGTGTCGGTGTCCGAGGCCGCGTCGTGTGTTCCGGACGGCATCCGTGCCTGTCGTATCGGGGCCCCGGTGGCCGGTGTGGCTCCCGTCCCGGGCGGCGCGTCCGTAAAGTGGAGACGTGCCAAGGATTCGAGCGGCCTCTGTGGCCGAGCACCGGTCGATGCAGCGCGGCGCCCTTTTGGACGCGGCGCGCTCTCTGCTGTCCGAGGGCGGGACGGAGTCGCTGACGTTCCCCGCGCTGGCGGAGCGGACGGGGCTCGCGCGGTCGTCCGTGTACGAGTACTTCAAATCGCGTGCGGCCGTGGTCGAGGAGCTGTGCGCGGTCGACTTCCCGGTGTGGGCCGCCGAGGTCGAGGCCGGGATGGCGCGGGCCGCGACCCCCGAGGGCAAGGTCGAGGCCTATGTGCGGGAGCAGTTGACACTGGTCGGGGACCGGCGGCACCGGGCGGTGGTGGCCATCTCCGCCAGCGAGCTGGACGCGGGGGCGCGCGAGAAGATCCGCGCCGCCCACGGCGGGCTCGTCGCGATGATCGTCGAGGCGCTCGGGGAGATGGGGCACGCGCAGCCCCGTCTCGCTGCGATGCTCCTGCAGGGCGTGGTGGACGCGGCGGTGCGGCGCATCGAGCTCGGGGCCGCGGAGGATCCGGGCGAGATCGTGGACGCGGCCGTGGGGATGGCGTTGCGGGGCGTTCGGGGCTGAAGCCCCGGCGGGCCGGAGCGCGGGCCTGCACCGGGTGCGGTGCGACCGACCTCTCGTGAGAGCTCGGGCGGCGCGGGGCGACTGGCACCAGACGCCTGAGCGTTCTGCCGTCATCGGCTTCCCTGAGCCTGAGCGTTCTACTGCCGTCGGCTTCCACGACGCCCTGCCGCCGTCGGTGTCTGGTCCACGAGGCCCGGACCGGCCCCAGGTTCTTTCGGGCTCGGACCGGTCCCAGGTTCTTTCGAGCTGCTGGGCATGGCGCCCTCTTGAGGAGGCACCCGACGCCGGGGCCGCGTCGCCCGGGGGAGCGGATCTCAGGTGCTGCGGATCTCAGGTGCTGGGGACCTCAGGTGCTGGGGAGCGGACCTCCGGTGACCGGGAGCGGACCTCGGACGAGGAGCCCCCACACCGGTAGCAGTCTCGCCGGGGCGCGGCGCAGCATCGACGCGTCCAGCAGCGACAGCGGGTCCAGGTACGTCGTGCCTCTCAAGAGACCCCAGTGCAGGCAGGACGGGGACGCGCGCGGGCAGTGTCCCGTGGGGAGCTGCAGCACCCCGACGACATCGCCGGGTGCCACCTCGGCACCTTCCTCGACCGTGGCCGTCACGGGCTCGTACGTCGTGCGCAGCGGTGGGTCCCCGGTGTCCGCCACCTCCACCGACACCACGCCCCGGCCCGCCACCTCGCCCGCGAACGAGACCCGGCCGGCCGTGACCGCGCGGACAGGGGCGCCGATCGGGGCGGACAGGTCGACGCCTCGGTGCCCCGGGCCGTAAGGAGTCGAGGGCGGGGCCCAGGGGCGTACCACCGCGGGGCGGTCGCCCACCGGCCAGAACCGGGAGGAGCCCGAGTCCGCCGCCAGCGCACGGTGCGGCAGGGTGCACACGAGCATGATCAGCGTCACGCAGAGTAGTTTTCGCATGGTTCCGACGATCCCCGGACGAGCCGATCCCGGGGGATCATGGCCGGGAACGGTGGACTACCGGGCGGTTGTGGACAGCGGCGTCACCCCGTACCTCGCGGGTCCCGTACACTTCATGTGGCGATCCGGGCCACCGGATCGACTTCGCACGCCCCGGCACCGGCCTTCCCGGCTTCGTGTCAGCGTCCTTCGGTCCCGTACTCACGTACGCGGCAGGCGCGCAACGGGGCGTCAGGAAACAACCGAGAACACACAAGGAGTACGGCCATGGCCGTCGTCACGATGCGGGAGCTGCTGGAAAGCGGCGTCCACTTCGGTCACCAGACCCGCCGTTGGAACCCGAAGATGAAGCGGTTCATCTTCACGGAGCGCAACGGCATCTACATCATCGACCTTCTCCAGTCGCTGTCGTACATCGACCGCGCCTACGAGTTCGTCAAGGAGACCGTCGCCCACGGCGGCACGGTCATGTTCGTCGGCACGAAGAAGCAGGCGCAGGAAGCGATCGCCGAGCAGGCGACCCGCGTCGGCATGCCCTACGTGAACCAGCGCTGGCTGGGCGGCATGCTCACCAACTTCTCGACCGTCTACAAGCGTCTGCAGCGCCTCAAGGAGCTCGAGCAGATCGACTTCGAGGACGTCGCCGCGTCGGGTCTCACCAAGAAGGAGCTTCTCGTGCTCTCGCGCGAGAAGGCCAAGCTGGAGAAGACCCTCGGTGGTATCCGCGAGATGTCCAAGGTGCCCAGCGCCGTCTGGATCGTGGACACCAAGAAGGAGCACATCGCTGTCGGCGAGGCCCGGAAGCTCAACATTCCGGTCGTCGCGATCCTCGACACGAACTGTGACCCCGACGAGGTCGACTACAAGATCCCGGGCAACGACGACGCGATCCGCTCCGTCACCCTGCTCACCCGCGTGATCGCCGACGCCGTCGCCGAGGGCCTCATCGCCCGTTCCGGCGTCGCCACGGGCGACCAGAAGCCGGGCGAGAAGGCCGCCGGCGAGCCGCTCGCCGAGTGGGAGCGCGACCTGCTCGAGGGCGAGAAGAAGGCCGACGAGAAGCCGGCCGACGACGCCGAGGCCGCTCCGGCTGCCGACGCTGCTGCCGCTGAGGCCCCCGCTGCCGAGGCGCCCGCCGCCGAGGCTCCGGCCGCTGAGGCCCCTGCCGCCGAGGCCGCCCCGGCCGCGGACGCCGAGCAGGCCTGACCCGCACGGGTACCGGTTTCATGAGGTGACGGCGGGGGCCCCTTCGGCCCCCGCCGTTCACCCGTGATCTTCGTCCTCAGATTTCTGAAGACTGCTTCCAGTTTCTGAAGACTGCTTCCAGACTTCGTAGAGAGAAAATCAGGATCATGGCGAACTACACCGCCGCTGACGTCAAGAAGCTCCGCGAGCTCACGGGCGCCGGCATGATGGACTGCAAGAAGGCGCTCGACGAGGCCGACGGCGATGTCGACAAGGCCGTAGAGGCCCTGCGCATCAAGGGCCAGAAGGGCGTCGCCAAGCGCGAGGGCCGCTCCGCCGAGAACGGTGCCGTCGTCTCCCTCATCGCCGACGACAACACCTCCGGTGTCCTCGTCGAGCTGAAGTGCGAGACGGACTTCGTCGCCAAGGGCGAGAAGTTCCAGGCCGTCGCCAACGAGCTGGCCGCGCACGTCGCCAAGACGAGCCCCGCCGACCTCGACGCGCTGCTCGCCTCCGAGATCGAGGCCGGCAAGACCGTGCAGGCGTACGTCGACGAGGCCAACGCCACGCTCGGCGAGAAGATCGTCCTGGACCGCTTCGCGCAGTTCTCCGGCGCGTACGTCGCTGCCTACATGCACCGCACCATGCCCGACCTGCCCCCGCAGATCGGTGTCCTGGTCGAGCTGGACAAGGCCGACGCCGACCTCGCCAAGGGTGTCGCGCAGCACATCGCCGCCTTCGCGCCGAAGTACCTCTCCCGTGAGGACGTCCCGGCCGAGGTCGTCGAGTCCGAGCGTCGCGTCGCCGAGGAGACCACCCGCGCCGAGGGCAAGCCGGAGGCCGCGCTCCCGAAGATCGTCGAGGGTCGCGTCAACGGCTTCTTCAAGGAGGCCACGCTCCTCGGTCAGCCGTACGCCCTCGACAACAAGAAGTCCGTCGAGAAGGTCCTCCAGGAGGCCGGTGTCACCCTGAAGCGCTTCTCGCGCATCAAGGTCGGCATCTGAGTCCGTACCGCGACAGCCGCGAGACCCGGCTAGGGTCGACAGCAGTCGTCCGGGTACGTGCCGGACGACCGCAGATGTGACGAGGAGGCCATTGCCGAGCATGGGATGCGAACACACCCCACCGGCAATGGCCTTCTTTGTATGTGTGCCAAGTTAAGAGGCGAGAATTCCATGACCACCACCCAGGCCGACAACGGTGACAAGAGCGACGACGGCAAAGGCACGGGCCGCTTTCTGCTGAAGCTTTCCGGCGAGGCGTTCGCCGGGGGCGGGGGTCTTGGTGTCGACCCCGACGTGGTGCACGCCGTCGCCCGAGAGATCGCGGCAGTGGTCCGCGACGGGGCGCAGATCGCCGTCGTCATCGGCGGCGGCAACTTCTTCCGCGGCGCCGAGCTCCAGCAGCGCGGCATGGACCGGGCCCGCTCCGACTACATGGGCATGCTGGGTACGGTCATGAACTGCCTGGCCCTCCAGGACTTCCTGGAGAAGGAGGGCATCGACAGCCGCGTACAGACCGCCATCACGATGGGGCAGGTCGCCGAGCCGTACATCCCGCTGCGCGCCGTACGCCACCTGGAGAAGGGTCGCGTCGTCATCTTCGGCGCCGGTATGGGCATGCCGTACTTCTCCACCGACACCACCGCCGCGCAGCGCGCCCTGGAGATCGACGCCGAGGCGCTGCTCATGGGCAAGAACGGCGTCGACGGCGTCTACGACTCGGACCCCAAGCGCAACCCCGAGGCCGTGAAGTTCGACGCGCTCAGCTACAGCGAGGTCATCACGCGCGACCTGAAGGTCGCCGACATGACCGCGATCACCCTGTGCCGGGACAACAAGCTCCCGATCCTCGTCTTCGAGCTGCTGACGTCGGGCAATATCGCCCGGGCCGTCAAGGGTGAGAAGATCGGGACGCTCGTGGGCGACCAGGGCACCCGCGCCTGAACTCTCCTGTCCAAGGCGCCCCGCGAGGGATGGACAATGTCCTGCCGGTCGGACACCGTGCAAGGACACCGCAGGAAAACCGCGCAGGAACAAGACACGCGACGCAGCCGGCCGCCCCGTGCAAGCCGGGCCTCACTCAAGACACGCAGGAGCAAGTGGTGATCGAAGAGACCCTCCTCGAGGCCGAGGAGAAGATGGAGAAGGCCGTCGTGGTCGCCAAGGAGGACTTCGCGGCGATCCGTACCGGTCGTGCGCACCCGGCGATGTTCAACAAGATCGTGGCCGACTACTACGGCGCGCTGACGCCGATCAACCAGCTGGCCTCGTTCTCCGTTCCGGAGCCGCGGATGGCCGTGGTGACCCCGTTCGACAAGAGCGCGCTGCGCAACATCGAGCAGGCGATCCGGGACTCCGACCTGGGCGTCAACCCGAGCAACGACGGCAACATCATTCGTGTGACGTTCCCCGAGCTCACCGAGGAGCGCCGCCGCGACTACATCAAGGTCGCCAAGAGCAAGGCGGAGGACAGCAAGGTCTCCATCCGCTCGGTCCGTCGCAAGGCCAAGGAAGCCATCGACAAGGCGATCAAGGACGGCGACATCGGCGAGGACGAGGGCCGTCGCGGCGAGAAGGAGCTGGACGACACCACCTCCAAGTACGTGGCCCAGGTCGACGAGCTGCTCAAGCACAAGGAAGCCGAGCTGCTCGAAGTCTGAGCGAGCACGGAACATCGAGGTTCGAGGAATCCGTGAACGACTCTTCCTGGGGGGCGCCGAGCGGGCCCGGGTACTGGGGGCCCGCCGACCAGGGCCAAGCGCCCGCCTACGGTCAGCGGCCCTCGTACGACCAGGGGCGCGCTCCGGCGGGTCCCGCGTACGAACGGCACGCGGTTGAGGAGACTCGGCCCATGCCCATCGTGCCCGATATGCCTGACGTGCCCGCCGGTGGCGGGGACGGTGACCAGGACGTCGACCGGGGGGCCGCTCGGCTGAGCGGCCCCTTGTTCCGCGACGAGACGACCCCGCCGACGCCGCAGGAGCCCATGTCCAGCGCAGCACCGCAGCCTGCCCCCGCCCCGCCTTCTGCGCCGCAGCAGAAGAAGAGCGCGGGCCGGGACCTCGGGGCGGCCATAGGGGTCGGCGTCGGGCTCGGCGCGGTCATCATCGCTTCGCTGTTCATCGTCAAGGCCGTCTTCGTGGGCGTGATAGCGGTCGCCGTCGTCGTCGGCCTGTGGGAGCTGACCTCGCGGCTCGAGGAACGCAAGGGCATCAAGGCACCGCTCGTGCCGCTCGCCGTGGGCGGCGCGGCCATGGTCGTCGCCGGATACGTCCGCGGGGCCGAGGGCGCCTGGGTGGCGATGGCGCTGACCGCGCTCGCCGTCCTGGTGTGGCGCATGACCGAGCCGCCCGAGGGCTATCTGAAGGACGTCACGGCCGGCGTCTTCGCGGCCTTCTACGTCCCCTTCCTCGCGACGTTCGTGGCGATGATGCTCACCGCGGACGACGGTGCCTGGCGGGTCCTGACCTTCCTGATCCTCACCGTGGTCAGCGACACCGGTGCGTACGCGATCGGCTGGCGCTTCGGCAAGCACAAGCTCGCGCCGCGCATCAGCCCCGGCAAGACCCGCGAAGGCCTGGTCGGGGCGGTGACGTTCGCGATGGCGGCGGGTGTGCTGTGCATGCAGTTCCTGATCGACGACGGAACCTGGTGGCAGGGCCTGGTCATGGGCGCCTGCGTCGCCGCCAGCGCCACGCTCGGCGACCTCGGCGAGTCCATGATCAAGCGGGACCTCGGCATCAAGGACATGGGCACGCTGCTGCCCGGGCACGGCGGCATCATGGACCGCCTCGACTCCCTGCTGCCGACGGCACCGGTGGTGTGGCTGCTCCTCGTCCTCTTCGTGGGGTCGTAGCGGCCGGGCCCTTCCGGGACCTTCTCGCACGCGCGACGAGCCTCCGCCCCTTCGGCGGGGGCTCGTTGTCGTAGGGGCGGGCGAGCCGAGGCGTGCCCCCGGGGGCGGGATGGGGACCGGGGAGAGACGCCGGCGCCAGTAGAGGTGACCGCTGCGTCGACCCGGAAAAGCCGGGTCATACGCAGAGTGCCGTCCGTAGGCTCGGTGCCGTGACCGAAGACGCGCGTCTCATGGCGAACCACCGAGTCCACGTCGTGCCCGTGGTTCTCGCTGGCCAATCCGCCGTGGCAGCGAGACGTCTGGCTCGACCCTGGGGTGTTCGAGAACCTGGACCACATCTCTCACACGCTCTTCGACGACTTCTGTGATGCCGACGAGCCCGAGCGGTGTCTCGGGATCAGTCTGAGAACTGAGGAAGAGGTCTCGCTCATGCGTGAACTGGGCGTCGCCCTGGGCGTGGCGGATGCCCAGGTGCCCAATGACACGGACGAGGAAATCTGCGGTCGCCCAGTCGGCCGACGGTCGTGGCTGTTGCCGGGCGACTGGCGCGCGTCATGGTGACCAACGACCTCGGGGAGCTTGTCACGCTGCACGAATCCGATACCGAGGACTAAGCGATCGTCGACTTCGGGTCCCAGCCGACCCAGGTGAGCGTCGCATCAGGGGCGGCTGCCAAAGCCGTCTGACTGGTCCAGGTGAAACGGTGAGCCGGGACTCGTCGGGTTCCAGCCCTGGGCGAGGGCCGACGTGATGGCGACGCTGACGTCGCTGGGCAGCACTGCGACACCTGGCGCTCCGACCCAGTTACTGGGGTGAGGCTGATTCGTCGTGACGACCAGGGTTGCCCCCGAGGTATCCGCATGCTCAACCGCGTACGTGCACGGTGACCAGCAGAGACCGTGGCTGTAGGTCGGCCGGCCGCGCAGGCGCCAGCGGTAAGCCGTGCCGTCGACGACGATACGTCGCGATCCCTTGCGGCCGATTGCCATGGCGAGCCCCCATCCCCTGGACTGGACGCGATGCTAGCTGGTCAGACGGCGGGCGAGCCCAGAATCTCGGGCCGTCCCTGGGCCGTCCGAGGTCGCTCAACAGTGGCCAGCGGCGACCGCCAGTGACAGAGGTCCAACCCGACGACCCCAGGTCACCGCGTTCCATCTGCGACACTGGTACAGCCATGCCTAAGCCCGGAGAACTCACTTTCGTCGCCCCCCGCGGAGCCAAGAAGCCGCCGCGGCACCTCGCCGACCTCACGCCCGCCGAGCGCAAGGAAGCGGTTGCCGCGATCGGTGAGAAGCCGTTTCGCGCCAAGCAGCTCTCGCAGCACTACTTCGCGCGGTACGCGCACGATCCCGCGGAGTGGACCGACATTCCCGCCGCCTCGCGCGAGAAGCTGCGCGAGGCGCTGCTGCCCGAGCTGATGACCGTCGTACGGCATCTGTCGACCGACCAGGACACGACCCGCAAGACCCTGTGGCGGCTGTTCGACGGGACACTCGTCGAGTCCGTGCTCATGCGGTACCCGGACCGGGTGACGATGTGCATCTCGTCGCAGGCCGGGTGCGGGATGAACTGCCCGTTCTGCGCCACCGGCCAGGCGGGCCTCGACCGGAACCTGTCGACCGGCGAGATCGTGCACCAGATCGTGGACGGGATGCGGGCCCTGCGGGACGGGGAGATCCCCGGCGGTCCGGCGCGGCTGAGCAACATCGTGTTCATGGGGATGGGCGAACCGCTCGCCAACTACAAGCGCGTCGTCCAGTCGATCCGGGCGCTGACCGACCCCGAGCCGGACGGGCTCGGGCTGTCCCAGCGCGGCATCACCGTGTCGACGGTCGGCCTCGTGCCCGCCATCAACCGGTTCACCGACGAGGGCTTCAAGTGCCGCCTCGCCATCTCGCTGCACGCCCCCGACGACGAGCTGCGCGACACCCTCGTACCCGTCAACACGCGGTGGAAGGTGCGGGAGGTCCTCGACGCCGGCTGGGAGTACGCGGCCAGGTCCGGGCGCCGGCTCTCCATCGAGTACGCGCTGATCCGCGACATCAACGACCAGGCCTGGCGCGGTGACCGGCTCGGCCGGATGCTCAAGGGCAAGCCGGTGCACGTCAACCTGATCCCGCTGAACCCCACGCCGGGGTCGAAGTGGACGGCGTCGCGTCCCGAGGACGAGAAGGCGTTCGTCGACGCGATCGCCGCCCATGGGGTGCCCGTCACCATTCGTGACACCCGTGGCCAGGAGATCGACGGGGCGTGTGGCCAGCTCGCGGCGACCGAGCGGTAGCCTTGCACTGACATCTGCATATTCCGACAGGGGAGCGCCACAGCGCTGAGAGTGCGGCAACCAGATCGGCAGGCCGCAGACCCTCTGAACCTTGCCCAGGTCATTCTGGGTAGGAAGTTCGGACACCACTCAAGCTGTTGCGCCCTGCCCGGAACCTCTTCGAAGGTCTCCGGGCAGGGCCGCGTCTCTTCCTGGTCACCCCCAGGAGGAAAACCAGTGAGCAAGAAGACGTACACCGCCGTGGCCGTGGGCCTCGGTCTGGTCGTGCTGTCCGCCTGCGGCTCGTCGTCGAGCGGGGCGGACGGTGCCGACGCCAAGACCGTGACGCTCGTCAGCCACGACTCGTGGGCCGTCTCCAAGAACGTGCTGAAGGACTTCGAGCGCAAGTCCGGGTACAAGGTGAAGGTCCTGGAGGACGGCGACGCCGGGCAGGCCGTCAACAAGGCGATCCTGTCCAAGGGCAACCCGCAGGGCGACGTGTTCTTCGGCGTCGACAACACCCTGCTGTCGCGGGCCCTCGACAACGGCATCTTCTCCTCGTACAAGGTGAAGGGCCTCGACGAGGTGAGGAGCCAGTACCAGCTCGACGCGGGGAAGAACCGCGTCACGCCGGTCGACGCCGGCAGCATCTGCGTCAACTACGACAAGAAGTACTTCGCCGCGCACAAGCTGACACCGCCGTCGTCCTTCGCCGATCTCGCGAAGCCCGCGTACAAGAACCTGCTCGTCACCGAGAACGCGGCCACCTCCTCGCCGGGCCTCGGCTTCCTGCTCGGCTCCGCCGCGAGTTACGGCGACGATGCCTGGCAGGGCTACTGGAAGAAGCTCGTGGCCAACGGCGTGAAGGTCGTCGACGGCTGGGACCAGGCGTACAACCAGGAGTTCAGCGGCAGCGCCGGGGGCAAGAAGGCCGGCGGCACACGGCCGCTCGTCGTCTCCTACGCCTCCTCGCCGCCCGCCGAGGCGATCTACGCCGACCCGCAGCCGAAGACGTCGCCGGTCGGCGTCGCGGACGGCACCTGCTTCCAGCAGGTCGAGTTCGCCGGTCTGCTGGACGGGGCGAAGAACGACAAGGGCGGACAGGCGCTGCTCGACTTCCTGGTCTCGAAGGAGTTCCAGGAGGACATGCCGCTCAACATGTTCGTCGACCCGGTGACGAAGAACGCCACCGCGCCCGCCGACTACACGAAGTACGCGGCGAAGGTCGACGACCCCGAGACCATGGACCCCCGCAAGATCGCGGACCACCGTGACGACTGGGTGAAGTCGTGGACGTCGCTCGTAAGGAAGTGAAGGAAGCAGAAGCACCGGGCGCCGGGGGCGCCGGGGGAGTGGCGGCGGCCACGTCCCGCGGGGCCTCCGGGAGCGCGGCGCGGCTCGGGCTCATGGTCGTGCCCGTCGTATTCTTCGGTGTCTTCTTCGCCTACCCCGTCGTCGCGATCGTCCGGCGCGGGCTGGAGGCCGACGGGGCCTGGCAGTTCGGGCGGATCCTGGACGTGCTCGGGCAGTCCGACATCCGGCACGTGCTGTGGTTCACGGTGTGGCAGGCGCTCGCCTCGACCGCTCTCACGCTGTTGATCGCGCTCCCCGGCGCGTACGTCTTCGCCCGGTTCGACTTTCCCGGCAAGCAGCTGCTGCGGGCCGTGGTGACCGTGCCGTTCGTGCTGCCGACCGTCGTCGTGGGGACGGCGTTCCTGGCGCTGGTCGGGCAGGGCGGGCTGCTCGACGCGCTGTGGGGGGTGCGGCTCGACACCACCGTGTGGGCCATCCTCGTCGCGCACGTCTTCTTCAACTACGCGGTCGTCGTGCGGACCGTGGGCGGGCTGTGGGGGCAGCTCGACCCCCGGCAGGAGGAGGCCGCGCGGATGCTCGGCGCCTCCCGGTTCGCGGCGTGGCGGCGGGTGACGCTGCCGGCGCTCGGCCCGGCGGTCGCGGCGGCGGCGCTGATGGTCTTCCTCTTCACGTTCACGTCGTTCGGCGTCGTGCAGATCCTCGGCGGGCCGGGCTACTCGACCCTTGAGGTGGAGATCTACCGGCAGACCGCGGACATCTTCGACCTGTCGACCGCGGCCGTGCTGACCCTCGTGCAGTTCGTCGCGGTCGGGCTGATCCTCGCCGTGCACGCCTGGAGCGTGCGGCGCAGGGAGAGCGCGCTGCGGCTCGTCGACCCCGCGGGGACGTCCCGCCGGCCGCGCGGCGCGGGCCAATGGGCGCTCCTCGGCGGGGTGCTGGCGACCGTCGCCGTGCTGATCCTGCTGCCACTGGCCGTGCTGGTGCAGCGCTCGCTGGACGCGCCGGGCGGCTACGGGTTCGCGTACTACCGGGCGCTCGGCGAGGCCGACGGCGGCGCCTTCCTCGTGCCGCCCCTGCACGCGATCGGGAACTCGCTGGAGTACGCGCTCGTCGCCACCGCCATCGCGCTGGTGATCGGCGGGCTCGCCGCGGCCGCGCTCACTTCCCGGGCGGGACGGCTGGTGCGCGGCTTCGACGCGCTGCTGATGCTGCCGCTCGGGGTCTCCGCGGTGACCGTCGGCTTCGGGTTCCTGATCACGCTCGACAAGCCGCCGCTGGACCTGCGGGCGTCCTGGATCCTGGTGCCGCTCGCGCAGGCACTGGTCGGGGTGCCGTTCGTCGTACGCACCATGCTGCCGGTCCTGCGGGCCGTCGACGGGCGCCTGAGGGAGGCCGCGGCCGTGCTCGGGGCCTCGCCGCTGCGGGCGTGGCGGGAGGTCGACCTGCCCATGGTGCGGCGGGCGCTGCTGATCGCGGCAGGGTTCGCGTTCGCGGTGTCGCTGGGCGAGTTCGGCGCAACCGTGTTCATCGCGCGGCCCGACAACCCGACCCTGCCGGTCGCCGTCGCCAGGCTGCTGGGCCGGGCCGGGGATCTCAACTACGGCCAGGCGATGGCCCTGTCGACGGTGCTGATGGCCGTCTGCGCCGTGTCGTTGCTGTTGCTCGAACGCATGCGGCCCGCGCGGGCCACGACCGGGGAGTTCTGATGGCGGCCTTGCTGGCACTCGACGACGCGACCGTACGGTTCGGCGGGCGCGCCGCACTCGACGACGTCGACCTGGAGGTCGCCGAGCACGAGATCGTGTGCGTGCTCGGGCCCAGCGGCAGCGGGAAGTCGACGCTGCTGCGGGCCGTCGCGGGCCTCCAACCCCTGGACGGGGGGCGGGTGTTCCTGGAGGGCAAGGACCAGTCCAGGGTGCCCGCGCACAAGCGGGGCGTGGGGCTGATGTTCCAGGACCATCAGCTGTTCCCGCAGCGGGACGTGGGTGCGAACGTCGCGTTCGGGCTGCGCATGCACGGGGCGTCGAAGGCGGAACAGGCCGCCCGCGTGGGGGAGTTGCTGAAGCTCGTCGGGCTGCCCGGGGTCGAGCGGCGGGCCGTCTCCGCGCTCTCCGGTGGCGAGCAGCAGCGCGTCGCGCTCGCCCGTGCGCTGGCGCCCCGGCCGCGGCTGCTGATGCTGGACGAGCCGCTGGGCCAGCTCGACCGCTCGCTGCGCGAACGGCTCGTCGTCGAACTGCGGGAACTCTTCGGCGAGTTGGGTACGACGGTGCTCGCCGTCACCCACGACCAGGGCGAGGCCTTCGCGCTCGCCGACCGGGTCGTCGTCATGCGGGACGGACGGATCGCCCAGTCCGGCACGCCGCTCGACGTGTGGCGGCAGCCCGTGGACGAGTTCGTGGCCCGCTTCCTCGGCTTCGACAACGTGGTCGAGGCGACCGTCTCGGTCTCGGGCGACGCCGCGGACACGCCGTGGGGCAAGGTGCCGGTGCCCGACGGCTCGCCGCAGGGCGTCGGCAGGCTGCTGGTGCGCCCCGCGGGCGTACGTCTCGTGCCCGCCGCCGACGCCCAGCTGACCTGCACCGTCGCGGCCCGCACCTTCCGGGGCACGCACGTCGCGGTGCAGCTCCAGCCCCGCAACGCGCCCCGGCTCGAAGCGGCGTGCGCGCTGCGCGAGGCACCGGAGCAGGGCGCCGAGGTCGGCGTCGCCTTCGATGCGGCGGAAATCGTGATGTTGGGCGGGGGCCCGAATACGTAGGCTCGGCGCATGACGACCTCCGCACCGCCCCCGCCCGGACAGCTCACCCACGACGGCTATTGCGACGAAATCCTCGCCCAGACCGACCTGTTGAGGGCGCATCTGGCGGGGGCCGACCTCGCCGCGACCGTGCCGACCTGCCCCGACTGGAGCCTGCGCGAACTCGCCGTGCACGTCGGCGGTGCGCACCGCTGGGTCGAGGCGATCGTGCGGACCCGGGCGACGGAGCCGGTCCCCGAGGAGCGGGTGCCGGACTTCACCGGACCCGAGGGCGACGACCCCGCCGCGCTCGACGCCTGGCTCGCCGACGGCGCGCGGCGCACCGCGGACGTCCTGCGCG
>NZ_JAAGMG010000596.1 GCF_010548525.1 Streptomyces sp. SID14478
GCCCGCCCGGCTGCCGGCCAGCGAACCGTGCGGCGAGGGTTCGGCCGCGTACGAGAACGGGGCGGCGGCGGACGAGAGCGGGGCCGGTCCGAGCAGGAGGAGCGCCGGCAGGAGCGGGCAGAGCACGGCCAGCACGAGTCCGGCCGCCCTGCGCACCCGCCGCATGCGCTGCCCCTGCATGCCCTGCCCCTTCCGCCTCCGCCCGACGCTTGCGACAAGCCTCACATAGCGGCATAGAACAGGCACGCCGGATTTTGGGCCCCTTCCGCACGGTGGATCAGGCCGCAACGGGGGCACCACCGTGACGTGACAGCCCCGTGCGAGAGAATGGCGGCATGGAGATGCCGAGGAACGAACGGTCGCCGGAGAACCCGCAGATCTTGGTCGTTGGCCAGGACGGAATGGCTCTGGGCGGCGGCGGAGACGACGATTCCCGCGAGGTCCCGGTGACGGAGATGGTGGAACAGCCCGCCAAGGTGATGCGCATCGGCAGCATGATCAAGCAGCTGCTGGAAGAAGTACGCGCGGCTCCTCTCGACGAGGCGAGCCGGCAGCGCCTCAAGGAGATCCACCACAGCTCGGTCAAGGAGCTCGAGGACGGGCTCGCGCCCGAACTCGTCGAGGAACTGGAGCGGCTCTCTCTCCCCTTCAACAACGACGCGACGCCCAGCGACGCGGAACTGCGCATCGCGCAGGCCCAGTTGGTGGGCTGGCTGGAGGGTCTCTTCCACGGGATCCAGACGACGCTGTTCGCCCAGCAGATGGCGGCCCGCGCCCAACTGGAGCAGATGCGCCGCGCGTTGCCGCCGGGGGTCGGCGGCGGCGAGGAGGACGAGGAGGACCCGCGGGCCGGGGGGCGCTCGGGCGGGCCGTACCTGTAAGCCGTACGCCTACGGAACGTGGAGATACGAAGGGCCCGGCATCGCTGCCGGGCCCTTCGCGCGTCACGGACGCGCAGGCGCCAGAAGTTCGGGTCGGTCTTCCCGCCGGGGTAGCAGGTGACGCTCAGCCCGGCCTGCACGGCACTCTGTGGTGCGCCGTGTCCGCGCGCTCACGCGTGCGCTCAGCCAATGGGGTCGCCCGTGGAGACCTGCAACTGGATCTTGACGTTGTCGGGGTCGATCTCCGTGTCCGCGGCGGGGCTCTGGTTCATCACCGTGCCCTCGCCGTACGTGTTCTCGTCGATGGGCTTGATCGTGGGGTCCCACCCCGCCGCCCGGAAGCAGGCCTTCACCGAGTCGATGTTCTTGAGGTAGAAGTCCGGGACCTTGATCTTGTTCTCGTCGTCGGAGCCGTTGTACGGCTCCGTGCACTGGTCCGTCTCGATCGTCTTCGTCTTGTCGGGCCCCTTGTGCCCGGCGACCGCGGACGTGGACGGCTTGTCGCTGCCGCCCTTCTCGTCGCCGCCGTTCATCGTGAGGGCGGTGACCAGGCCGCCGATGGCGACGAGCGCGACCACGATCGAGCCGATGATCACGGCCTTGTTCCGCTTGGTGCCGGCGCCGCCAGGGCCCGAGCCCTGGACCGACGTCGAGGGCTGGGGTGCCTGGCCGTACGGCGGCGGGGTGTGCTGGGCCTGGGGTGCGTACGGCGAGGTGGGCGGCGGCGTCTGGTATCCGCCCTGCTGCGGGTAGCCGTACCCGGGCTGCGGGGTCGGCGTCCCGTACGGGTTGGGCGGGGGCGTCGGCTGGTACGGCGTGTGGACCGGGCCCGGGGTCGGCATCCCGTTCTGGTCGACCGGCGGGAAGACGGCGGAGCCCACGCCCGCGCCGCTGGACGTCTGCGCGCCCGGCACGATGCTCGGCGCGACGTGACCGGTCCCGGCCAGCGACTGGGCCACCCGCAGGCACTCGTCCCGCATCGACTCCGCGCTCGGGAAACGCTCGTTCGGGTTCTTTCGCAGGGCGCGGGCGACGAGGGCGTCGACGGCCGGCGGCAGCGCGCGGTTGATCGAGGACGGAGCGACCGGCTCCTCCTGGACGTGCGCGTACGCGATGGCCAGCGGCGAGTCCGCCTCGAACGGCAGGCGCCCGGTGACGAGCTGGAACAGCATGATGCCGACCGAGTAGAGGTCGGAGCGCGCGTCGACGCCGCGGCCCAGCGCCTGCTCGGGCGACAGGTACTGCGGCGTGCCGACGACCATGCCGGTCTGCGTCATCGACGTGACGCCCGACTGCATGGCGCGGGCGATGCCGAAGTCCATGACCTTGACGACGTTGCGCTTCGTCATCATCACGTTGCCGGGCTTGATGTCGCGGTGGACCAGGCCCATCTCGTGGCTGATCTCCAGCGCGGCGAGCACATCGGCCGTGATCTTCAGGGCCTTGTCGACGGGCATCGCGCCGTACCGCTGTACGTCCTCGTCGAGCACGGAGCCGAGCGGGCGGCCCTCGACGTACTCCATGACGATGTACGGGGTGATCAGCCCGTCGAGCTCGTCCTCGCCCGAGTCGAAGACCGAGACGATGTTCGTGTGAGTGAGCTTCGCCACCGACTTGGCCTCGCGCGTGAAGCGCTGACGGAAGGCGTCCTCGCGGCCGAGTTCCGTGTGCAAAGTCTTGATGGCGACCGGGCGGTCGAGCCGGGTGTCGTGCGCGAGGTGCACGGAGGCCATGCCGCCCTGACCGAGCAGGTCGTGCAGTTGATACCGCCCGCCCGCCACGGCGCGTCCCGCGTACCGCCCGCTGTGCGCGCCGCCGGCGCTGCCCTCGGTCATGTGTCTGCGTCCCCCATAGGCGCCCCGACGTCGGCGCGGCCGGTGATCGAATTCAGCTATTCCCGGCCAAGTCTGCCCGAGGGCCCGGACACGTCAAGTTCGATGCCCGTTCCGTGACCGTACGGGCAAGAAGCGTCGCGCAAGCGTTACAGGAAAAGACCACGGATCAGGTCATCGAGCGACCATGGACCCGGCACAGAAATTGCGCGCACGATTTGCAAGGCGTGCACGGCAACGGGTTTGATGTCCGGTCCATCCCGGGACGGGGCCGGGACCGAAGCCTGTAGCGTGGCCCGACGGAGACCGTATTCACAACCGCGCGATCTCCGACGCAGGATCCGACAGCACGGACAGAAACGACGGCGAGGACTGATGGACCAGCAGCAGCGCGCTCAGGGCCCGTCCGACCCCGAGGCGACTGGCGGCGGTATGTCAGATGCGCCGGAGATGTGGGGCAACGGCGGACTCGTCGGGGACGGCCGGTACCGGCTGACCCGCAGACTCGGCCGGGGCGGCATGGCCGAGGTGTTCGCCGCCGAGGACGTGCGCCTCGGACGCACCGTCGCGGTCAAGCTGCTCCGCTCCGACCTCGCCGAGGACCCGGTCTCCAAGGCCCGCTTCACCCGCGAGGCACAGTCGGTCGCCGGCCTGAACCACCACGCGGTGGTCGCGGTCTACGACTCCGGCGAGGACTACGTGAACGGCTCGACCGTTCCGTACATCGTCATGGAGATCGTCGAGGGCCGCACCATCCGCGACCTCCTCCTGAACGCCGAGGCGCCGGGCCCCGAGCAGGCCCTGATCATCGTCTCCGGCGTGCTGGAGGCCCTCGCCTACTCGCACCAGCACGGCATCGTGCACCGCGACATCAAGCCCGCCAACGTGATCATCACGAACACGGGCGCGGTCAAGGTCATGGACTTCGGCATCGCCCGCGCCCTGCACGGGGCGCAGTCGACGATGACGCAGACCGGCATGGTCATGGGCACGCCCCAGTACCTGTCGCCGGAGCAGGCCCTCGGCAAGGCCGTCGACCACCGCTCCGACCTGTACGCGACCGGCTGCCTGCTCTACGAGCTCCTCGCGCTGCGGCCCCCCTTCACCGGCGAGACGCCGCTCTCCGTCGTCTACCAGCACGTCCAGGATGTGCCGGTGCCGCCCTCCGAGGTCTCGGACGCGACGCCGCCGGAGCTCGACGGCCTGGTCATGCGCTCGCTGGCCAAGGACCCCGACGACCGGTTCCAGACGGCCGAGGAGATGCGCGGCCTCGTCCAGTACGGCCTGCAGATGCTGTACGAGCAGGGCGGCCACACCGGCACCTGGAACACCGGTCCCGTCGACATGCACGAGGGCGGCCACACCCCCGCCATGGGCATGGCCGGAACGACGGTGATGCAGCACCCCGACAACGGCACGGCCGCGCAGCCCATGCTGCGTCCGCCGGGCGGCGACGACGGCGGCTTCGACGGCAACGGGCACGGCGGGGGCGGTGGCGGCCGCGGCAAGATGTGGATCGTCGCGGTGATCGCGGTGATCGCCATCGCGGCGGGCGTGGCCTACGCGCTCACCCAGACCGGCGGGGGCGACGGCGGGGGCAGCACCAAGCAGTCGCCGTCCGTCACGAAGTCCGAGAAGTCGGACAAGCCGTCGAAGTCGTCCGACGAGGACGAGACGCAGGGCGAGACGCAGGACGAGGGCAGCACCACGGGCGACCAGGGCACCTACCAGCCCTCGTACACGCCCACCCGGGACCCGCAGACCCCCACGCCGACGAACACCGGTCAGCCGACCGGTGAGCCGACGGACACCGGCAAGCCGACGGACACGGGCAAGCCGACGGACACCGGTGAGCCGACGGACCCGGGCGAGCCGACGGACACGGGCGACCCCGACACGGGCGGCAACACCGGCGACCCGGGCACGGACGGCGCCCTCACCGGCGGGAACTAGGACAGGCCCCGGCCATGCGCGTCGCGCCGCCCCGCAGTTCGTGCACCGTCATGAGCTGCGGGTCCACGCGCAGGTACACCGGGTCGAAGAGCTCGCCGTCCGCGTAGTGCGGGGTCGGGCCGAAGAGTTCGAGTTCGGCAGTGGTCGGCTCGACCTGCTCGCAGGTGCCGACGCACTGCACCGACCACTGCCGGTCGTGGCCGGGCTCCGTCTCGCCCAGGTTGTCCGCGCCGTACGCGACGACGCTGCCGACGCAGGCCAGGTGGTAGCCGTACCCGCGGTGCATGCGCAGCAGGAGCCGGCCGTTCGCCACGATGTGGCGGGCGGAGGCGAGGAAGGGCAGGGCACGCATGCTCGTCGCTACCCGGCCGTAGTGCACGCGGGAGAGCAGTTCGAAGCCGCGCTCGGGGTCCTGCGGCTGCATGTCGGAGGGCATGTCACCACTGTGCGTTCCCGACAGGGCGCCGCAGAAGGGGACCCCGCCCCGAGCCCGGGGGACATAGGTCCCGGCGTCAGTGCCTCTCGGCCTGCATGCGCGCGACGTAGGCGGCGGCCTGCGAGCGGCGCTCCATGCCGAGCTTGGACAGCAGGCTGGAGACGTAGTTCTTGATCGTCTTCTCGGCGAGGTGGAGGCGCTCGCCGATCACGCGGTTGGTCAGACCCTCACCGATCAGGTCGAGGATCTTGCGCTCCTGGTCGGTGAGGCCGGAGAGCTTGTCGTCGTCCTTGCTGCGGCCGCCGTCGCGCAGCCGCTCCAGCACGCGCGCGGTGGCGACCGGGTCCAGCAGCGACTTGCCCGCGGCCACGTCCCGTACGGCGGTGAGCAGCTCGTTGCCCCGGATCGCCTTGAGCACGTAGCCGGAGGCGCCGGCCATGATCGCGTCGAACAGGGCCTCGTCGTCCGCGAACGAGGTCAGCATCAGGCACTTGATCGACTCGTCGCCGGAGCGGATCTCGCGGCACACCTCGACGCCGCTGCCGTCCGGCAGACGCACGTCCAGGACCGCGACGTCGGGCCGCGTCGCGGGGATCCTGACGAGGGCGTCGGCGGCCGTACCGGCCTCGCCGACGACCTCGATGTCGTCCTCCATCGAGAGCAGCTCATGGACCCCGCGGCGCACCACTTCATGGTCGTCGAGGAGAAATACCTTGATTTTTCCGTCTTCGCGCACGCAATCAGTCTCACACACGAACACTTGCGACGCCCCAGGGCCGCGTCCGCGGCAAGATCCGTCGGGCGGGCCCTAGAAGGGCGGGGCGTGAGCGGGATAACGTGCCGGTGTTCCGGCGCCCTGCCAGGCTGTGACCAGGGAGCGGTCACACGGCTGTGACCTGCGGAGCTTCGTCCTTCGTGCGAGTGCTAGGGAATCCAAGCAACCAGGTACTTGGAAATCCAAGCAAAATCGCAGGTCAGATGGGGTTTCGCAGATGTGTGACCCACTGGGTAACGTGCTGGGTGAAGGGTGCTCGCCGGAGCACAGGTTTTCTCGTTCTTTCCAGTCCGCCTGGACCCGGCCCGCGCACCCACCCCGTGCGTGGACGGATCAGGCGAGCCGAGCCGACTGGCCATCCGGCAATCCCGGGGGCCGGACCGACGGAGGAGCACACGTGACCGTAGACAGTGCTGACAGCACTGCCGCCGCGCACCAGGCGCAGCCGCCGCGCAAGCGGGCAGCTGCGAAGAAGTCCACGAAGAAGGCCGTGAAGAAGTCCCCCGGCGCACCCGCCGCGCAGGACCGGGCACCGGCCGAGCTGGTGCAGCTGCTGACCCCCGAGGGCAAGCGGGTCAAGAACGCCGCCTACGACGCGTACGTCGACGCGATCAGCGATGACGAGCTGCGCGGCCTGTACCGCGACATGGTCCTCACCCGCCGCTTCGACGCCGAGGCCACCGCGCTGCAGCGCCAGGGCGAGCTGGGCCTGTGGGCGTCGCTGCTCGGCCAGGAGGCCGCCCAGATCGGTTCCGGGCGGGCCACCCGCGAGGACGACTACGTCTTCCCGACCTACCGCGAGCACGGCGTCGCCTGGTGCCGCGGGGTCGACCCGACGAACCTGCTGGGCATGTTCCGCGGCGTGAACCACGGCGGCTGGGACCCGAACAGCAACAACTTCCACCTGTACACGATCGTCATCGGCTCGCAGACCCTGCACGCCACGGGCTACGCGATGGGCGTGGCCAAGGACGGCGCGGACTCTGCGGTCATCGCGTACTTCGGCGACGGCGCCTCCAGCCAGGGCGACGTCCTGGAGTCCTTCAACTTCGGGGCCGTCTACAACGCCCCCGTGGTGTTCTTCTGCCAGAACAACCAGTGGGCGATCTCCGAGCCCACCGAGCGCCAGATGCGGGTGCCGCTCTACCAGCGCGCGCAGGGCTTCGGCTTCCCGGGCGTGCGCGTGGACGGCAACGACGTGCTCGCCTGCCTCGCCGTGACCCGGTGGGCGCTGGAGCGCGCCCGCAACGGCGAGGGGCCGACCCTGGTCGAGGCGTTCACGTACCGGATGGGCGCGCACACCACCTCCGACGACCCGACGAAGTACCGGGCCGACGAGGAGCGCGAGGCCTGGGAGGCGAAGGACCCGATCCTGCGCCTGCGCACGTACCTGGAGTCCGCGACCGACACCGGCGCGGAGTTCTTCGCGGAACTCGACGCCGAGAGCGAGACGTTGGGCAAGCGGGTACGCGATGTCGTGCGGGCCATGCCGGACCCGGGCCACATGGCGATCTTCGAGAACGTGTACGCGGACGGGCACGCGCTCGTCGACGAGGAGCGCGCGCAGTTCGCCGCGTACCAGGCGTCGTTCGCCGACGGGGAGGCCTGAGCACCATGGCGGTACAGAAGCTACCGATCGCCAAGGCGATCAACGAGTCCCTGCGCACGGCGCTGGAGAACGACCCGAAGGTCCTCGTCATGGGGGAGGACGTCGGCAAGCTCGGCGGCGTCTTCCGGGTGACGGACGGGCTGTACAAGGACTTCGGCGAGGACCGGATCATCGACACCCCGCTCGCGGAGTCCGGCATCGTCGGCACCGCGATCGGCCTGGCGCTGCGCGGCTACCGCCCGGTGGTGGAGATCCAGTTCGACGGCTTCGTCTTCCCCGCGTACGACCAGATCGTCACGCAGCTCGCCAAGATGCACGCCCGTGCGCTCGGCAAGGTCAAGACGCCCGTCGTCATCCGGATCCCGTACGGCGGCGGCATCGGCGCGGTCGAGCACCACAGCGAGTCGCCCGAGACGCTGTTCGCGCACGTGCCGGGGCTGAAGGTGGTGTCACCTTCGAATGCGAACGACGCGTACTGGATGCTCCAGCAGGCCATCCGGAGCGACGACCCGGTGATCTTCTTCGAGCCGAAGCGGCGCTACTGGGACAAGGGCGAGGTCACCTTGCCCGACAGCGGCTCCGCCGCGGGCGAGGCCGTCCCCCGCGACCTGCACAAGGCCGTCGTGGCGCGCGAGGGCGTCGACCTGACGCTCGCCGCGTACGGGCCGATGGTGAAGGTCTGCCTGGAGGCGGCCGCGGCCGCCGAGGAGGAGGGCAAGTCCCTGGAGGTCCTCGACCTGCGCTCGATCTCGCCGATGGACTTCGACACCGTGCAGACGTCGGTGGAGAAGACGCGGCGCCTGGTCGTCGTGCACGAGGCGCCCGTCTTCCTGGGTTCCGGCGCGGAGCTCGCCGCCCGGATCACCGAGCGGTGCTTCTACCATCTGGAGGCGCCCGTGCTGCGGGTCGGCGGCTACCACGCGCCGTATCCGCCGGCGCGGCTGGAGGACGAGTACCTGCCGGGACTGGACCGGGTGCTCGACGCCGTCGACCGCTCGCTGGCGTACTGAAGGAGGTCGGGAAGTCATGCGTGAGTTCAAGATGCCCGACGTGGGCGAGGGTCTGACCGAGGCCGAGATCCTCAAGTGGTACGTGCAGCCCGGTGACACCGTCGAGGACGGACAGGTCGTCTGCGAGGTGGAGACGGCCAAGGCGGCCGTCGAGCTGCCGATCCCGTTCGACGGGGTCGTCAAGGAGCTGCGCTTTCCCGAGGGCACGACCGTCGACGTCGGCCAGGTGATCATCGCGATCGCCGCGGCGGGCGAGGAGAGCGCCGAGACGCCCGCGCAGGAGCCCGTCGCGGAGCCGGCGGAGCAGTCCGACCCGCAGCCCGCGCAGGAGGCGCCCGGCGGCCGCCAGCCCGTGCTCGTCGGCTACGGCGTCGCCGAGTCGTCGACCAAGCGCCGGGCCCGCAAGGAGGCGCCCGCCAACGGCACGGCCGCCCCGGCCGTCGAACAGCGGCCGCTGGCCAAGCCGCCGGTGCGCAAGCTCGCCAAGGACCTCGGGGTCGACCTCTCCGCGGTGGTCCCGTCGAGCCCCGACGGGATCATCAGCCGCGAGGACGTGCACGCGGCGGTGGCGCCCGCGCCCGCCCCGCAGGAGACGCCCGTCCCGGCCGCCGCGCCGGTCGCGGTGCCCGTGGCCCCGGCCTCGTACGACTCCGTGCGGGAGACCCGGATCCCGGTCAAGGGCGTGCGCAAGGCGACGGCCGCGGCGATGATCGGCTCCGCGTTCACGGCGCCGCACGTCACGGAGTTCGTCACGGTCGACGTGACGCGCACGATGAAGCTCGTCGAGGAGCTCAAGGCCGACAAGGACATGCAGGGGCTGCGGGTCAATCCGCTGCTGCTCATCTCCAAGGCGCTGCTCGTCGCCATCAAGCGCCACCCCGAGGTGAACGCCGCCTGGGACGAGGCGAATCAGGAGATCGTCCAGAAGCACTACGTGAACCTGGGCATCGCCGCCGCCACCCCGCGCGGCCTCATCGTGCCGAACATCAAGGACGCCCACGCCCAGACGCTGCCCGAACTGGCGGCGTCGCTGGGTGAGTTGGTGGCCACGGCGCGCGAGGGCAAGACGTCCCCCGCGGCCATGCAGGGCGGCACGGTGACCATCACGAACGTCGGTGTCTTCGGCGTCGACACGGGCACGCCGATCCTGAACCCCGGCGAGTCCGCGATCCTCGCCATCGGCGCCATCAAGCTCCAGCCGTGGGTCCACAAGGGCAAGGTCAAGCCGCGTCAGGTGACGACCCTCGCCCTCTCCTTCGACCACCGCCTGGTGGACGGGGAGCTGGGGTCGAAGGTGCTGGCGGACGTGGCGGCGGTGCTGGAGCGCCCCAAGCGCCTGATCACCTGGAGCTGACTCCTCCCCGGGAGCGACCTCTCCCGGCTCCGCCCGAACCAGCGCAAAAGGGCCGTCGCACACGAAAGTGCGGCGGCCCTTTCACATGTGCTCCATCGCATTCGCAACGACCGGTCGCATGTGTGCGTCAGAATAGATGCAGCGTGAAATCAGTTGGGTTTGAGCGGCGTTCGTGCCGGTGGGGGTCGAAGCGGTGGGGTACACGATCCCGGGGTGGCTCGACGAGCTCCTGGAAGTCGTCGGCATCAGTTTCCCGAATGTGGACGAGGACGACTACCGCGAAATGGCGTCCGCCATGCGGGAGTTCGCGGAGGGTTTCGAGGAGCACGGGGGCGACGCGCACAAGGCGGTCAGCCGCATCCTGTCCTCCTCCGACGGCTGGGCCGTCGAGGCGTTCGAGAAGCACTGGGACCAGGTGCGCACCCGGCAGCTGGAGAAACTCCCGGAACTGGCGCGGCTGTTCGCGGACGCCTGCGACGTGCTCGCCGACATCGTCTTCGGCATGAAGACCAAGGCCGAGGTCGAACTCGCCGTCCTGGCCGGGACGATCGCCGCCGCGGTCGCGGCGGCCGCGTTCACCGCCGGTCTGTCCCTGCTGGCCGTCGCGGGCGAGATGACCGCGGTGCGGGCGATCATCAAGCGGCTCGTGGACGAGGCCGTGGACAGGATCGTCGACGAGGTCCTCGCCCAGATCACCCAGCCGATCAACGCGAAGCTGGAGGCGATGGTCGAGGACATGGTGCTCGACCTGGCCGACGGCGCGTTCTCCGCGCCGGGCGGTGACGGCGGCGGCAAGCACGACGGCATGGCGCTGGCCTCGGCCGGGGGCGCGGGCGGCGGCGGCCCGCAGAAGGTCACGAAGATCGACCACGCCGAGTTCGAGGACGGCGCGGGCAAGGTCTCCCGGCACGGCGGCGACCTGCACCTGGCCGCGTCCTCGTCGCTGGGCCGGGCGCGGAGCGCGTTCGGCCGGAGCAAGGGCCGCGATCCGTTCACGGAGGCCTTCGACAGCGTGCTGGACGGCGCGCTCAAGGGCTCCGAGAAGGCCCTGACCAAGGTCGCCAAGCACCTCGCGGAGACCGTGCCGGAGCGGGCGAAGGCCACCTCGCGGCTGCACAAGAACACCGACCACGGCGTCCGCGACAAGGTCCGCTCCATCGCCACGGAGAAGAGCGACGGCAAGAGCGACGGCAAGAGCGGCGGGACGGGCCCGGGCAAGAAGCCCGAGATCGACGGCCTGAAGCTGAACGACGCCGACCTGTCCAAGCAGTCGCACGGCCTGGACAGCAAGGAGACCTGCGGCGACCCGATCGACATGGCCAGCGGCCAGCTGGTGCTCGCGCAGACCGACGTGGACCTGCCCGGCGTGCTGCCGCTGACCCTGCGCCGCACCCACCTCAGCGGCTACGACGCGGGACGCTTCTTCGGCCCGTCCTGGGCCTCGACCCTGGACGAACACCTCGCGGAGAACCAGGAGCTGGGCGGCCTGTGGTGGTACCGCGAAGACGGCTCGGTCCTCGTCTACCCGCGCCGCCCCGACCTGCCGGGCGACCGCGTCCTGCCCGCCGCGGGCACCCCGCTGCCGCTGACCTACGTCACCCGCGGCGCCTCCTACGTACTGAGCGTGCAGGACCCGTACACCGGTCTGACCCGGCACTTCGAGCCGTCCGAGCGGGACGCGCAGGAGGGCGCCCGGACCTGGTGGCTGGCGGCCGTCGAGGACCGCAACGGCAACGCCCTCGGCATCGACCGCGGCGAGGACGACGTCCCCGTCGGCGTGACCCGCTCCGGCGGACAGCGCCTCGACGTGGTGTCGGACCCCGAACGGGGCCTGGTCACCGGCCTGTTCGCGCTCCTCGACGAGGGGCCGGTGCGGCTGCGCGGCTTCGGGCACGACGAGGCCGGCGACCTGACCGAGGTGCGCGGTGCGTCCGGGGCCACGACCCGCTTCACCTACGACGCCGCGCACCGCGTCACCGGCTGGCGCGACAGCAACGACACGTCCTTCGCCTACGAGTACGACGTGCAGGGCCGGGTGACCGGGACCCGCGGCACCGACGGCATCCTCGACTCGACCGTGGCGTACGGCGGCCCGGACGCGTCCGGCGAGACCACCGCCGCGTACACGGACTCCCTCGGCCGCACGAGCGTGTACCGCGCCAACCGGCACGGCCAGATCGTCGCCGTCACCGATCCGCTCGGCGCGACGACCGTCCAGGAGTGGGACCGCGCCGACCACCTGCTGTCCCGGACCGATCCGCTCGGCCACACCACCCGCTGGGAGTGGGACGATGCCGGTGACCTGGTGCGGACGGTGGCGCCCGACGGCGCCCGCACCACCGTCGTGCACAACGACCTCCACCTGGCCGTCGAGGTGACGGACGCGCAGGGCGCCACCCAGCGGCAGACCTACGACGAGCGCGGCAACCGCACCAGCCACACCGCAGCCGACGGCGCCGTCCACCGCTTCACCCACCACCCCACGGGCGCGGTCGCCACCGTGGTGGGCCCGCTCGGCGACGTCCTGCGGGTCGAGGCGGACGCGGCGGGACTGCCGCTGGCCCTGGAGGACGAGCGGGGCACCCGCACCACGTACCGGCGCGACGCGTTCGGCCGGACGGCCGCGGTCACCGATCCGCTCGGCGCGACGACCGCCCTGGAGTGGGACACCGAGGGGCGCCTGCTGCGCAGCACCGGCCCCGACGGCAGCGGCGAGTCCTGGACGTACGACGGCGAGGGCAACGCCACCGGGCACACCGACCCGCACGGCGGCCGGACCCGCTTGCGGCACGGCCCGTTCGACCTTCTCGCCGAGCGCGCCGGGCCCGACGGCGCCACGCACCGTTTCCGGTACGACACCGAGCGCAGGCTCGTCGAGGTCGCCGACTCGCAGGGCCTGACGTGGAGTTACACCTACGACGCGGCCGGGCGGACGACCGCGGAGACCGACTTCGACGGCCGCACGACCCGCTACACCTACGACGCGGCGAACCGCCCCGTCACGCGCACCAACGCGGCGGGCGAGACCCTCACGTACACCTTCGACGCGGCCGGGCGCCTCGCCGCCAAGGACGTGGCCGGGGAACGCACCACGTACACCTACGACGCCGTCGGCCGGCTGACCGAGGCCGTCTCGCCGGGCTCCCGCCTGACCCGCACCTACGACGCCGGCGGGCGGCTGACCTCCGAGACGGTCGACGGCCGCACCGCGCACTACCGCTACGACGCCCTCGGCCGCCGCACCGGCCGCACCACGCCGACCGGCGCCGTCACCGAGACGGTCTGGGACGCGCGGGGCAACCGGTCGGGCCTGCGTCTGGACGGCGCCCACCGGCTCGACTTCGGGCACGACCTGCTGGGCCGCGAGATCCACCGCACCCTCGGCGGGCAGGTGCGCCTCGACGCGGCCTGGGACGACCTGAACAGGCCTGTCTCCCAGACCCTGACGACGCCCCGAGGGGTGCTGCGGCAGCGGGAGTTCGGCTTCCGGGCCGACGGTTTCCCGACCTCGGTCGCCGACCGGGCCACGGGCCGCGCCGCCCACTACGACCTGGACCCCGTCGGCCGCCCGCTGTCCGCCACCGGTCCCGGCACGGACGCGAGCGAGACCTACGCCTACGACGCGGCCGGCAACCAGCTGCGCGCGCAGTGGTCCGGCATCCCCGTCGACACCGACGCGGCGGGCCCGCGCACCTTCGAGGGCACCCGGATCCTGAGCGCCGGGCGCGTCACCTACCGCCACGACGCGGCGGGCCGCCTGGTCGAGCGCCGCAAGAAGCGGCTGTCCCGGGCCGCGGACGTCTGGCGCTACACCTGGGACGCCGAGGACCGCCTCACCTCCTGCACCACGCCCGACGGGGCCACCTGGCACTACACGTACGACGCGCTGGGCCGCCGCACCGCCAAGTACCGGCTCGCCGACGACGGGACGACCCGCACCGACCTGACCCTCTTCAGCTGGGACGGCTCGCGCCTCGCCGAGGAGCAGCAGCCCGTCGGCGGTGCGGTCCTCACCTGGGAGTACGACGGGCACCGGCCGCTCGCGCAGTACGAGCGCCGGCTGGACCAGGACGAGGTCGACGCCCGCTTCTTCGCCGTCGTCACCGATCTCGTCGGCGCCCCGACCGAACTCGTCGACGCCGAGGGCACCCTCGCCTGGCACACCCGGGGCACGGTCTGGGGCGCCACCGCCTACAACGCGGACGCCACCGCCTACACGCCGCTGCGCCTGCCGGGCCAGTACGCCGACGCGGAAACGGGCCTGCACTACAACTGCTTCCGGCACTACGACCCCGAGACCGCCCGGTACGCCGGCCCCGACCCCCTCGGCCTGGACCCCGCCCCGAACCCGTTCGCGTACGTGCCCAACCCGCTGGCCGCCTGCGACCCGCTGGGTCTTGCGCCGTGCGTGGACCTGTACCACGCCACGAACAAGGGCGGTGAGCAGAGCATCAGGACCAACGGGATCGATCCGTCCTTCGGGCCGCGCGCCATGGACTTCGGCAACGGCTTCTACACGACGCGCAGCCGGGAGCAGGCCGAGGACTGGGCGAAGCGCAGGTTCGGCGACGACGGGTCGGTGCTGCACTTCCAGATCCCCGGGGACCGGTTCGACGCGCTGAACCGCAGGACGTTCACGGAGAACGATCCCGAACTGCCCGGTTTCGTCCGGCATTTCCGTTCCGGCAAGGGCACGGAGACGCCTGCGTACGATGTCGTGGAGGGCCCGATGCTCAAGAACGTGCAGCCCTTCATGAAGAAGGGCAAGGCGCCCAAGTGGATGGGCGACCAGACCGTCTTCTTCGGCGACACGGGCAAGCTGCTGGACGGGGCCCTGCTGTGACTGCCGGAGCGAGAGAGCCGATCATGCCTACGTACACGATGCCCACCTGCGAGGACACCCTGGAGCTCCTGGACCTCGTCGCGGACTGGATGGTCGAGGAGCTCGGGATCTCGCGGGCCGAGGCCGTGGCGCGCATCAACCGGCAGTGGCACGGCCTGGACCTGTCGGACGAGGACGACCTGATCCTGCACGAGGACGAGCGGTTCTGGGCGCTCACCATCTACTACGGGCAGGTCCCGGACTGGAGCCCGGAAGCGGACCGCACCGGGTGGATCCCCCAGGCGCCGCCCGCTCCCGACTCCGTCCACTGGACGGTTCCCGCTACTTCTTGAAGCCGTAGTCCATGAGCTTCTTGGCGTCCGACGTGCGGGCGCCGACCGACGTCGACTTCAGGACCGTGCCGATGACGGTCTTGCCGCTGCGGGTCGCCGCGAACACCAGGCAGTAGCCGGCCTCCGGGCCCGATCCGGTCTTGACGCCGATGGCGCCGGAGTACGTGCCGAGCAGGGTGTTCGTGTTCGACCACGACATGTTGCGGTAGCCGCCGGACTTCGTCGTGACCTTCTGCTTCGTCGACTTCGTCTTCACGATCGAGCGGAACGTGGAGTTCTTCATCGCGGACGAGGCGATCTTCGTGAGGTCGCGCGGCGTCGAGTAGTTCGAGCCGCTGCCGATCCCGTCGAAGGAGTCGAAGTGGGTGTTCTTCAGGCCGAGGCCCTTCGCGGAGGTGTTCATCTTGCCGATGAAGGACTTCACGCGGGCGGCGCGCGTGGAGCCCGAGCCGAACTTGTCCGCGAGCGCGTACGCCGCGTCGCACCCGGAGGGGAGCATCAGGCCGTACAGGAGCTGGCGGACGGTCACCTTGTCGCCGACGATCAGGCGGGCCGACGAGGCGTTGTTCTTGACGATGTAGTCGCTGTACGCCTTCTGGACCGTGACCTTGGAGTTCAGGTTCAGGTTCTTCGTGGCCAGTACCACCTTCGCGGTCATGATCTTGGTGGTGGAGCCGGTGGACCGCCGGGTGTCCGCGGCCTTCGTGTACAGGGACTTGCCCGTCCCGTTGTTCATCACGAAGCCGCCCTTGGCGGCGATCGTCGGGGTGGCGGGCGCGGCGGCCTGCGCGGAGGTGGCGAGGACTCCACTGGTGAGCACCGTGCCGGCGACGAGGACGGCCATGCCCGCTATGCGTGTATTCAAGTGGGACGCTCCAAATGCCCTTTAAGCTCCGCCCGTTGGGCGGTGCGTGCACTCATAAGACATGCGGAACGCGGCGGAGGTTGCACGGGGGGCGTTCCGCATCGTGGACGCGCTCCGGCTTGCGTACGTGTTGTATCTATGATGTGCGCATGCCCTCGACCGTCACGGAAAAACGTGCCACCGAAAAGCGTCCCCCCGCTGCCGAACGCGTCTACGCGCACGTGAAGCGCGGCGTCCTCGAACGCCGTTACGAGGGCGGCACGTTGCTCACCGAGGGCGAGCTCGCCGAGGCCGTCGGGGTGTCCCGCACCCCGGTGCGCGAGGCGCTGCTCAAGCTGGAGGTCGAGGGGCTGCTGCGGCTCTACCCGAAGAAGGGCGCCCTGGTGCTCTCGGTCTCCGCGCAGGAGATCGCGGACGTCGTGGAGACCCGGCTGCTCGTCGAGGAGCACGCGGTGCGCAAGGCGGTCCCGGCCAGGCCCGGACTCATCGCGCGCCTGGAGGAGCTCCTGCAGACGCAGCGTGCGCAGGCCGCCGCCGGACAGTTCGCGGACGCCGCCGCCACCGACCGCTGCTTCCACGCGGAGATCGTGCGCAGCGGCGGCAACGAGATCCTGTCCCGGCTCTACGACCAGCTGCGCGACCGGCAGTTGAGGATGGGCGTGGCCGTGATGCACTCCCACCCGGACCGCATCGCCAAGACCCTCGCCGAGCACGGCGAGCTCCTGGAGGCGCTGCGCGCCGGGGACACGGACGCGGCCGTCGCCGTCGTGCGGCGCCACGTCGGCTGGTTCCAGAACCTGGCCCGGGGTGACGTGCGATGAGCTCCGGCACCTCCTCCGTCTCCCTGCCCGGAGATCCGCCCGGCGGCCGTCGGGCGGTCGCCGTGTGGTCCATCGGCGTCGCCGTCTACTTCGTCGCCGTCATCTTCCGTACGTCGCTGGGCGTGGCGGGGCTCGACGCCGTCGAGCGCTTCCACATCAACGCCTCCGCCCTGTCCACGTTCTCGATCCTCCAGCTGCTCGTGTACGCGGGCATGCAGATACCCGTCGGCCTGATGGTCGACCGGCTCGGCACGAAGAAGGTGCTCACGCTCGGGGTGGTCCTGTTCACCCTCGGCCAGCTGGGCTTCGCGTTCTCCTCCTCGTACGGCATGGCGCTCGGCTCCCGTGCGCTGCTCGGCTGCGGCGACGCCATGACCTTCATCAGCGTGCTGCGGCTCGGCACGCGGTGGTTCCCGGCGCGGCGCGGGCCGATGGTCGCGCAGCTCGCCGGGCTCGTCGGCATGGCGGGCAACCTGATCTCGACGCTGGTCATCGCCCGGCTGCTGCACGGCGTCGGCTGGGAGGCGGCCTTCGCGGGCAGCGCGCTCGCGGGCGTCGTCGTCCTGGTCCTGATGCTGGCGTTCCTCAAGGACCACCCCGAGGGGTTCGAGCCGGCGCCGATGCCGGCCACCCACAAGGGCGCCGCCTACGTCCGGGCCCAGATCGCCGCATCCTGGCGCGAGCCCGGGACGCGGCTCGGACTGTGGGTGCACTTCACGACGCAGTTCCCGGCGATGGTCTTCCTGCTGCTGTGGGGCCTGCCGTTCCTCGTCGAGGCGCAGGGCCTGTCGCGGGGCACCGCGGGCGAGCTGCTGACCCTCGTGGTGCTGGCCAACATGACGGTGGGGCTGGTGTACGGGCAGATCGTGGCCCGCCACCACGCGGCCCGGCTGCCGCTGGCGCTGGGCACGGTCGGGGCGACGGCCGTGCTGTGGGCGACGCCGATCGTGTGGCCCGGGCAGTCCCCGATGTGGCTGCTGGTGCTGATGTGCGTGGTGCTCGGGGCCTGCGGGCCCGCGTCGATGATCGGCTTCGACTTCGCGCGCCCCGCGAACCCGCCGGAGCGCCAGGGCACCGGCTCGGGCATCGTGAACATGGGCGGCTTCGTCGCCTCGATGACGACGCTGCTCGCGGTGGGCGTGCTGCTGGACGCCACCGGCGACAACTACCGGGTCGCGTTCTCCGCGGTGTTCGTGCTGCAGGCGCTCGGGGTCAGCCAGATCCTGCGGCTGCGCAAGCGGGCCGCCCGCGCCGAGCGGGAGCGGCTGGTCGCGTCCCGGGTCACGTCGGTGCACGTGCCCGTGTGAGGCGCGCGGGGCGGCCGCCGGTCCGTCGGGGCCGGGGGCCTACGCCGTGACGACCAGCGACGACAGGATCGCCGTCGCCAGGTCCGTGTCGCCCTCCGTCTTCACGCGGTCCGCCACCGACTCCAAGGTGACGCGGCCGCAGGACAAGCGCACGTAGGTCTCCCAGTCCATGGCGAGTGTCGCCGCCGGGCCGAGCGAGGGGGCGCCGTCGATCGTGCCCCTGCCGTCCGCGTCGACGCGGACCGTGCGCAGGAACTCGACGGGGCCGTGCACGTCGAAGACGACCGCGGAGTTCGCCGGGGCGCCCGCGTCCTTGGCGACGATCTTGGGCAGGGCCTCCAGGAGCATGTCCCGGGTGACGTACGCGCCCGGGGAGTCGAGGTTGCCCGGCCTGCCGAGCGCCCAGCGCAGGTCCTGCTCGTGCGCCCAGATGTCGAACGCCCGCCTGCGCATGGCGAATTCGAGGGTCTCCTCGACGGCGCGCGGGCCGCGCACCTTCGTCGAGGGGTCCCGGCTCTCGTTGCGCAGCTGACGCGAGCGGCGAATGATCGTGTACTCCAGCTCGGAGACCATCTCCGGCGCCGTGTGGTGGCGGCGGACGTCGACCTGGATCTCCTGGTACCGCTGCGCCTCGCTCTGCACGTGGTAGAGGTCGCGGGGCAGCGTGTGGATGGGGCGGGGGTCGCCGAGCATCTCGCAGTCACCGCCGATGACGTGCGACACGACGTCGCGCACCGACCAGCCGGGGCAGGGTGTCGCGCGGTTCCACTCACCCTCCACGAGCGGTGTGACCAGCTCGGATATCGCTTCCACGGAGTGGGTCCAGGCGTCGGCGTAGGACTGAAGGCTGGGGTGGAGACTCACGGAAGGGGACCCCTCGAGCGGTTGTACGCGGGCGTTTAGGTCGGCTGGCGGGCACGGGCGGCGGGTGTCTTGGGACGTTAAGTTACGCTGCCCGGAGGCACCCCGGCAGTGCTTTCGTGTGACGATCGTAGGCCCGTGTTGACGGCTCGAATGCCAGGACGGTGGTAGTGTGCGCGCCTCCCTCATCCAGATCGCAGTGAACGACAACAAAGCCGGCAAAGCGGCTGAATCGGTCAATGACCGCCGGGAGCGCGTCAGTTCACTGGTACGGGAACAGGCCGGTCTCGCTGATCTCGTCGTCCTGCCCGAGCTGTGGACGACCGGAGCCTTCGCCTACGAGCTGTTCGCCGAGGAGGCGGAGCCGCTGGAGGGCCCGACGTACGAGGCCATGGCGAAGGCGGCGAAGGACGCGGGCGTCTGGCTGCACGCCGGGTCCGTTCCCGAGCGGGACCCGGACGGGCCGCTCTACAACACCGCGCTCGTCTTCTCCCCCGACGGTGAACTCGCCGCCGCCTACCGCAAGATCCACCGCTTCGGCTTCGACAAGGGCGAGGCCGTGCTGATGAGCGCGGGCCAGGAACTGGTGACCGTACGGCTCCCGGAGACGGTCGCCGGCCTCACCACCTGCTACGACCTGCGCTTCCCCGAGCTGTACCGGGGGCTCGTCGACCGCGGCGCCGAGACGCTCGTCGTCAGCGCCGGCTGGCCGGAGCGGCGCCGCTCGCACTGGACGCTGCTCGCGCAGGCGCGCGCCGTGGAGAACCAGGCGTACGTGCTGGCCTGCGGAAGCGCGGGTACGCACGCGGGCGTCGAACAGGCCGGGCACAGCATCGTGGTCGACCCCTGGGGCGAGGTGCTCGCCGAGGCGGGGGCCGGGGAGGAAGTGCTCCGGGTGGAGTTCGACCCGGCGAAGGTGGCCGCGACCCGCGAACAGTTCCCCGCCCTGAAGGACCGCCTGCTGGGGATGGACACGCCGCCCCGGCGATGACTTCGCCGCCGGCGCCGGGGGTGACGCGCCGCCCTGGCAGTGCCGAGGGCGGCGTGTGGTCATCCGGGCTCCGGCCCTCGGCTCAGTCCTCGTCCCCCCGTTCCTTCTCCGCGAGATGGATCACGCACACCGCGACCGCGATCAGCAGGGCCGGGTCGGCGTCCTCGCGGATCACGTTCACGCCGTACGTGTCCCGCACGCGCAGCCAGCGCCGGGAGATCTCGGCGAGCAGTTCGCCGTCGTACTCGACGGCGAACTCGCGGTCCAGGATCTTTCCGCTGACGTCGAGTTCGGTGCCGTCGACCAGTTCCACGCGGTAGTGGTTGCGCAGCAGCGACAGCCGCTTGCGCTTGATCTTGGCGAGGGCCTCGTCGCCCCGCTCGATGACCATCGTGTCGCGCAGGGCGAACATCTTCTGGTGGATGTCGATGAGGACCCGTCCGTCGGGCCCCTTCAACTCGAAGGTGTCCCGCAGATGCATCGCCTTGCCGTCGACCAGGAACGCCTTGCGGCCGTTCTCGTCCTCGATCCAGTAGTCCTCGCCCAGGGCGAAGATCCGTTCTCGTACTTCGTAGCGCATACGTCGATGAGTGCCCGAAAGCCGCCGGGCGGACCCTTCCTGTGCCCGGCCGGGTGAAAACGGCGCGAACCCGGTGCGCCTGCGCCGGGCCGGGTGAGTGGATGCGGTGAACCGTCCCGCACCGTGCCCGGAGGTTACGTCCTGTGCGACCCCGCCGACTCCTCGCCGCCGCCCTCGCGGCCCTGCCCCTGCTGCTCGCGCATCCCGCGCACGCCGACACCGCCCCGCGCCCCCACGAGTACGTCGCGCTCGGCGACTCGTGGAGTGCCGACGTCACCCCGGTCGGCATCCGCACCGACCAGGCGCCCAGCGGCTGCGCCCAGTCCTCCTGGAACTATCCGCGCCAGGTCGCCGCGGCCCTGAAGGTGACGACCTTCCGCGACGCCACCTGCGGCGGCGCGACCTCCGCCAACGTGCGGGCCGCGCAGGACGTCACGTACGTGAAGGGACTCCTCGACGGGGTCAACAAGCCGCAGATCAGCCGGGTCACGAAGACCACCGACCTGGTCACCTTCGGGTTCGGCGGCAATGACATCGGCCTCGCGGGCGCGGCCGCGGGCTGCTTCAACCTGCTGCCGTCGCTGCACCTGCTCCCCGGCTCGAACCCGCCCCCGCCGTTCGGCGGGGACTGCAGGTCCGGCTGGGTGAGCCCGGACGGCACCGATCTGATGGCGCAGCGGATCGCACGGGCCGAACCGACGCTCGTGCGGGCCATCGAGGACGTGCGGGCCGCCGCCGCCCCGGGCGCGCGGGTCCTCGTCGTCGACTATCTCGCGGGCGTGCCCGTCGACCACGGCTGTTACCCCTACGTACAGGCGCACGACGGCGACCTGATGTGGCTCGGCCAGAAGCTCAGGGAGCTGAACACCATGCTCAGGGCGGCGGCGAAGAAGGCCGGCGCCGGCTTCGTCGACACGTACAGCGGCAGCGTCGGGCACGACGTGTGCCGGGCGCCCGGCACCAAGTGGGTCGAGGGCTTCGTGCCGCTCAGCGCCGATCCGCCGGGGCTCGCCGTGCCGCTGCACCCGAACCGGCTCGGCGCCGGACACCAGGCGCGGAGCGTCCTCAACGCCCTGAGGAAATAAGCCAGTTATGTGATGCGTGCAACCGCCAACGGTATGTGTGGGGTCTCTTGAGGTGGATGTGACCTTACGACCGAAGGAACTCTCCATGTACCGCGCACGACCCGTACGGATCGCTTTCGTCTCCGCGGCCCTGGTGGCGGGCGGACTGACCGCCGTCTCGCTCGCCCCGGCGGCCAGTGCCGCCCCCGGGAAGGCCGCGGCCGCCGACGACTTCAACGGGGACGGCTACGCCGACCTCGTTGCGGGCGCACACGGCGGCACGGTCTCCGGCAAGACCCAGGCCGGCTACGTCGCCGTCACCTACGGCTCGCCGGCCGGGCTCACGGCCTCGCACAAGAAGCTGATCAGCCGCTCCACCACCGGCGTGCCCGGCTCGGCCACCGCCAACGAGCGGTTCGGCACCTTCGTCAGCAAGGGCGACCTCGACGGCGACGGCTACAGCGACCTCGTCATAGGCGGCGAGAAGGCCGAGACCGGCGCCGTCGTCCTGTGGGGCTCGGCCTCCGGCCTGACCGGCGGCACGAAGATCGCCACGTACGGGAAGTCGCCGCAGATCGGCGACTTCGACGGCGACGGCAAGACCGACCTGGCGCTGCTCGCCGCCATGGGCCAGTACGGCGACGACCCCGAGCACGAGGGCGCCGCCCTGTGGAAGGGCCCGATCTCCCGGGCCGGCGCCCCGGCCGGGAAGCTGGACTTCATGGACAAGTCCGAGTGGTGGGGCTACGGCGCGGACGACGCGAGCTGCGTCGACGACGAGTACGGCTGCGTCGACGGCCCGGACTCGACGACCGGCCCCGTCGTCTTCAAGGCCGTCGGCGACGTCAACGGCGACGGCCGCGACGACCTGGCCCTGCACTCCTACAACGGCGACGGCATGTGGAACAACACCGTGCTGTACGGCAGCGCCACCGGCTTCAAGCGCGGCTGGGCGCCGGGCGGCCAGGGCGGCGACCTGGCCGTCGGCGACGTGAACGGCGACGGGCACGACGACGTGGTGGCGGGCGCCGACGACGACTCCTCGCAGGTGCGGATCGCCTTCGGCACGGGCGCCGGCCTGGACGGTGACCACACCCAGACCTTCGACCAGTCCCTGCCCGGTTTCTACGGCGCCCAGGAGGCCGGTGACAACGTTGGCAGCTGCGTCGCGGTCGCCGACGTCACCGGCGACGGCAAGGCGGAGGTCGCGCTCGGCATCTCCGGCGAGGACTTCGGCGGCAAGACGGACGCGGGCTCGGTCGCGCTGCTGCACGGCACCGCGGACGGCGTCACCGGCACCGGCTCCCAGGTCTTCAACCAGAACTCGCCGTCCGTGCCCGGGGTCGCCGAGAGCGGCGACGCGTTCGGCGACTCCTGCCGGCTGCTCGACGTGAACGGCGACGGCCACCGCGACCTCACCGTCGCCGCGACCCACGAGAACGCGCAGGCGGGCGCCGTCTGGACGCTGCCGGGCGGCGCGAACGGCGTGAGCACGACCGGCTCGACGGCCTTCAACCCCAAGGACCTGGCCGCCCCCGAGACGAAGGCGCTGCTCGGCAACCCCCTGCGCTGAGCCCCCGTTCGCAGTAACCCGGCGCGCAGCCCGGCAGGCGCGGCCGTCTCCTTGGGGCATGGCCAAGGAAGAGGACGAGCTCGCCGCGCTGCGCGCCCGGGTCAGCGAACTGGAGCGTGCGGCGGCGCGGCCGCCGCGGCACCGGACACGCAGCACCTTCGCCGTCGTCCTCATCGTGCTCGCCGCCCTGCTCACCCCGCTGAGCGCGGTCGCGGTGTGGTCCCACTCGTTCATCGGGGACACCGACCGCTACGTCTCCACGATGGCGCCGCTCGCCTCCGACCCGGACGTGCAGGACGCCGTCGCCGACCGGGTCACCACCGCGCTCATGCAGCAGATCGACGTCGACGACCTGCTGTCCGGCGTCGCCCCCGCCGACCGGCCCCGCCTGGAGAAGGCGCTCGACGCGGCCGGCGGCCCGCTCACCAGCGGCATCACGTCGCTCGTGCACGGCGCCGCCCAGCGGTTCGTGACGAGCCCCGCCTTCGCCACCGTGTGGACGCAGCTGAACCGCGTCGCGCACGGAGCCGTCGACAAGGCGCTCACCGGCGACGGCGACGGCGCCGTGAAGGTCGAGGACGGCATGGTCACCCTCGACCTCGCCCCCGTCGTCGACCGGGTCAAGGACGCCCTCGTCGACGACGGGCTCGGCCTCGCCGGGGACATCCCCGAGGTGCACACCAGCATCACGCTGATGCAGTCCACGGGCGCGCTCGCCCAGGCGAAGAAGGGCTTCCGGCTGCTCCAACTCCTTTCCTGGGTACTGCCGTTGCTCGTGGTCCTGCTGGTCGTCGGCGGGGTGCTGCTCGCCGGGCGCCGGCGCCGCGCCCTGGTCACCGCGGCCCTCGCGGTCGCCGCCGGGGCGCTCCTGCTCGGCCTCGCCCTGTGGCTGAGCCGCGCCTTCTACCTCGACGCGCTGCCGCAGGACGT
>NZ_JAAGMG010000628.1 GCF_010548525.1 Streptomyces sp. SID14478
AGGACGGTCCGAAGTCGGGCCGTGGCGCCTCGGCGCGCGGCGGTGCCAAGGGCGGCCCCAAGCAGGGCCAGCGCAGCGGCGGCCGCACGGCGCCCTCGCGCTCGCGTGAGTACGAGACGCGGGCCGAGGAGCGCAACCGCGACCGGTACGCGGGCAAGCCCGAGATCAAGCTCCCCAAGACCTTCCCCGGCGCCGAGCAGGAGGGCGAGCGGCTGCAGAAGGTGCTCGCCCGTGCCGGTTACGGCTCGCGGCGTGCCTGCGAGGAGCTGGTCGACCAGGCCCGCGTCGAGGTCAACGGCGAGATCGTCCTGGAGCAGGGGCTGCGCGTCGACACCGAGAAGGACGTGATCAAGGTCGACGGTCTGACCGTCGCCACGCAGTCGTACCAGTTCTTCGTCCTGAACAAGCCGGCCGGCGTCGTCTCCACCATGGAGGACAACGAGGGCCGGCAGTGCCTCGGGGACTACACGAACAACCGTGAGACGCGGCTGTTCCACGTCGGGCGGCTCGACACCGAGACCGAGGGTGTCATCCTGCTCACCAACCACGGCGAGCTGGCCCACCGCCTGACGCACCCGAAGTACGGTGTGAAGAAGGTCTACCTCGCGCACATCGTCGGCCCGATCCCGCGCGACCTGGGCAAGCAGCTCAAGGACGGCATCCAGCTGGAGGACGGGTACGCGAAGGCGGACCACTTCCGCGTCGTCGAGCAGACCGGCAAGAACTACCTGGTCGAGGTCACCCTGCACGAGGGCCGCAAGCACATCGTGCGGCGCATGCTCGCCGAGGCCGGGTTCCCGGTCGACAAGCTGGTCCGGGTCGCCTTCGGCCCGATCACGCTCGGCGACCAGAAGTCGGGCTGGCTGCGGCGGCTGTCGAACACCGAGGTCGGCATGCTGATGAAGGAAGTCGACCTGTAGGCAACACCGTTCGTCGAGCGGCCGGCCCCCGGAGAGATCCGGGGGCCGGCCGCTTCCTTTTCGGCGCCCTGCCGGTCGGCGCCCGCATCGCCCGGTGCGGCGCAGGGGCTTGCGCGCCTCCACCCCCTCTATTTATAGTCATCAAGACCTTAAATAGAGGGGGTGGGTCATGCAGGGATACGACAAGCACGCCTACGAGCCCTTCGCCGTCACCGTCGACCTGGCCGTCTTCACGATCCGCTCGGGCCGGCTGCACATCCTGCTCGTGGAGCGCGGCCAGGAGCCGTACGCCGGGCGATGGGCGCTGCCCGGCGGGTTCCTGGAGCCGCACGAGTCCGCGGAGACCGCGGCGCGGCGCGAGCTCGCCGAGGAGACCGGCCTGCGCGACCTGGCGGGGCTGCACCTGGAGCAGCTGCGCACCTACAGCGAGCCGGGCCGCGACCCCCGGATGCGGGTCGTCTCGGTCGCGTTCGCGGCGCTCGTGCCCGACGCTCCGCAGGCCCAGGGCGGCGGCGACGCGGCACGGGCCGCCTGGCTGCCCTACGCGGGCGGAGCCTGGGGGCCGCTGGCCTTCGACCACGACCGGATCCTCGCCGACGCCCACGAACGGATCGGCGGCAAGCTCGAATACACCTGCCTGGCCACGTCGTTCTGCCCGCCCCGGTTCACGCTCGGGGAGCTGCGGCAGGTCTACGAGGTGGTGTGGGGGACCGCGCTGGATCCGGCGAACTTCCGCCGCAAGGTACTGGCCACGCCCGGATTCGTCGCGCAGGTCCCCGGCGCGTCCCGGCTGACCGGCGGCCGCGGCAAGCCCGCCGCGCTGTACCGGGCGGGCGGCGCCGACGCACTGCTCCCGCCCCTCCTCAAGCCCGCACCCGACCTCTCGGAAGGACCCCGCACATGACCGGCAAGAGGGCCGCGACCGGATCGCTGCTCGGGCTCGCGCTCGGGGACGCGCTCGGCTTCCCGACCGAGTTCAACGACGTACCGTCCATCCTCGCCAAGTGCGGGCCGTGGCGGGAGATGGAGCTGCCCGGGCGGCCCGTCGCGTACGTCACGGACGACACGCAGATGGCGCTCGCCGTCGCGCGCGGGGCGAAGCGGGCCGCGGGACGGCTGTGCGGAGCCGAGCGGTACGCGTACATCATGCGGCAGGAGTTCATCGCCTGGAACCGCTCGCCCGACAACAACCGCGCCCCCGGCAACACCTGCCTCAGGGCCTGCGCCCTCCTCGAGGACGAGCAGCGGGAATGGCGCGACGCCAGCCAGGTGCAGTCGAAGGGATGCGGGGCCAACATGCGGGTGACCCCGCTCGGCCTCCTGCCGCACCTGAACGAGGAGGGCCGGGCCGCCGGCGCACAGACCCAGGCCGCCCTCACCCACGGCCACCCGACGGCGCTCGCCGCCTCCGACCTGACCGCGTATGCCGTACGACTCCTCGCCGAGGGCACCGAACCCACCGGCCTGGCCGGACGGCTGCGCTCCTACGCCCTCGACAACCGCACCCTGTACTGGGAGAAGTGGCTCGGCGACCTGTGGCGGCGGACCGGGCAGGACGCGAGCCCCGAGGCGTTCATCGCGCGGGGCTGGGACGACTGCCTCGCCGTGCTCGCCCGGCTGGAGGCGGCACTGCGGGACGCCAACCCGGAAGTCGACCCCTGCCTCGCCACCGGCGCCGGCTGGATCGCCGAGGAGGCCCTCGCCACCGCCCTGTTGAGCTTCCTCCTGTTCGTCGACGAACCCGTGCTCGCCCTGCGCCGCGCCGCCTGCACCTCCGGCGACTCGGACTCGATCGCGGCCCTGGCCGGCGCCTTCGCGGGCGCCCACCTCGGCGCCGACGTCTGGCCCGAGGACTGGGTGACCCGCATCGAGCACCGCGACGAGCTGCTCGCGTTCGGCGCGGAGTGGGACGGCTGAGCCGGGGGGCCGGTAATTCGATGGGGCCCGGCGGCACGATCCGGCAGCATGTCCGGATGACCGCCGACACGCACCTGCCCGCCGCGGTGGACCTGACCACGGCCGTCGCCGCGGAGCCGGACCCGCTGCTGTTCGCCACGGTCTCTGGCGCGCACCTGTACGGCTTCCCGTCGCGAGACTCCGACGTGGACCTGCGCGGCGTCCATCTGCTGCCCGCGGCCGCGCTCGTGGGGCTGCGCGAACCGCAGGAGACCCGGTCGCGGATGTGGTGGACGGACGACGGCGTGGAGATGGACCTCGTCACGCACGACCTGCGCAAGTTCGTCCGGCTGATGCTGCGGCGCAACGGCTACGTACTGGAGCAGCTGCTCTCGCCGCTCGTCGCGCACAGCACCGGGACGCACCGCGAACTCGTCGCGCTCGTGCCCGACATCGTCACGCGGCACCACGCCCACCACTACCGGGGGTTCGCGGGCACCCAGTGGCGGCTGTACGAGAAGACGGGCGAACTCAAGCCGCTCCTGTACGCCTTCCGCGTACTGCTCACCGGCATCCACCTGATGCGCAGCGGTGAGGTGCAGGCCCATCTGCCCACGCTGCTAGGCGAGTTGGCGGCGCCGTCCTATCTGCCCGAGCTGATCGCGGCCAAGGCCGCGGCCGAGCACGGCGCCGCCGACGTCGACCGAGCGCGCGTGGCCGTCGACGTCGAGGCGCTGTACGCCCGCCTCGACGTGGCGCAGGGCGAGTCGAAGCTGCCCGACGCACCCGCCGCGCACGACGCCCTGCACGACCTACTCGTCCGGGTCCGCCTCGCGGGCTGACGCGCGGCGGGTGCGGGTCAGGAAGGCCTCGACGCGGGGGCGGTCGGGGCCGGGCGGGAGCGGGGTGCCGGACGCCGCCTTGTCGGTCTCCTCCGCCAGGAGCGTCATGCGGCGTTCGACCTCGGGCCACGGCACCTCGCCGCGCTTGACCGCGAGCAGCTCCTCGCGGTGCTCGCCCACGTCGATGGTCAGCTCACCGGTGCGCAGGAGGTCGCGGCAGGAGATCAGCAGGCGCAGGAGGTGCATCGCGTGTTTCCAGCGCGGGGCGCCGTGCGTGCGGATGTCGGACTGCAGCTTCTTGTGCTGGCCCGTCGCGTAGCGCGCGAACGTCTCGTGCGCCTGACGGGAGAGGAAGGCGCCGCGCAGGTCGAGCAGCTCGCGGCCGGTGACCGTGACGTGCTCGACGAGCGGGGAGTGCAGGCACTCCAGGACGTTCGGGTTGCCGCGCAGGGCCAGTTGGCAAAAGCGCTCCAGCTCCCAGGAGAACTGTTCCTCGGCGGGCCCCTCGACGTGCGTGGGCGGCTTGTCGAAGCGCCAGTACAGCGGGGTCGGCGCCAGGAACACGCCACGGCGGTCCGTGTCGCTCGCCTCCGTGGCCAGGCCGAAGGCGCGCGAGCCCATGACGCAGGCGTAGATCGTGTGGTCGCGCACCAGGAGTTCGTCCGGGGTCATCTCCGGAGAGTAGGCCGTCCGGTCAGCCCAGCGAGATCGAATTACCGGTGACCGTGATCTTCCGGGGCGTCAGCGGGCGCGGCGCCGGGCCGCCCGTCACGGCGGCGTCCTCGATCTCGTACTTCGAACCGTGGCAGGGGCAGTTGATCGTGCCGTCCGCGACGTCCTTCACCGTGCAGCCTTGATGCGTACAGACCGCGGAGAAGGCCTTGAAGTCGCCCTGCGCCGGCTGCGTCACCACGACCTTCTTGTCGGCGAAGACCGTGCCGCCGCCGACCGGGATGTCCGAGGTCCTCGCCAACTCGTCGGCCGCGGGCGGCTGTTCGGGATCAGCCGAACCCGCGGAATCGTCAGTGCCCTCAGCGGTCGAGGCGCGTGCGCTGCTGGCCGCGTCGGTCGGCGCGGGCTGCTCGCCGCCGCCCTCGTCGCCGTACTTGCTGCAGCCCGCCACCAGCCCCGCCGCACCCGCGACGAGCACGCTGCGCCGGGTCGTCGTCGCCCGCCTCACGTCGTCACCCCCACCGTCCGGAAGAACCACAGCGCCGACGTCAGCCACAGCAGCGTGAGGACCGCGAAGGCCAGGCCGCCCATCACCGGCAGCAGCCAGCCGGGCAGCCTTTGCACCCGCAGCAGCAGCATCTTGGCGCTGAACGCCCCGAAGAAGAAGCAGCCGAGGAACGAGTGCCACATGACACGGGTCGAGTACGACTGATAGCCGAGCGCGTACAGACAGTGCACCGCGACCGGCACCGCCACCAGGAACGCGATCCGGCCCGACCAGCGATGCAGCGCGGGCGCCCAGGAAGGCCCGCGCAGCTTCCCGTAGACCATGAACGCCGAACCGACCTGGACGAGTCCGAAGGCGAACGCCACCGTGCCCAGCCAGGACTTCACCGCGCCGCTGCTGGAGAACCCGGCGAGGTTGAAGGCGGTGCCCTCCGGGTCGTGGACCTTTCCGTACGCGCCGAGCGCCACGGCCACCGCGGCCGCCACGAGGGCGGGCACCACATAACGCGCGGGGTGTGGGCGCCGGTGGTCGGGTGGACAGCCCGGGAAGCTCTGGGTCGCGGCGTTCGGGTCGACGGACATGGTTACCCCTTTGCACGACGGATCAGGGGACGACGGGGCGCGCGGTCAGGTGCTCGCCGTCGACCGTGACCGCGCCGGTCCGCGGGTCGATGGGGGGTGCGGCGGACGGCTTCTCGTCGCGGCGCACGATGCCGACCTGGCGGCCGCCGGGCAGCACGATCCAGCCGCCGTCGATCCTCGCGCCGCGCACCTCGGTGGTGGCCCGGTACAGGCCGGACGGTTCGACGGCCTTCTTCGCCGTGAAGCCGTACGCGTGGTCGAAGACCTCCGCCGTGCCGCGGATCCGGTCGCCGCGGAGCGTGCCCTCCAGCCTGTCGCCGTGCTTGCCGCTGAGCTTCATCTCGCCGTCGTCCTCGACGGTCCCCTTCAGCCAGGACTCCTTGGCGCGGCCGTCGCAGAAGTAGGCGACGGCCTTCTTCCCGCGTACGGAGACCGAGACGGCGGAGGTGCCGTCGTCGGTGCGGCCCGCGTAGGCGGCGTCGGGGCGGGCGGCCCTGGACCGCGACGGCCCCGTGCTGGGGCCGGCGCTCGCACTCGCCTTCGGGGGAGCGGGCGAGGCGGACGAGGACGCGCTCGCCGTGGCGGCCGGGGCGCCCTCGTACGACGCGGCGTCCTCGCCGGTCGTCGCGTTCAGCGACCACATGAACAGCGCGAGCGCCAGACCGGCGAACAAGGTGAACAGGGGCCCAGAGCGCTTCATGACGAGCCTCCCCCGAGGCGGCACGGTGCCGCCCTCCATGCAAGCAGCTCCGGCCGAGTGGCGACAGGGGGTGGTTCGGGTGACATTGAGAGGGTCCGGGTTTCCTGAATGTCCCGAAAGGCGCGGTAATCATGGCGGGTAACGATCTGGGCAGTCTGCTCGGCGGCCTCCTCGGTGGCGGAGGCAGCGGGTCCGGCAGCGGCGGTGGCCTCGACCTCGGCAAGATCCTGGGCGGGCTGCTCGGCGGCGGCGCCGGTGGTGGCGCGGCGGCGGGCGGCGGCGGGTCCAACCCGCTCGGTGGTCTGATGGACATGATCACGAAGTCCGGGCTCGTCAACCAGGAACAGCTCGACTCGTGGGTCGGCAAGGGCGACAACCAGCCGCTCAGCCCCGATCAGGTCAAGCAGGCCGTCCCCGACGAGACGCTCGACAAGCTCGCGGAGGACGCCCACGTCAGCCGGGACGAGGTGGCCGCCCAGGTGGCCCAGGACCTGCCCAACGTGGTCGACAAGCTCACGCCGGAGGGGCAGGTGCCCTCGGGTTCCCTCGAGGACATCATCAAGCAGCAGCAGCTCTGATCCGTCACGCCCCTGCTGCCGGTGCGCGGCGCCCCGTCTCGAAGGACGGGCGCCGCGCACCCGTGCGTACGGCCCCAACTACGCTGGACGTCGCAAACGTACGGACAGGATCAAGGAGTGACACCGTGGCGGTACGAGCGGTCCGGGGCGCCGTCCAACTCGAGCGGGACGAGGCCGGGCATATGGACGAGCAGGTCAGCGAGCTGCTCACCGCCGTCCTCGAGCGGAACGGGCTGAGCGCCGACGACCTCATCTCCATATGGTTCACCGCGACGCCCGACCTGCACGCGGACTTCCCGGCGGCCGCCGCCCGCAAGCTCGGCATCGTGGACGTACCGCTGATCTGCGCCCAGGAACTGGACATCGCCGGCGCCATGCCGCGCGTCGTCCGCATCCTCGCGCACATCGAGACCGAGCTGCCCCGCTCCGAGGTCGCCCACGTCTACCTCGGCGCCGCCGCGGCCCTGCGCAAGGACATCGCCCAGTGAGAACCGCACTCGTCATCGGCACCGGCCTCATCGGCACCTCCGCCGCCCTGGCCCTGGCCTCCCGCGGCGTCACGGTGCACCTCGCCGACCACGACCCGCAGCAGGCCCGCACGGCGGCCGCGCTCGGCGCCGGGACGGACGAGGCGCCCGAGGGCCCCGTCGACCTGTGCGTGGTGGCCGTACCGCCCGCGCACGTCGCCGCGTCCCTCGCCGACGTCATGCGCCGGGGCGTGGCCCGCGGCTACCTGGACGTCGCCAGCGTCAAGGGCGGCCCGCGCCGCGAGCTGGAGGAGCTCGGCCTGGACCTGACGTCGTACATCGGTACGCACCCGATGAGCGGCCGGGAGCGCAGCGGCCCGCTCGCGGCGACCGCCGACCTCTTCGAGGGCCGTCCGTGGGTGCTCACCCCGACCCGGGACACCGACACCGAGGTCCTGAACCTCGCGCTCGAACTGGTGGCCCTGTGCCGGGCCGTGCCCGTCGTCATGGACGCCGACGCCCACGACCGTGCCGTCGCGCTCGTCTCGCACATGCCCCACCTCGTCTCCAGCATGGTCGCGGCCCGCCTGGAGAACGCCGAGGAGAGCGCGGTGCGCCTGTGCGGCCAGGGCATCCGCGACGTCACGCGGATCGCGGCCTCGGAACCCGGCATGTGGATCGACATCCTGTCCGCCAACCCCGGCCCGGTCGCCGACCTGCTCTCCGCCCTCTCCGCCGACCTCGACGAGACCGTGCGGGCCCTGCGTTCCCTGCAGTCCTCCGACGACGCCAAGCGCCGCGAGGGCGCCGACGGCGTCGAGACGATGCTGCGGCGCGGGAACACCGGCCAGTCGCGGGTCCCCGGCAAGCACGGCTCGGCCCCGGCGACGTACGAGATCGTCGCGGTGCTCATCTCCGACCAGCCCGGCGAGCTGGCCCGCATCTTCGCGGACGCGGGCGCCGCGGGCGTCAACGTCGAGGACGTCCGCATCGAGCACGCGACCGGGCAGCAGGCCGGTTTCGTGCAGCTCATGGTGCAGCCCGCCGCGGCTCCGCAACTGGCCGCGGCGCTGCGCGAGCGCGGCTGGGCCATGCGGCAGTAAGAGGTGCCCGCGGGAGCCAGTAACCTTGTGCGGGGTGCGTGCGCGCCCCGCACACCCGCCCCGTGTACTCAGAAAGGTGCCCGTCACCCATGGAATCCGCCGCAGCCGCCTCTCCGGCAGCAGTGATCGTCGCCATCGACGGACCCTCCGGCACGGGCAAGTCGAGCACCTCGAAGGCCGTCGCCGCCCAGCTCGGACTCAGCTACCTCGACACCGGCGCCCAGTACCGGGCGATCACCTGGTGGATGGTGCACAACGGGATCGACCTGACCGACCCGACCGCCATCGCCGACGTCGCGGGCAAGGCCGAGATCATCTCCGGCACCGACCCGTCCGCCCCGACGATCACCGTCGACGGCACCGACGTCGCCGGTCCCATCCGTACCGGCGAGGTCACCTCCAAGGTCAGCGCCGTCAGCGCCGTCCCCGAGGTGCGCGCCCGGATCACCGAGCTGCAGCGCTCCATCGCCGCCGAGGCCGAGAAGGGCATCGTCGTCGAGGGGCGCGACATCGGCACGACCGTGCTGCCCGACGCCGACCTGAAGATCTTCCTCACCGCCTCGCCCGAGGCCCGCGCCGCCCGCCGCTCCGGCGAGCTCAAGGGCGCCGACGTCAAGGCCACCCAGGAGGCCCTGGTCGCCCGCGACAAGGCCGACTCCAGCCGCAAGACGTCGCCGCTGGCCAAGGCCGGCGACGCCGTCGAGGTCGACACCAGCGACCTCACGCTGCAGCAGGTCATCGAGTGCGTCGTCACCCTCGTCGAGGAGAAGCGGGCCTCCAAGTGAGCGCACCGTCCGTGAGGGGCGCCGAGGTCGGGCGGCGCATCGGCGTCGGCCTGATGTACGGCCTGTGGAAGCCGCGCGTGCTCGGGTCGTGGCGGGTGCCCGCCACCGGCCCCGTGATCCTCGCCGTCAACCACTCCCACAACATCGACGGCCCCATGGTCATGGGCGTCGCCCCGCGCCCGACGCACTTCCTGATCAAGCAGGAGGCGTTCGTCGGGCCGCTCGGGCCCTTCCTGGACGGGATCGGACAGGTGAAGGTCGACCGCTCCACGGCGGACCGCACGGCCATCACCCGGGCGCTCGACGTGCTGCGCGAGGGGGGAGTGCTCGGCATCTTCCCCGAGGGCACCCGCGGCGAGGGCGACTTCGCGTCGCTGCGCGCCGGGCTCTCGTACTTCGCCGTACGGGGCGGGGCGCCGATCGTCCCGGTCGCCGTTCTGGGAAGCACGGAGCGGCCCGGACGGTTGATAAAGGGGCTGCCTCCGCTGCGCAGCCGGGTCGACGTCGTCTTCGGCGACCCCTTCGAGGCGGGCGACGGCAGCGGACGGCGTACGCGCAAGGCGCTCGACGAGGCGACCGTGCGCATCCAGGAGCGGCTGAGCGCCCACCTGGTGGACGCCAGGCGCCTGACCGGGCGCTGAGCGAGACTTTCAGTAGTGCGCCGGCCTTCATGAGGGGCGGGCGCACCGATCACCACGAATGAACGACGAGGTACGGACTTCATGAACGACCAGATCCAGCCCGAGGGCTCCCCGGAGCATGAGCACGGGGCGCTCGGAGGCGTCGGGGCCGATGAGTACGCAGCGTTCATGGAGCTCGCCGCCGAAGAGGGCTTCGACGTCGAGGACGTCGAGGGCGCCATCGAGGAGGCGGGCCACGGTCCGCTGCCCGTCCTCGCCGTCGTCGGCCGCCCGAACGTCGGCAAGTCGACCCTGGTGAACCGCATCATCGGCCGCCGCGAGGCCGTCGTCGAGGACAAGCCGGGCGTCACCCGCGACCGCGTCACCTACGAGGCCGAGTGGGCGGGCCGTCGCTTCAAGGTCGTCGACACGGGCGGCTGGGAGCAGGACGTGCTCGGCATCGACGCGTCGGTGGCCGCGCAGGCCGAGTACGCGATCGAGACCGCCGACGCCGTCGTCTTCGTCGTCGACTCCACCGTGGGCGTCACCGACACCGACGAGGCCGTCGTACGTCTGCTGCGCAAGGCCAAGAAGCCGGTGGTGCTCTGCGCCAACAAGGTCGACGGCCCGAGCGGCGAGGCCGACGCCACCGCCCTGTGGTCCCTCGGCATCGGCGAGCCGCACCCGGTCTCCTCGCTGCACGGCCGCGGCACCGGCGACATGCTGGACGCGGTCATCGAGGCACTGCCCGACGCGCCCCCGCAGACCTTCGGCACGGCGATCGGCGGCCCCCGCCGCATCGCCCTGATCGGCCGCCCGAACGTCGGCAAGTCCTCGCTCCTGAACAAGGTGGCGAACGAGGACCGCGTCGTCGTCAACGAGCTGGCGGGCACCACCCGCGACCCGGTCGACGAGCTCATCGAACTCGGCGGCGTCACCTGGAAGTTCGTCGACACGGCGGGCATCCGCAAGCGCGTCCACCTGCAGCAGGGCGCCGACTACTACGCCTCGCTGCGCACCGCCGCCGCCGTCGAGAAGGCGGAGGTCGCGGTCATCCTGATCGACTCCTCCGAGACCATCTCGGTGCAGGACCAGCGGATCGTGACGTCGGCCGTCGAGGCGGGCCGCGCCATCGTCGTCGCGTTCAACAAGTGGGACACCCTCGACGAGGAGCGCCGCTACTACCTGGAGCGCGAGATCGAGACCGAGCTCGCGCAGATCGCGTGGGCGCCCAGGGTGAACGTGTCGGCCCGCACCGGCCGCCACATGGAGAAGCTGGTCCCGGCGATCGAGACCGCGCTGGCCGGCTGGGAGACCCGCGTCCCGACGGGCCGTCTGAACGCGTTCCTCGGCGAGCTCGTCGCCGCCCACCCGCACCCGATCCGCGGCGGCAAGCAGCCTCGCATCCTCTTCGGTACGCAGGCCGGCACCAAGCCGCCGCGGTTCGTGCTCTTCGCCTCCGGGTTCATCGAGCACGGCTACCGGCGCTTCGTGGAGCGGCGTCTGCGCGAGGAGTTCGGGTTCGAGGGGACGCCGATCCACATTTCGGTGCGGGTGCGGGAGAAGCGCGGCAGGAAGAAGTAGCCGACAGGATTCGGCAGCAGGGGCGTCGCGGGCTTCAGTGCTCGCGACGCGGACCGGGCGGCAGCGCGGCCGGGAGGTGACCTCCGTGGCCGTGCTGCCGCCCGTTCGTCTGTGGCTGCCAGTGCTGCTGGTGCTGCTGTTGGTGCGCCATCGGGTAGTGCGAGACGTGGTGCCGTGTTCCGTAGGGGCCCGTCCCGAATCCCGTGAACCCGAGATCCTCCTCGCCGCTGCGGTCCCCGGGCAGAGCCCGGAAGGACCGGCTGTACTCCGCGTACAGGGCGTCGTAGATCGGTGTGGCCGAGCGGGGGACCGCGTGGTCCTCCGGGGGACGCATCGAGGGGATCGACGAGAGGGAGCCCTGGTACGGCTGGCGGAGACCGGAAGAGGACGAGGGGGCTGAAGTCGGGTCGTATGGGTGCACGTATGTGCCAACGACCCGGACCTGACTCGGATGCGCCCTTGGCCTCGGCTGTTGCGGGGCGTCAGGGAGGCTGACCGGCGCGTTCGGTGAGGTCCGGGTCGGCACGGGCGTCGGCTCAGGTGCCCGCGAGCGGCATCGCGGCGGCGACCAGACGGCCGTTCGCCGCGGACTTGTCGAGGGCGTCGCGCAGCAGGTCCTCGCGTGGCTGGCGGCCGATCGAGCCGACGGGGGCGGCGAAGACGAGGACCGTGTGCGTCTTGTTGGCGGCGGCCCGCCAGCCCTCGGTGACGACGAGCGGCTGGTGCGCCTGCCACCAGGCGACCTGCGAGGGGGCGCCGCCGGTACCGGGCTGCAGCACGGCGTGCAGCTGGCCCATGGCGAGCAGCACGGACCAGCCGGGCAGGGTGCGCGGCGCCTCGGTGAGCTCGCTGAGCGGCATGAAGCCCTGCTCGATCAGGAGCGGCAGGAAGTCGTCGCCGCCGGCCTCGGCGCCGGGGCGGGCGATGGGACCGGTCGGCTCCACGACGAGGGCGGGGTGCAGGTCGCCGCCGATCAGCACCAGGCCGCTGGTCACGCCGAGCACGGCCTGCGCCGCGGCGGCCTCGACGGGGCCGTCCCCGGCGGCGCCCTGCGGGGAACCGGTGAGGGACCGTACGGCGCCCTGCAGCTGGTCCTCGGCGACCTGGACGACCTGCGAGGGCAGGCAGCCGGCGTGGGCGAAGGCGAGGACGGCGGTCTCGTCGCCGACGAACAGGACCGTGCTGGTGCGTTCCTGCTCGGAGTCGCCGGGGGTGCGGCAGGACGTGCAGTCGTAGCTGCCCGGGGCGTTGTCGCCCCCGAGCAGCCGGTCTGCTTCTTCGTCGCCGATCTCGGCGCGTACGTCGGCACTGACGTCGAGCAAGCGCGGCACGGGGGCTCCTCTGGATCGGATGCAAGTCGGATGCGTGCTGATGAAGGGACAACGGACGATCTGTGGGCGGAGTCACGCCCGGAACCGAACGGAATCGACCCATCCGGAGCGCACCGTGAGGAGGCGCCCGGAATCTGTCACTCCATGACAACTTGTTGGCATTCAAAGGAAGTTGAGGAGGTGAACTGAGTCACAGATCACTGAGATGACAGGTCGACAAATCAGGAAATCAGTGAATGAAGTGGGTGGCTTGAAATCGCCGCTACTTCAGGTAACGGCTCACTGGCCAGGAGCGACAGGGGGGCGGTTGATGCGGGCCGCCCGCGCTGCCTAGATTCCACCGCCGTCTGCAACGAGCAGTTCACGAGCACAGTCCACGAGAGCTCCACGAGAGGGAATCTCATGTCCGTGCCGATACGTACGGCTCGCACGACAGCGTTGATCACCGGGGCGGCTCTGCTCGCCCCCCTCGGCCTCTTCGCCTCCGCCGGCTCCTCCCAGGCGGCGGGAGCGGACGTCTGGGACCGCATCGCCCGCTGCGAGAGCGGCGGCAACTGGCACACCAACACCGGTAACGGCTACTACGGCGGGCTCCAGTTCTCCGCCGGGACATGGCGTGCGTACGGCGGAGGGGCCTACGCCGCGACGGCCGACCGGGCGTCGAGGGCACAGCAGATCGCCGTGGCCACCAAGGTGCAGGGCGCGCAGGGCTGGGGAGCCTGGCCCACCTGCGCGGCACGGGCCGGTGCGTACGGCAACGCGCCGTCGGCCGCGCAGCCGAAGCACAAGCCCGTGAAGCCGAGGTCCGTGCAGCCCGCGCCGGTGCAGCCCAAGTCGGCCGCGCCGCACCGCAGTTCGTCGGGCGCCGACCGCGGCGC
>NZ_JAAGMG010000668.1 GCF_010548525.1 Streptomyces sp. SID14478
GGCCGCGAAGGCCCGCGCCGCGGTGACCCGGCCCGCTCCGGGCGGCCCCGTGAACAGCCAGGCGTGCGTCATGCTCGACGCCGCGGACGGCGGGGTGCCGGCCCCGGCGGAGGTCACCAGGGCGTCCGCGTCCCGCGCGGCCGCACTCAGCGTCTCGACCACGCGCTCCTGACCGACCAGGTCGTCCCATACGGCCATGCGGACACCGCCCTTTCTCAAGCTCCCGCCATTGTGCCGGGCCCCACTGACATCGTTGGATACGGCGATGACCGATTCACGTACCGATCCGCTTCCAGACCCGCATACCGATTCACGTACCGGCCCGCGTACCGACGCACCTACCGACCCGCGTACCCAGCTGCGCATCGAGCCTCTGACCAGTGACTCTCCCGCCGCGCTCGTCAACGACTGGCAGCACGTGCACAACACGGTCGTGCCGGTCGACTCCGCGCGGCTGTCCGCCGACGACGTCCGCGAGCGTGCCGGGCGCAACGTCCTGGAGGTCGCCTACGCCGGGGACGTCCTCGTGGGCTGCTCTACCGTGCGCACCCCGAAGGACGACGGCGTGGGCATGGTCATCTCGCGGGTCCTGGCGGCCCACCGCGGGCGCGGCTTCGGCACGGTCCTGTACGAGCGGGGCCTCGCCGCGGCCCGCGCCCTGGGGGCCCGGGAGATCGAGACGGTCGTGCTCACCTCGAACACGGCGGGCCTGAGCTTCGCCCGGCGCACCGGGTTCACGGTCGAGGTCGACCGCTACCGCCTCGACGGCGACACCGTCGACTGGGTGGAGCTGCGCCTCGCCCCCTGAGGCCTGTCCGGCGCCCGGCTGCCGTCCGACCCCAGGACGCCCCAGCCGCACTGGGACGCCCTGACAGTCCTGACCGCCCCGGGACGTTCTAGGACCGGCGCCGGCCGTCGCCCTCGTCGTCGTCCTGGCCGCCCAGCAATTCGTCGGCCAGCGACGGCAGATCGTCCAGCGGCGTCTCCTCCGCCCAGTCCGGGCGGGGGCGGCGCCGCGGCCGGCCCTCCTCGTCGACCTGCGGCAGCTCCGCCGTACGGTCGGCCGCGCTGTCCTGGGGCGCGGACCGCTCGTCGCGGAAGTACCCCGGCGGCACCTTGTCCTCGGACCGGCCCTCCGACCGACCCTGGGACCGCCCCTCGGACCGCCCTTCGGTCCTGCTGTCGGTCCTGCTGTCGGTCCTGTTGTCCGGAACCTGCGGAAGCACGGCCGTCTCGTCCGCGGCACCGGCCGGCGGACGCGGCAGCTGCGCCGTCTCCTCCGCGTCCCGTACGGGCGGCAGCACCGCGGTCTCCTCTGCGTCCCGGACCGGCGGCAGCACCGCGGTCTCGTCGGCGTCCCGGACCGGCGGCAGGACCGCGGTCTCGTCGGCCGGCGACGGCTCGGGGCGCACGATCGGCGTCGCCAGCGTCGTCTCGTTGTCCGGTGCGGGGGGCGCCGAAGCAGCAGGGGAAGCCGCGGAAGACGTCGCGGCCCGCGCCGTCTGCGCCGCTTGCGCGGCCTGGGAGGCGGCGGCCGCGAGCCGCCGTGCCTCCTCGGCACGCAGCAACGCCTCCTCGGCCTTGCGCTGCTTCTCCACGCGCCGTTCCTCGGCCTCGGCGCGCAGCCGCGCCTCCTCCTCGGCCTGTTTGCGGCGACGCTCTTCCTCGACGGCGCGCTGCCGCTCCTCGGCGAGCAACCGGGCCTGCTCGATCTCGGCCTTCTTACGCGCCTCCTCGGCACGCTGGCGGGCCTCCTCGGCCTGCCGCTCGGCCTCGATGCGCTGCGCTTCCTCCAGCTCGCGGCGCTTGCGCTCCTCCTCCTCGGCGCGGAGTTTGGCGATCTGCTCCTGGCGCTCGCGCTCGACCCGCTCCTCCTCGGCCTTGCGCCGCGCCTCTTCCTCGGCCTTGCGCCGGGCTTCTTCCTCCGCGGCCTTGCGGGCCTCCTCCTGCGCCTTGATCTCGGCTTCGGAGAGCGGAAGAAGTACGTCGAGACGGTGCCGTACGACGGTGGTGACCGCCTCCGGCTCCTGGCCCGCGTCGACGACGAGGTAGCGGCCGGGGTCGCCCGCGGCCAGCGTCAGGAAACCGGCGCGCACGCGCGCGTGGAACTCCATCGGCTCCGACTCCAGCCGGTCCGGCGCCTCGGTGAACCGCTCGCGCGCGGCCTCGGGGTCGACGTCGAGGAGGACCGTCAGGTGCGGTACGAGGCCGCTGGTGGCCCAGCGGTTGATCCGGGAGACCTCGACCGGCGACAGGTCGCGGCCCGCGCCCTGGTAGGCGACGGACGAGTCGATGTAGCGGTCGGAGATGACGACGGCGCCGCGCTCCAGGGCGGGCCGTACGACGGTGTCGACGTGCTCGGCGCGGTCGGCCGCGTACAGCAGCGCCTCGGCGCGGTGCGACAGACCGGCGCTCGACACGTCGAGCAGGATCGAGCGCAGCCGCTTGCCGACCGGGGTCGCCCCGGGCTCGCGCGTGACGACGACCTCGTGCCCCTTGCCGCGGATCCACTCGGCCAGCGCTTCGGCCTGCGTCGACTTGCCGGCGCCGTCACCGCCCTCCAGGGCGATGAAGAAGCCGGTCGTGGCCGGGGCCTGCGCCGGGTCGTTCCCGCCGAGCAGGGCGTCCTTCAGGTCGTGCCGCAGGGGTACGCCGCTGCGGTCGTCGGCCTTGGCGAGGACGAGCGCGGCGACGGGCAGCAGCAGCGCGCCGACCAGCATCAGCGTGAACGCGGCGCCTCCGTGGGCGAACACGAACTTGCCGTTCTCCAGGCGGTGCGGCCCGATCAGCGCGGCGAGCAACGGCGCGAGCAGGGCGCCGAGCGCGACGCCGACGCGGGCGACGGCCTGCAGGTGTTCGGTGGTGCGGGCCCGCCGGTACTCCTCGGTCTCCTGGTCCAGCAGCGCGTGCCCGGTGTTGGCGGCGACGCCGGCGGCGACCCCGGCCAGCGTGACGAGCAGGATCACGCTGGTCACGTCCGGGACGAGCCCGGCGGCCAGCAGTGCGATGCCGGTCAGCGCGAGGACGAGCGCGAGCAGCCGGCGGCGCGACAGGGCCGGCAGAACGGTGGGCGCGCACCGGATCCCGATCACGGTGCCGCCGGTCAGGCCGAGCACGAGCAGCCCGAACGTGACCGGTCCGCCGCCCAGGTCCTTGGCCTGCAGCACGGACACGGCGACGGCTGCCGAGACGGCCCCGGCGACGGCGCCGCAGGCGAGCACGAGCAGCGGGATCGCGCCGGTGCGGCCCTTGTCGACTCCGCTGCCGGTCTTGGGGCGGCGCAGTCCTTCGAGCGGCGAGCGCGTGCGCGGGGTCTGCGTGGCCGGAAGTTCGAGGAAGAAGACGACAGACAGCGACGCGGCGAAGAGCCCGGCGCCCACGTACGACGACAGGGCGACCTGGTGCAGCGCGAACCAGTCGACGCCCGCCCCGATCAGGTTCTGCACCAGCGTCACGGCCACGAGCACGGTCGCGGCCAGCGGGATCGCGACGAATCCGGTGCGCAGCGACAGCCGCCGCAGCGCGTCCATGTGGTCCGGCAGCGGCCGCACGGCCGCGCCCTCCAGGGGCGGCGCGGGCAGCAGCGCGGGCGCCGCGCTCTCCTTGGCGACGGTCCAGAACCGCTCGGCGACCCCGATGACGAAGGCCGTGACGAGGATCAGCGCCAGCGCGTTGTCCGGAGTCCAGTCGATCCACAGCGGGGCGACGATGAGCAGCGCGGCCCGCAGTCCGTCGGCGCCGACCATGGTCCAGCGCCGGTCGAGGGGCCCGCCCGGTGCGGTCAGCGAGGTCAGCGGTCCGAGCAGGACGGCGCCGAACAGCAGCGTCGACAGGATGCGCGCCCCGAACACGACGGCGACCGCGACGGCCACGCCCCGGTACCCACCGCCGAACGAACCCTCGGAGATGGCCGCCTGCAGCGCGAGCACCACGAGCACAAGCAGCCCGAGCACATCACCTACTCCGCCGACGAGCTGCGCGGACCACAGTCGCTTCAACTGAGGTACACGCAACAGCGCGCGCACGGCGCGCTCTCGGGAGTCCGCTACCAGGGCGTCGTCTGGGGCCGTGTGGGGGGCCGTTGGCTGCTCGGCACGGGTCATTCGTCCAGCCTATCGGGCGCCACCCGCACATCGAAGGCGCGTCCGAACAAACGGGCGCTTCCGGGGACCGATCCCTGGAAGCGCCCGTCTACGTAAGCCACAAACCGCCTACATGTAGGCGGCCCGCGTACTCCTACTGCTCCGCCGGAGCCGCCGTCTTCTTGGCGGGTGCCTTCTTGGCGGCGGTCTTCTTCGCGGTGGTCGTCTTGGCAGCCGTCTTCTTGGCGGCGGTCTTCTTCGCTGCCGTCTTCTTGGCGGGTGCCTTCTTGGCCGCGGCCTTCTTCGCGGTCTTCTTGGCCGGGCCCTTGGCCCGCTTCTCCGCGAGGAGCTCGTACCCGCGCTCCGGCGTGATGTCCTCGACGGAGTCGGCCGCCCGCAGCGTCGCGTTGGTCTCGCCGTCGGTGACGTACGCGCCGAAGCGGCCGTCCTTCACGACGACGGGCTTCTCGCTGACCGGGTCGGTGCCCAGCTCCTTCAGCGGCGGCTTGGCGGCCGCGCGCCCGCGCTGCTTGGGCTGGGAGTAGATCTCCAGCGCCTCTTCCAGCGTGATGGTGAAGAGCTGCTCCTCGGCCGTCAGCGACCGGGAGTCCGTGCCCTTCTTCAGGTACGGGCCGTACCGGCCGTTCTGCGCGGTGATCTCGACGCCCTCGGCGTCGGCGCCCACCACGCGCGGCAGCGACATCAGCTTCAGGGCGTCGTCCAGCGTCACCGTGTCGAGCGACATGGTCTTGAAGAGCGAGGCGGTACGCGGCTTGACGGCGTTCTTGCCGGTCTTCGGGGTGCCCTCGGGGAGCACCTCGGTGACGTACGGCCCGTAGCGCCCGTCCTTGGCGATGATCTGGCGGCCGGTGGCCGGGTCGGTGCCCAGCTCGAAGTCGCCGCTCGGCTTGGCGAGCAGTTCCTCGGCGTACTCGACCGAGAGCTCGTCCGGCGCCAGGTCCTCGGGGACGTCGGCGCGCTGGTGGTTCTCGGAGTCGCGCTCGCCGCGCTCGACGTAGGGGCCGTAGCGCCCGACGCGCAGCACGATGTCGCTGCCGACCGGGAAGGAGGACACCTCGCGGGCGTCGATCGCGCCCAGGTCGGTGACGAGCTCCTTGAGGCCGCCGAGGTGATCACCGTCACCGTTGCCCGCGTCGGCGGCGCCGCCGGAGCCGTCGCCCTCGCCGAAGTAGAAGCGCCTCAGCCACGGCACGGCCTGCGCCTCGCCCCGCGCGATGCGGTCGAGGTCGTCCTCCATGGACGCGGTGAAGCTGTAGTCGACGAGCCGCCCGAAGTGCTTCTCCAGGAGGTTGACGACGGCGAACGACAAGAAGGAGGGCACGAGTGCCGTCCCCTTCTTGAAGACGTAGCCGCGGTCGAGGATCGTGCCGATGATCGACGCGTACGTCGACGGGCGGCCGATCTCGCGCTCTTCCAGCTCCTTGACCAGCGAGGCCTCGGTGTAGCGGGCCGGCGGCTTGGTCGCGTGGCCGTCGACCGAGATCTCCTCGGCGGACAGCGCGTCGCCCTCGGAGACCTGCGGCAGCCGGCGCTCGCGGTCGTCCAGTTCCGCGTTCGGGTCGTCCGCGCCCTCGACGTAGGCCTTGAGGAAGCCGTGGAAGGTGATGGTCTTGCCGGACGCGCTGAACTCGGCGTCGCGGCCGTCGGCGGAGGTGCCCGCGATCTTGACGGTGACGCTGTTGCCGACCGCGTCCTTCATCTGGGAGGCGACGGTGCGCTTCCAGATGAGCTCGTAGAGACGGAACTGGTCGCCGGTCAGGCCGGTCTCGGCGGGCGTGCGGAAGCGGTCGCCCGAGGGACGGATCGCCTCGTGCGCCTCCTGCGCGTTCTTGACCTTGCCCGCGTACGTGCGCGGCTTGTCCGGCAGGTAGTCGGCGCCGTACAGCTGCGTGACCTGGGCACGGGCGGCGGAGACCGCCGTGTCCGAGAGGGTCGTGGAGTCCGTACGCATATAGGTGATGAAGCCGTTCTCGTACAGCTTCTGGGCCACCTGCATGGTCGCCTTCGCACCGAAGCCCAGCTTGCGCGAGGCCTCCTGCTGCATCGTCGTCGTACGGAACGGCGCATACGGCGAGCGGCGGTACGGCTTGGACTCGACCGAGCGGACGGCGAACGACGTGTCCTGGAGGGCGGCGGCGAGCGCTCGCGCGTTCGCCTCGTCCAGGTGCAGGGTGTTCGCCGAGTTGCCGCCCTTGATCTGGCCGAGCGAGTCGAAGTCGCGGCCCTGCGCGATGCGCTTGCCGTCGACCGCGGACAGGCGGGCGACCAGGGAGGACGGGTCGGACGGGTCGCCGGCGCGGCCCGTCGCGAAGGTGCCGGTCAGGTCCCAGTACTCGGCGGAGCGGAAGGCGATGCGCTCGCGCTCCCGCTCGACGACGAGGCGGGTGGCGACCGACTGGACGCGGCCGGCCGACAGACGCGGCATGACCTTCTTCCACAGGACCGGCGAGACCTCGTAGCCGTAGAGGCGGTCGAGGATGCGGCGGGTCTCCTGGGCGTCGACCATGCGCGTGTTGAGCTCGCGCGGGTTGGCGACGGCGGCGCGGATCGCGTCCTTGGTGATCTCGTGGAAGACCATCCGGTGGACGGGGACCTTGGGCTTCAGGACCTCCAGGAGGTGCCACGCGATGGCTTCGCCCTCGCGGTCCTCATCGGTGGCCAGGAAGAGTTCGTCGGAGTCCTTCAGCAGGTCCTTGAGCTTCTTGACCTGCGCCTTCTTGTCGGCGTTGACGACATAGATGGGCTGGAAGTCGTGCTCGACGTCGACGCCGAGGCGGCGGACCTCACCCGTGTACTTCTCGGGGACCTCGGCCGCGCCGCTGGGGAGGTCGCGGATGTGCCCGACGCTCGCTTCGACGACGTACCCAGGGCCGAGATAGCCCTTGATCGTCTTCGCCTTGGCGGGCGACTCGACGATGACGAGTCGGCGGCCGCCCTGTGCGGTCTCGCTGGTCGGGGACAACTTCGCTCTTCTCTCCGGTCGGGGTTCGGGGCCGTATCTCTGCTTCGGTACAGCACTGCTGCGGAGTGTGACGGTACCTCCCGCCGGTGTGTCAAACGGGAAAAGCACGCAGCAGCCACTCGGAACGGTAACCCGACTCCTCGTGATCCTGCCCCCGGACCGGGGAGCGGACGCCTCGCCTCCGGGTACCGCGGGAATCACTGTGTGTGCCACGTTCCTGTCACGAGCGTTCCGATTGGGCTGCTGTTCGTCGCCCTCGCTCCCCACCCTTATCCGGCCCTGACAAGATGGCGGAAGGCTGGGGGAGCCCAAGGGGAGCCTCCGGCACGTCCCCGACGGCATCCCCATCCAGGAGTACCCGATGTCCGACAGCAACCCCTACGGCCAGCAGCCCCCGCAGGACCCGAACCCGTACGGCCAGCAGCCGCCGCAGGACCCTTACGGCCAGCAGCAGGGCGCGCCGGGGTACGGCTACCCGCAGCAGGGCGCGCAGCAGCCCGGTTACGGGTACCCCGGCGGCGCCCCCGGCGGCTACCCGCCCCAGCCCGGCATGCCGATGGGCTACGACCCGAACGCTCCCTACGGCTACGACCCCTACGGCCGCCCGTACTCCGACAAGTCGAAGATCGTCGCAGGCGTCCTGCAGCTCTTCCTGGGCTACCTCGGCGTCGGCCGCTTCTACATCGGCAACGTCGGCATGGGCCTCGCCCAGCTGTTCACCTGCGGTGGCTTCGGCATCTGGGCGCTGATCGACGGAATCATCCTGCTGACCAGCAACAACACCACGGACGCCAACGGCCGTGTCCTGCGCGGCTGACCGCCTGCCGCCCGCTCTGCGGCACCCGGCGGCGGCACCCATCGGGGTACTGGCCGCCGGGCTCGCGGGCACTCTCTATCTGTACGGCACCGACCCGCACGAGCCGGGCCACTGGCTGCCGCGCTGCCCCTTCCGTCTCGTCACCGGGCTGCTCTGCCCGGCCTGCGGCGGGACGCGCATGGTGTACGACCTGCTGCACGGCCAGTTCGCCGCGGCCTGGCACGACAACCGCGCGCTGCTGCTGAGCGCGCCGTTCGCCCTGGCGCTGCTCGGCCGTTGGGCCTTCGAGGGCCTGCGCGGGCGCCGCTGGCGCCCGTCGTTCACCCGGCGTACGCAGGCGGCGATCCTGCTCGTCGCGGTCGCCTGGACGGTTGCGCGCAACGTCGCCTGACGGACCGTCAACCAGTACAGACGGCGCACAGGTCACAAACCCGCCACGATCCGGGCCAGACCTGCCGTCCCGTTGACCTCTGCTTTAACTTTGGGTTTTCCGAGGCCACGCCATGTCCCCCGCCGGCGCGTCCGCCTCATACATCCGCTCAGGTGCGTGGCCCCACCGCGCCCGCTTCCCGTCCCCGAGGAGCAATCCGCCATGTCCTACCCCGCTCAGCCCGGCGCCGCCGACCCCAACGCCCCGTTCGGCTACGACCCGCAGGGCCGCCCGTACTCCGAGAAGTCGAAGGTCGTCGCGGGCATCCTGCAGTTCTTCCTGGGCTACCTCGGCATCGGCCGCTTCTACGTCGGCAACACCGGTGTCGCCCTCGCCCAGCTGTTCACCTGCGGTGGCCTCGGCATCTGGGCCCTGATCGACGCGATCCTGTTCTGGACGAGCAACGACCGCACCGACAGCCAGGGTCGCGTGCTGCGCGGCTGAGTCCCGCCCTCCCGCGACACACCGATGCCCGCCCCGGAACGTTCCGGGGCGGGCATCGCCGTCACCACCGCGGGCACCCTTGCGCACGCGTACCGCCGTACGCGCACCGGGTGCTGAACGCGCGTCACACCTGGCCGAAACACCACACCGCGAGCGCCAGACAGACCACCCCGGCCGACCCGGCGAGCACCGCCGACGCCACCGGGCGTGCGCCGTGCGCCACCGGCTGCCGGTGCGCCGTGCGCGCCCCCGTCCACACCACGAGTCCCGCGCCGAACAACGCGAACACCGTGCCCGCGAAGACCGCAGGTGCACTCTCCATCGCCTTGCCTCCCGACCGCCCTCAGGGACGCTTCGACCGCCCAGGCGGTGACGCTGGCAGGGGCGGGGGAACCCCGGGTGAACTCCGGGGCGCCGCAAGGCGAAGAGCAGCTATCCGGCGGTGTCCGCGACGGGCTCCAGGAAGCCCTGCTCGACGAGCGTGCGGATCTGCGCCGGGGTGCGGTCGCGCAGCAACACCGGCTCCTCGCCCATGAGTTGCGCGATGGCGTCCAGGATCCGCCCGGCGCTCAGCGTCCCGTCGCAGACGCCCGCGAACCCGGCGCCGACCGTGTCCACCTTCGTCGCCCGGCGCATGCCGCGCCCCTGGCGCAGCACGACGTGCTCGGGGTCCTCGGCGCCCGGCAGGCCGACCTGCTCCTGCACGACCTCCCCGGAGAGGCGGAACGACGCCTCCAGCAGCGCCGCGTCGTCGTGCGTGCGCAACCAGTCGACCCGTGCGAAGTGCGCCCGCACCGCTTCCCCGAGCGGCTGCTCGACGGGGTGCGGCCATTCCTCGACGACGACCGACGGCTCGGCGTGCGCGGCGGCCGCCTTGCGGAGCGTGATCCAGCCGAAGCCGACGGACCTCACCTTGTGCGCCTCGAACTCGTCGAGCCACGCGTCGTACCGGGCCGCGTACTCGGCCGGGTCCGTGCGGTGGTCACCGGCGTCGCGCAGCCACAGCTCGGCGTACTGCGTGACGTCCTGCACCTCGCGCTGCACGATCCAGGCGTCGCAGCCGCGCGGCACCCACGAGCGCAGCCGCTCGGTCCACTCCTCCCCGTCCACGTGCTGCCAGTTGGCGAGGAACTGCGCGTAACCCCCCTCGTTCAGGTGCTCCCCCGCTCCCTGAACGAGCGTGCGGCACAGATCGTCCCCGCCCATGCCGCCGTCCCGGTACGTCAGGCGCGCACCCGGCGAGATCACGAAGGGCGGGTTCGACACGATCAGGTCGTACGTCGCCTCGCCCACCGGTTCGTACAGCGAGCCCTCGCGCAGGTCAGCGGCGCGCACCCCGGACAGTGCGAGCGTCAGCGCGGTGATGTGCAGGGCGCGGGAGTTGAGGTCGGTCGCGGTGACCTGCGTGGCGTGCTGCGCCGCGTGCAGGGCCTGGATCCCGGAGCCGGTGCCGAGGTCGAGCGCCGAGGCGACCGGCGTGCGGACGGTGATCCCGGCGAGCGTCATGGACGCCCCGCCGACCCCGAGCACGACGCCCTCCTCGCGGCTGCCGATGCCGCCGGCGCCGCCGACCGCGCACCCGAGGTCGGAGACGATGTACCAGTCCTCGCCGTCGGGCCCGCCGTACGGGCGTACGTCCACGACCGCGGCCACCTCGTCGCCGCTCGGCCGCAGCCAGCCGCCGTCCAGGCACGCGTCCAGCGGCAGCACCTCGGCGAGACGGGCGCGCGGCACGGGCTGCTGCAGCAGGAAGAGCCGGACGAGCGTCTCCAGCGGGGAGTCGCCCCGGGTGGCGCGCAGCGCGGGCACGGTCTCGCTGCGCGCGAGCGCCGCGTAGGCGGGCGCCCCGAGCAGGTCGAGCAGTCCGTCGGAGGTGAACTCGGCGCGGAGCAGGGCGTCGCGCAACGCGGCGGCGACGTCGTGGCGGTCAGCGGTGGGCAGGGCGGCGGCAGTAGAACTCACACCCCCATTGTTACCCGCTGTGGGCAGGCATTCCGCACGGCGGAACAGGTGGGCAGCGACCCCTCCGGCGCGCGGCCGGGTGCGGGGGTGCCGGGTGCCGGGCCCGGGGTTCCGGCGGAACGACGGCGCCCTCGGGGCCGCGGAGGAACCGCGGCCCCGAGGGCGCCGAGAAGAGAGGTCGTGCCTACGAGGCCGACGGCGTGGCGGAAGCGCTCTTGCAGCTCTCCTGCTTGGCCATCGCCTTGCCCACGTCGCCCTCCTCCAGGTTCTTCAGGGCGTCGCTCCCGCTCTGGCTCAGCTTGTCCAGCTCGCCCGCGATGCCCTTGAGACCTTCGGCGAACTTCGCCTGGTCGTCGGTGTCGAGCTTGTCGACCTGCTTCTTCAGGCCGGCGTACGACGTCGAGATCTTGTCCAGCTCCGTGACGGCGTTCTGCTGCTTGGTCTTGCCGTCGTCGACGTCCGGGGCGCCCGCGCTGTCGACGGCGTCGCCGATCGCCTTGTACGCGTCGGACATGTCCTGGAACGCCTTGGAGTCCGTCTTCTGGACGTCGGCCGGCGAGCTGTTGTCCGAGGTCTCCTTCTGGATCGCCGCGTTGGCCTGCTCGATCTTCTTCGCCTGCGGCTGGACCGCGTCGCAGACCTGCTTGGCCCAGGAGTCCAGCTTGTCGTTGCTGTCGTCACTGCAGCCCGACAACGCCAGTACCAGTACCGCACCGCCGGACAGTGCGGCTGCAAGCTTCTTGTTCACCGGATCGGTCCCTTCCATGGCTCTCGGCCCCGGAACTTACACGCCGAGCACACGACAATCGCACCTCGGGCGTCCGAAAGGACCGCTTTATTGACCTTTAGCAGCCATTTGCACCAAGGGAGAGAAGGCTCACGGAAGAAGTACGCAGAAATCCCAGAGAAGTTCGGCCGCCACAGGTGTGTCGCGGTCGGCACCGGGGCGAACGCGCCGGTGGGCGGACAGCTCGTCAAGAGTCGCTGCCCGCCCACCTGTTGGGACCTTGGTCCTGTCCTTCGGGGACTCAGGGACCTATCGGACCTGTTCCGGACCTACGTACGGGAGGGTTCCACCGCCGGATCCGCCGGCTTCGGCACCCTTCCCGGCTTCTGCTCGTCGTCGTCCTCGTCGTCGCCGACCGCGATGCCGCGCCTCTTGGAGACGTACACCGCGCCGATGATGACGCCGAGCGAGACGACGGCGACCACGACCCGCACGGCCACGCTCGCGTCGTCCCCGTAGCTGAACTTGACCACCGCGGGCGCGATGAGCAGCGCGACGAGGTTCATCACCTTCAGCAGCGGGTTGATGGCGGGCCCTGCGGTGTCCTTGAACGGGTCGCCGACCGTGTCACCGATGACGGTGGCGGCATGCGCCTCGCTGCCCTTCCCGCCGTGGTGCCCGTCCTCGACGAGCTTCTTCGCGTTGTCCCACGCGCCGCCGGAGTTGGCGAGGAAGACCGCCATCAGGGTGCCGGTGCCGATGGCCCCGGCGAGGTAGGCGCCGAGCGCGCCCACTCCGAGCGTGAAGCCGATGGCGATCGGCGCCATGACCGCGAGCAGCCCGGGCGTGGCCAGCTCCCTGAGCGCGTCCTTCGTGCAGATGTCGACGACGCGGCCGTACTCCGGCTCCTCCGTGTAGTCCATGATCCCGGGGTGCTCGCGGAACTGCCGGCGCACCTCGTACACCACCGAACCCGCCGACCGGGACACGGCGTTGATCGCGAGCCCGGAGAAGAGGAACACCACCGCGGCTCCGGCGATGAGCCCCACCAGGTTGTTGGGCTGCGAGATGTCCATCACCAGGTTCATCGGCCCGCCGTCGCCGACCTTCTCCCCGACGTCGCTCGCCGCCGTGAGGATCGCGTCACGGTACGAGCCGAAGAGCGCCGCGGCCGCGAGCACGGCCGTGGCGATGGCGATCCCCTTGGTGATGGCCTTCGTGGTGTTGCCGACGGCGTCCAGGTCGGTGAGCACCTGTGCGCCCGCGCCCTGTACGTCGCCGGACATCTCGGCGATGCCCTGCGCGTTGTCGGAGACCGGGCCGAAGGTGTCCATGGCGACGATGACACCGACGGTGGTGAGCAGCCCGGTGCCGGCCAGTGCGACCGCGAAAAGCGCGAGCATGATCGACGTGCCGCCGAGCAGGAACGCCCCGTACACGCCCAGCCCGATCAACACCGCCGTGTAGACGGCCGATTCGAGGCCGAGGGAGATGCCCGCGAGCACCACGGTCGCCGGTCCGGTCAGCGACGTCTTGCCGATGTCCCTGACCGGGCGCCGGGTCGTCTCGGTGAAGTAGCCGGTGAGCTGCTGGATCAGCGCGGCGAGGACGATGCCGATCGCCACGGCGACGACCGCGAGGATCCGCGGATCACCGTTGTGGGAGCGGATCGCCGCGTCGGTGACCCCGTCCAGGTCGCTGTACTTGCCCGGCAGGTACGTGTAGACGGCCACGGCCACGAGGACCAGCGAGATCACCGCGGAGATGAAGAACCCGCGGTTGATGGCGCTCATCCCGGAGCGGTCGGACCTGCGGGGCGCGACCGCGAAGATGCCGATCATCGCCGTGATGACGCCGATCGCGGGCACGATCAGCGGGAACGCGAGCCCGGAGTCACCGAACGCCGCCTTGCCGAGGATCAGCGCGGCGACCAGCGTGACGGCGTACGACTCGAAGAGGTCGGCTGCCATCCCCGCGCAGTCTCCGACGTTGTCGCCCACGTTGTCGGCGATGGTCGCGGCATTGCGCGGATCGTCCTCCGGAATGCCCTTCTCGACCTTGCCGACCAGGTCGGCGCCGACGTCGGCGGCCTTGGTGAAGATGCCGCCTCCGACACGCATGAACATGGCGATCAGCGCGGCCCCGAGCCCGAAACCCTCCAGGACCTTGGGCGCGTCGGCCGCGTAGACGAGCACGACGACGGAGGCGCCGAGCAGACCGAGGCCCACCGTGAACATGCCGACGACGCCGCCCGTACGGAAAGCGATCTTCATGGCGTGGTGCGAGACGGAAGTGAGATCCTTTTCGGGTTCGCCTTCCGCGGGTGTCGCTTCCCTGGCCGCGGCGGCCACTCGCACATTGCTGCGCACCGCGAGCCACATTCCGATATAGCCGGTGACCGCCGAGAACACCGCTCCGATCAAGAAGAAGATCGAACGCCCGGCGCGCTGATTCCAATCGTCCGCGGGAAGCAGCATGAGCAGGAAAAACACCACGACGGCGAATACGCCGAGGGTGCGCAACTGCCGTCCGAGATACGCTTTCGCGCCTTCTTGGACCGCGGCCGCGATCTTCTTCATGGAATCCGTGCCCTCGCCTGCCGCGAGCACCTGGCGCACCAGGACTCCGGCCACGGCGAGCGCCGCGAGTGCGACGACGGCGATGACGACGACGATCAGACGGTTGTCGTCCGTCAGAACTGCGGCTGCGAGGTGAGAGGGGGTAGAGGGCTCCGCCATTCGTCCTCCTTGACGCTTGGACTGAGCTCAAGACGTGGACGGATTGTAGGGAGCGGAACCTGATCAAAACAGTGCGCCGCAAACGGAATTGTTCTTCGTCACCGACATGAGCACCGGAGAAGCCCGATAATGCCCTCTGGGCATTATCGATGATCGTCACTGATTACCGATCTAGGAAAAACAGAAAAAGACCCTGTTCACCACGGGGGTGACAGGGTCAGGAAAAGATCGATAAGGGAGATCGAAAAGAGCGGACGCTACGCAGGCGTTACGGCAGCAGCGGGGCCGGTGGGGTCGGCCAGGTCATCCGAAGAAGACCGCCGTTCTCGTCCGCGGTGACCTCGACGTCGTCCACGAGACCACTGATGACGGCGAGACCCATCTCGTCCTCGCCCTCCGCCTCTAGGTCGTCGGCGGAGCCGCCGGCACCACCGCCGGGTGTGTCAGGGGAGTGCGGCGCCCTCGGGGCCTCGTCGCCGACCTCGATGGAGAACTGCTTCTCCTCCTCGATCAGCGCCACGCGCACCGGCGCCAGGACACCACTGCTCTGGTGCAGCCCCACCGCGCGGGTGCAGGCCTCACCGACGGCGAGCCTGACCTCATCGAGCACGGCCTCGTCCACGCCGGCCCTGCGCGCCACCGCGGCCGCCACGAGGCGGGCCGTGCGGACGTGCTCGGGCAGAGGGCTGAAGCGGAGTTCGACGGTGGCCATGCATCCCCCTCAGGACGTACGGGCGTGCTCTCGGGGACCGGGCCGGCCAAAGCCGCCCGATCCCCTTGTCTCTACCGGATCACCCGGGTCAGTCGGTCGCCGCGACGGCTTCCTCGACCGAGGTGTGGATCGGGAACACCTTGGTGAGTCCCGTGATCCGGAAGATCTTGAGAATGCGCTCCTGGTTGCAGACCAGGCGCAGCGAGCCCTCGTGGGCCCGCACACGCTTGAGGCCGCCGACCAGCACGCCGAGCCCGGTGGAGTCGAGGAAGTCCACGCCCTCCATGTCGACGACAAGGTGGAAACTGCCGTCGTTCACCAGCTCGACCAGCTGCTCGCGCAGCTTGGGCGCGGTATATACATCGATTTCGCCACCGACCTCGACGACCGTACGATCGCCGACGGTACGGGTCGACAGGGACAGGTCCACGGATCCTCCAGCACCTTGCTATCGAGCGGTCGCCCCTCGGGGATACCTCGGCTTGATCCCCCGGGACGGTTCGCCAGCCGCGATGGCATTCAATCACTTACCAGCAGGCATGCACGACGCCTTGGAAGCATTGTCCGTCACGCCAGTGACACACTCGGTGCCGATGGCCAAGAATCACCGACCCGAACGACCCTCGGCGTCCGCTGCCTCACGACCCTCTCCCGAGGCGGTCCTGAAGCGGCTCGCCTCGGGTCCGAGCAGGGCTGCGCGCATCACTCATACGGAGCACTTGCCCCCTCGCCCCGGCCGTCATGCAGTCTGGCCGGACCGGATCCGGTCCGAGGTCATCGCCGCTGTGCAGGAAGCGGGCATCGAGCACCCCTGGGCCCACCAGGCACGCGCGGCGGAGCACGCCCTGGACGGCGAATCGGTGATCGTCGCCACGGGCACGGCCTCCGGCAAGTCCCTCGCCTATCTGGTCCCGGTCCTGTCGCAGCTGCTCGACGGATCCGAGGCGCCGAACGGGCGCGGCGCGACCACCCTGTACCTCGCCCCGACAAAGGCGCTCGCGGCGGACCAGTGCCGATCGGTGAAGGAACTTTCACAACCTCTGGGTACGGCGATCCGTCCCGCGGTCTACGACGGCGACACCCCCTTCGAGGAACGCGAATGGGTACGTCAGTTCGGCAACTACGTCCTGACCAACCCGGACATGCTGCACCGCGGCATATTGCCGTCCCATGCCCGCTGGTCCTCCTTCCTGAAGGCGCTCAAGTACGTCGTCATCGACGAGTGCCACACGTATCGCGGCGTCTTCGGCTCGCACGTCGCCCAGGTCCTGCGCAGGCTGCGCCGTCTGTGCGCCCGCTACGGATCGTCGCCCGTCTTCCTGCTGGCCTCGGCGACGGCCGCGGAACCGGCCGTCGCGGCCCGCCGGTTGACCGGCCTGCCCGTCGTCGAGGTCGCCGACGACGCCTCGCCCCGCGGCGAACTCGTCTTCGCCCTCTGGGAGCCCCCTCTCACCGAGATGCGGGGCGAGAAGGGCGCCCCGGTCCGGCGCACCGCCACCGCCGAGACGGCGGACCTGCTCACCGACCTCACGGTCCAGGGCGTCCGCTCGGTCGCCTTCGTACGCTCCCGGCGGGGCGCCGAGCTGATCTCGGTGATCGCCCAGGAACGGCTGGCCGAGGTCGACCGCTCGCTGGTCCACCGCGTCGCCGCCTACCGCGGCGGCTATCTCTCCGAGGAGCGCCGCGCCCTCGAAGCCGCCCTGCACTCCGGCGAACTCCTCGGCCTCGCCGCCACCTCCGCCCTCGAACTCGGCATCGACGTCTCGGGGTTGGACGCCGTCGTGATCGCCGGCTACCCGGGCACCCGCGCCTCCCTGTGGCAACAGGCGGGCCGCGCGGGCCGCTCCGGGCAGGGCGCCCTCGCGGTGCTGGTGGCCCGCGACGACCCGCTGGACACCTATCTGGTCCACCACCCCGAGGCCCTCTTCGACCAGCCGGTCGAATCGACGGTCCTCGACCCCGACAACCCGTACGTCCTCGCCCCGCACCTGTGCGCCGCCGCAGCCGAACTCCCGCTGACGGAACCGGACTTCACCCTGTTCGGCCCGGCGAGCGGCGAACTGCTCCCGCAGCTGGAGGCCGCGAAGCTGCTGCGCCGCCGCAGCGGCACGAAGGCCTGGCACTGGACGCGCCGCGAGTCCGCCGCCGACCTGGCCGACATCCGCGGCGAGGGCGGCAGCCCGGTCCAGATCGTCGAGGCCGGCACCGGCCGCCTGCTGGGCACCGTCGACGCGGCCTCGGCCCACACCACGGTCCACGACGGCGCGGTCCACCTCCACCAGGGCCGCACCTACGTCGTCAAGGACCTGGACCTGGACGACAACGTCGCCCTGGTCGCGCCCGCCAGCCCCACGTACTCCACCACCGCCCGCGACACCACGGCCATCTCCGTCCTGGAGACGGACGTCGAAGTCCCTTGGGGCGAGGGCCGGTTGTGCTACGGCTCGGTCGAGGTCACCAACCAGGTCGTCGGCTATCTCCGGCGCCGCCTGATCACCGGCGAGGTCCTCGGCGAGACCAAACTCGACCTCCCTCCTCGTACGCTGCGCACCCGCGCCGTGTGGTGGACGGTCACGGAGGACCAGCTGGACGCGGCCAGAGTGGGGCCCGAGATCCTCGGCGGCGCCCTGCACGCCGCCGAACACGCCTCGATCGGCATGCTCCCCCTCTTCGCCACGTGCGACCGCTGGGACATCGGCGGCGTCTCCGTCCCCCTCCACCCCGACACGCTCCTGCCCACCGTGTTCGTCTACGACGGCCACCCGGGCGGGGCGGGCTTCGCCGAACGTGCCTTCCACACGGCCCGGTCCTGGCTGGCCGCGACCCGCGAGGCCATCTCCTCCTGCGAGTGCGAGGGCGGTTGCCCGTCCTGCATCCAGTCCCCCAAGTGCGGCAACGGCAACGACCCGCTGCACAAGCGCGGCGCGGTACGACTCCTCTCGGTCCTCCTCAAGGGGGCGGCCGAGGCCGACGAATCGGCCGGGGCGCCCGAGACGACCGCCACGACCGGCGCGGCTGCTCCGGCGGGCCCCGGGGCGGGCGGCACCGGAAATCTCGGCGCGGCCGCCTCCACGGAGTCGGGCCCCGAGCCAGTCACGCCCTGACCTTGCGGCCTTTCCGACCGCCACGACCGGCGCGGCTGCTCCGGCGGGCCCCGGGGCGGGCGGCACCGGAAATCTCGGCGCGGCCGCCTCCACGGAGT